>NZ_JASCOY010000001.1:0-309327 GCF_029960075.1 Pseudomonas sp. PS02290
TCTCCGCCAATGCTAGCAGCGTTGGTAGTGAGCCAGCGGTAGGCAGCAACAGCGTCTAGATGGGCTGCCGGGAATTTATATTCAGGCGCGCGACGGTAGTCCACTGACACCACGATAGCATTGGCCTGCTTGGCCAGGCCGCGGGCGCCACCGTCATACACGGTACGGTCCGCGATCACCCAACCGCCGCCGTGGAAATACAGCACTACGGGGAATGGTCCGTTACCAGCAGGGGTATAGACGGTTGCTGGCAAGTTCCCTCCAGCACCGGCTACGGTTATCTCATGGGTTGCCACGCCCGGGACCAGTGCTGTGGGGCTGCTGTCACGCTTCTGGTCGGCCAGTACCTGCTTTACACCATCTGCCACAGTAGGCTGCTTACGGGCTTCGTCCGGCGTGGTTTTTTCAATGGCCTTAGGATCGAAGGCCGCTTGGGCGTTGAGCACTTTCTGCATGTCGCTGTCAGTGCGGAACAAGCTCTTAGTCGAGCTGACAGCTAATTCCGACAAAGTAGGTTTTTCCGGATCGCGAGCGCAACCGGCCAAGGTTGCCAAGCTGACGGCGGTTACTGCAGCAACCAGGGCACAACGTATTGGATGGGAAGAACGCATGGTGAATCCTCGATGGGTGCAGCTGTGGCCACGAAGTGGCGGCGGACGCTGCAGAAGACGCGCCTACGCTTTGTCCGAGGAAAACAAGTAGTGTTCAAGGCAGACAGCATTTATACGGATCAGCGGTAGGGAGCGAAATCCAACACTGCGCGCGAGTACTACCAGTGCGAGCAGCTAAAGTCTTGCAGGCTTACCTCTGTTCCACATCAATGAGAAAGAATTCAGGCAAAAATTGAGTTCAGATTCAACCTCAGTCCCGTTAGGCGCTGCGCAATTCTCGAACCCGACGTGCTACCAGAATGACCTGGAAGACTTCTGCGGTTTTGTCGGTTTGGCTTCTACAGATGAGTTTCGTGTGGTGACCGATCGCACGTGCTAGCCTGGCGCGCCCAGCTCGAGCATCGCGGTATTCATCAGGCGGACAGCGTCATCATCTTCGACCGGGACTTCCAGTGGACGCTCCTGCAGTAAGGATCGCGACGAGCGGCGCTTGATGACCTTGTTCCACCGAGAAAGATTGCTGGAACTAAGGTGGCGAGCGACTTTCGGAATAAGCGTAATCCGTAGCTTTCCGGGATAAGGAACAACCCATGGCACACTCTGCCCATTATCGAATCGACTACATTCATAACGGCGCTTACAAGAGCTTTTACGTCAGCACGGAGACGATGACCAATGCCGAGGCGTGGCACTGGGCTGCAGTGGATTCAGGAGTTGCACAGATCCCAAAATACCGGCGCGACAAGGTCCAAGTGGTCAGCAAACCCCTCGCTGAGCGGCACGGAATCGCCGAAGTACAATGGTCTCAGGCTTAGTGGTTTGAGACGCCCAAGAGTGGCATTTGAGCCTCGGGACACTGCTCAAACCTGCTCTATGGTCACAGCTATCATCACCGTCAGCTACGACATCTAGAGAGATGTACTGACTGGTTAACAAGCTTTACGAGGCCAGCTAATGGCCTCTCAAGGATCCGATCGCTCCCGGTTTTATCTGCGCCGCTAATCTCGTGCGCAGGGTAAAAGACCCGAGGTAGAAAGCAACAAGGGCGCTACCCACCGCTGGTTGGTCGTCAACCGCCGTTGGTAAATGGTCTGAGCGCCTCAGCTTACGACGCAGGCCTGTGTGCTATGGTTCAGAAGCATCTAATACAATGTAACTCAGGGGAGTACATATGTTTACAGATATCAAACCAGGTCCGAAGCCCGAGCGTGAAGATGGGAAAGACGACCGGAGACGACATGTAGATCCGCCCAACGAAAAGAAGCATCCCACACTTCCCGTCCATAAACATAAGCCTGGTGATTAATCGCCGGCTTGCAAGCCGAGTTGTAGAGCCTTGGCTCCATCCGAGGCTTTTTTGTGACCGTTCCATGGCGAAGGGCGCGGTAGTCGATATACCGGGTACAGCGCGGTTACAGTAGTTACCAGGTGAGTCAGGGCCTGCCCCCCTTTTTTCGCGGCTGCTTTGGATCAGGTCACCCTGACCGATCCGGCTTGCGCTTGTCACTCATTGATAAAGCTGGCGGGTGATCAATCGGATCACAAACACCCCCAAGGCCAATGCACTGACGAAGGCGATAAACGCGCCAATAATCACCGCCCAGGTCACTTGCCCATTAGTGTCTTCTGCGTTCTGTCCCACTTCTCCAGCTTGGCGAGCATTTGAATCAATGATGATTTTCAACTCGTCTGCAGCCTTGCGGAACAACGGGATTGCGATGACGTCTGCCATGGTCCCAGCCTGTTCGGCATTTCCGGCTTTCGTTCACGGCAGAAGCGGTCATCAGCCCTCGCACATTCCCGCAGGAATTAAAGAGGCGCATGGCCTGATTGACCACGATTTTTCAGGCAATGTGGGTCGAGTTGGTGAGGAGTACTCGAGAATAAACATTCTGCGGAGGGGTACCGTCACTACCTCGCCATTTGATGGTGACTAATATAGCCTGAACGGCTTGAGCCGCGGGCGCTAACGCCAAGCAGGGCCAGGCTTCGACAGCCGCCAGTTAGCAGGATAATGATGCCATTTTCAACATTAGAAATACCGCGCGAGTTTTCCGAAGAGTCTGAGGAAGTGTTCGGTGAGTTCCAGCGAGGCATGGGATTCCCCATGACCCCTAATTTCATGAAGATGCACGGCCACTCGCTGGCAGCGGCGAAAGGAACGTGGGGCTTACTGCAAGGCGTGATGCTGAGTGGAAAACTGCCTCGCACCCTAAAAGAAATGCTCGTCGCAGCAGTTTCGCATGATCGCAAGTGCGTGTACTGCGAAGCTGCGCATCTGGCCTGCTGCAGGAGCCTGGGAATCGATATAGCGACGCTGCAGACGCTGGTTGAGCACGTTGAAGACCTTACGCCTGAGAAGATGCGCGACATCATCCTTTTCGGGGTGAAGTGCGCTCGCAATCCACAAGGCATGACACAGCAAGACTACGCGTCCCTTAGTAACCATGGTTTGAACGACGAGGACATCATGGAGTTAATATCGGTCGTAGGTTTAGCCGTCTACCTGAATATCGTCGCGGACGCGACCGGGGTGACTCCCGACGATATGTTCTTCCAGGTCTGATACCGACATGAAAGATGCCCTCACGCGACAGAGCTTGCTGCTGGAATTCATATCCGAGTGCGTGAGTCTGCAGAGCGTACCGGAGTTGGCAAAGCTGATTACTGACCGCCTGCATTGGATTTGTGACTATGACACCTGCGCAGCCTTAATGCATGGAGTGGATGGCTTGTCTTTATCGTCGCAGGACCGAAAAGCCGGATCAGGAGCGCAGATCCATAGTGATCTCCTGTTGTCGAGACACAGGACTGCGCTAAGCGACGCAATGGCGAAAGGTTCGCCAACGATGGCGCATTACGATGAAAGCGACCTGTTTCTGCTCGCCTTGCCATTGGGCTGCAAGGCAGTGGTTCACGGTGCTTTGTGCGTCGCCGGGACGGCGAAAAGATTCTCTCAGGGCGATGTGCGCCATCTCCAACACGTTTGCAGCGCCGTGGGAGGTGCGCTTGCGCGCATCGAGGCGCTTGCAGCCGAGCGCGAGGCCGAAACGGTCATCAAACTGGTGGAGTCGCAACTTCGGGTCGCAGCTGAGGACCGCGTACTACTGGCCGAGCAAATGGTCAGCATCGTGAGTCATGATCTTCGTAACCCGCTGTCGGCCATTTTGATGGGGACCAGCTTGATTGGTAACGGCGAGCCACTTCCCGGTAAAAAGGAGCGAGTGCTGCAAAACGTGCAGCGGTCCGCGCTTAGGGCGCAGCGCCTAGTGGAAGACCTGCTTGATTTCACTCAGGCCCGTGTCGGCAAGGGATTGGCCATGCGCATGACTGACGTCAACATTACCGAGCTTATAATTTCGATCGTCGATGAGCTCCGGCTAAGCTTCTCTAACATCGAGCTGCGCAACCATGATGCCCATTCGGGCTCGGCTTATCTTGATGCGGACCGTATTCATCAACTGCTCGGAAATCTGGTTGCCAACGCTGCTACATACGGCGCGACAGGAAGGCCTATCCTTCTTGAGTACGAGATCAGCGCCGAAGAGCTTACCCTCTCGGTCCGGAATGAAGGCCCGCCGATTCCAGAGTCCCTGTTCGCAACCATGTATGAACCGATGATTCGTGGACAGACGCAATGCGGGCAGCGCGGTGTCGGGCTGGGTCTGTATATCGTTCGGGCTATTGCACAAGGTCATCATGGAACCGTTAACGTGACATCAAGCGCAGAAAATGGGACGTGCTTTTCAGTGCACCTGCCGCTTGATGGTCGCTCTGACGCATCATCTGAGGCTTCAGCCCAGACTTGATCATTACCGGCGTATGCGTGCAGGCGCATTGACAGCTTTGTTTCCCCAAAAATAGCGTTGGGAGGAACGTCCATGCAAATCCTCGATCTCACTTGATGTCAGGTCACGCTTAACAAACGATAACAGCCCGTTGGTCGCTTTGCCTGCTTTGTCATGGAGCTTGAGCGAAAGATAATGGATCAGATGAACCCAACAACCTTTAGCCATTAAACCTGCGGATAACTGAAAATTGGTCTCCGACGCATCATCTTTAGAACTCTGAGCTTACGCATGACCAATTTCTCCGATATTCCCGCAGTGGCGTCGTCTTCAGCCAACTGCGCAAGTGCGTCTGCAGCGGCCCTTTTCAACACTGCCGGCGACATGGCCATCCACTTCCGGAACAGGGATTGGAGTAGCACAGCCCTTGGTAGTTATGGTACTTGGCCTCAAAAGCTGTTGACGCTTCTTGAGGTAGTTCTGTGCTCAAGACAGCCGATGTTCATTGCCTGGGGACCTCGACAGGAACTGCTGTACAACGAGGCATACGCAGAAATTCTCGCATTCAAGCACCCAGCTGCGTTGGGAAATCCGCTGCTCGAGATCTGGAGTGAAATTCGCGACGACTTGTCGCCGATCGTGACGATGGCCTACGGAGGCCAAGCTGTCAGCATGGACGACATCATGCTGGTGCTGCACCGCAGAGGCCACGCAGAGGAGACACACTTCTCCTTTTCCTACACGCCCCTGCATAAGCAAGACGGGCAAGTGGGGGGCTTTCTCTGCGCTTGCACCGAAATTACTGATCAGGTCTTGTCAAAACAACGACAACAGCACGCTGAAGAAGCGTTATGCAAGCTCAATGAGACGCTCGAGCAAGAGGTAGAGCAACGCACTGAGGAGTTAAACCGGTTGTGGGTTTCCTCGCCTGACCTCCTCCTTGTCATGGACTTCAAAGGCTTTTTTTTACGGGTCAACCCAGCGTGGTCAGAGCTGCTCGGTTATCAGCCGCACGAGCTGATTGGTCATCATGTGAACGAGTTTGTGGTCCCTGACGATCACCACGATACGGTTAGAGCGTACACCTTGGCAGCCAATGGAGGCTTGCCAAGGTTGGTGAATCGCTATCGGCACAAGGACGGCTCTGTGCGCTGGATTTCCTGGGCAGCAGCTCCGGCAGGAGATCTTACGTATGCTACCGGCCGTGACATCACTTCGGATAAGGAGCAGGCACAAGCGCTCAAGCAGGCTGAAGAGGCACTGCGACAGTCCCAGAAACTGGACGCCATCGGCCAATTGACGGGTGGTGTAGCGCATGACTTCAATAATTTGCTGACTGTCATCAAATCTTCAGCAGACATGCTTAACCGACCAGCGCTTACAGATGCTCGGCGTGCCCGATACATCGGAGCCATTTCAGAGACAGTGGATCGCGCTGCCAAACTCACTGCGCAGCTATTGGCATTTGCGCGACGCCAGGCACTTAAACCTGAGGTTTTCGACGTGTGCGAGAGCGTGCGCTCCTTATCCTCAATGATCAGGACACTCGTCGGATCGCAGATTGAATTTGTGACGGATCTGCCTGATCTGCCCTGCCTTGTGAAAGCCGATCCAACCCAATTCGACACAGCAGTAGTCAACCTGGCAATCAACGCGCGGGATGCGATGAATGGCGGCGGCCGTCTTACAATCAAGGTTGAAAAAGTTGAAGGGGTCCGCGCAATCCGGGACTTCCAGCTTTTCCCTGGAGCATTTGTCGCCGTATCAATCATCGATACTGGGCACGGCATATCGCCAAGACATCTGGATCAGGTTTTTGAGCCATTCTTCACTACCAAGGGAGTTGGACAAGGCGCGGGGCTTGGGCTCTCCCAGGTTTTTGGGTTTGCCAAGCAGTCTGCAGGCGAAACCACTGTGGACAGCACAGAGGGTTTCGGAAGTACATTTACGGTGTACCTGCCCAGGATTGAACAGTCAGCGTCAGCACAGGTCGAGGATGAGCTGCTGCCTATGATGGATGGACATGGCCTCCGTGTACTGGTGGTAGAGGACAATGTGGACGTTGGTGCTTTCGCGTTAGACTCATTGACTGACCTGGGCTACCTACCGGTGTTGGCCAACAACGCTGAGCAGGCGTTGCTAGAGCTAGCTAAAGACGCGAGCCGGTTTGACATTGTGTTCTCAGATGTTGTCATGCCTGGCATGAATGGCATCGATCTCGCGCACCATATTCGCGACACCTATCAGGGTCTGCCTGTTTTGCTGGCCTCTGGATACAGCGATGTGTTGGCAAAAAATGGCACTTCCGGGTTTGAGCTGTTGCACAAGCCATACTCGATCGAGGATCTTTCTCGGCTCCTGCGCAGGGTATGTGCCCGCCAACGTCAGGGGCTCGGGACTGGCAGGCAATGAACATGTGACTGGACCAAATAGTCCTACATTGAAAGGTACATATGCACGATCGATCACGCGCTGAATCAGTGCCTCTTACACAGCAAAGCGCAGCCTTTGCGGAAGAGCTTACCTACCGCCTGCGTCAGCAACAGCTGGCAGCAGAGTTTGGCCTTTATGCCTTAAAAACCCATGATATTCCGGCGCTCTTACAAGAAGCGACGCGCATCTGTGCTTTAGGTATGCATGCCGAGTTTTGCAAGGTCATGCAGTACCAGCCAGAAGCGGGCGATTTTCTTCTTCAAGCCGGAGTCGGCTGGAAGTCTGGATATGTAGGGATTGCCCGAGCGGGCGCTGACCTGGAAAGCCCTGCCGGTTATGCATTTCAGACAGGGAGACCGGTCATTTCAAATCATTTACAGGGTGAAACGCGTTTCCGGACACCGAAGATCCTTGCCGATCACAACATCAAACGTGCCATTAACGTGTTATTGCAGTTAAACGGCGAGAAATACGGTGTTCTGGAGGTTGATAGTCCGAACGAACAATTATTTGCCGAAGCTGACCTCGCCTTCATGCAGGGTTTCGCTAACTTATTGGGCGTTGCCCTGGAAAGACAGCATTCGGAGCAAATTTTACGCACACGTGAATTGCAACTCAGCGAGGCTCTGGAGCACCAGGACGTGATGACCAAGGAGGTAAGTCACCGGGTAAAAAACAGTCTGTCCATGGTAGCGAGCCTGTTGCACCTGCAAGGTCGCAGCTCTGGTAATGCCGAAGTGCAACGCGCGCTCGCTGACGCTGAGTCCCGCGTGCATACGGTTGCGGCTGTGCATGATCGCCTATGGCGTACCAACGAAGTGCATAATGTCGACCTTGCTGATTTCATCGGCGGTTTGTGCAGCCAGTTCTCGGTTTCAGGCACGGGCAACGGAGCAACTTTTGATGTTGATGCTGCGTCTATCTCAACTGACGATGCTATTCCGCTAGGTCTGCTGGTGAATGAACTGCTGACTAATGCAATGAAGTACGCTCCGCCCGAGAAACCGGGAGACGTGCACACCAGCCTGAAAGCGATAGGCCGCGGCTTGCTACGGCTGGAGGTTCGGGATCGGGGTGATGGCCAGGCCGCTGCGCTTGGTACCGAAAAACCTACCAGCTTGGGAATGAAGCTTATCGCGAGGCTGGGGCGTCAGCTTGGCAGCACACCGAAATGGGAAGATGCCCACCCAGGAACGCGCTTTGTATTGGAGTTCATGCCTTCAGCGGCCGCATGAAGCGGTTGCTGAACGCTAGTCAGTCACGCTCAAACGCCGCACAAGACAGCCGATGTCGTTTTAAGGACTGCGTCCGGGCATCCCGTGTTGCGTATCTAGGGAGGTTTTCCTCGTTCTGGCAGCTACTCTTATCGATTTACAATAATTTCGTTGAGTGCAGCCGGCTCAGGACTCCAGCGGCAGGCCGTCGGCGTCCACCTTCGGCTGCCAGCTGTCTGCCGCGTCGTTTACTGCGATCACAAGACCGTCGAATTGCGCGCCACTGATGATGCCCGTTTGATACACCTGCTCGATGTACTCAATGGTCAAAGCAGCATTGTGCTCGGCGAATGCGTCGCTCATCCCGCCACGGATCGCTTCGATCAGCAGTTCGACGCGTATCGCGACACGCTCGGGGGTCATGGTCATCCTGGGAGAACTCCTTTCAAGTCGTTCTGGCGGCTCGGTCATCTGAACCTTCGGCATACGGTTCGGATGGCAGTTGCCAATTGGCCAGCTCGGTGTGGGCCTCGACGCTCAGCGATTGCATTTGCGCGGAGCTGATCAGGCCAAATTCGCGCAGCGTACGCAATAGCAGCGTGCCCGCGCTCAGCATTTGGCAGTCGTTGGACGTCAGGGGCACAGCTATGCCCCACCAGCATAGCGTACAGCCTTTTCGGGCGTCATACCGACGCCCTTTTCAGACCAAAGGGAAACGCGAGCTATGCTTCCTTCAACAAGACTTACAGGAATGCAGGCTAAAAAAGGACGCAGCCAAGCACAAACCGCCAAAATCAAGGTCATGAAGGACTGGCACTTGAACATGGCCGCCGAACTGGAAATCGTATTCGGCGCGGGTGCAGCCCGAGGCATCGGTGTCGCTGTCGCGCAGCGCTTTGCGAAATAGGGCTACCACAGCTGTTGGCCAAGAGCTGTCCGCATAAGAGGGAATGTTGTGGGCTATTACAAGTCGGCGTTTTCAAACGCGGTCAGTGTCATTTACCAAGGTTTCAACGCCTGCGTCTGACTCCGCGATCATCTCTGCCACTCGACTGGCGAGCACGTCTAAAGCCAGTGGTTTAGTGAGTAGCTGCATGAAAGGGCCTAGAAAATCGGCCCTTGCCATAGCCCCCTCTGCATACCCTGTGAGAAACAACACTGGAAGACGCGGCTTACGTTGTTGAAGAATCTCGGCTAATTGACGCCCGTTCATTCCTGGCAATCCGACATCGGTAAGCAAGAGGTCGACCTTTTGCAAATCGTTGTACACCTTCAGGGCTTCTTCACCACTGCGGGCCTCGTACACCCGGTATCCAAGCTCGGCTAGCACTTCATGATTGATCAGGCGCACAGACTCATCATCTTCGACCAGAAGGATGGTCTGACCTTGTCCTGCGGTGACCTCCAAGGCGCCGCTCGGATGATCTTCCTCGATCCCCTGATGTTCCGGTAAACAGATTGAAACGACAGTCCCTACGCCGGTTTTACTCTCAATGGAGAGACGACCGTTGCTCTGTTTAGCGAATCCATAAACCATGGATAAGCCCAAGCCAGTGCCTTGGCCTATAGGTTTGGTAGTGAAGAATGGTTCAGTAACCTTGTTTAGGAGATCATCGGGGATGCCATACCCTGTATCACGTATCTGCAGACAGACGTGCTGGAAAGGGCTTGTCCCTGTTCCCGCATCAAGGAAGGTGGCAATGGTTAATTCACCGCCATCAGGCATGGCGTCTCGTGCGTTGATCACCAGGTTGAGAACCGCGTTCTCCAACTGGTTGGAGTCTACAAAAATCCAGGGTTGGTCCAGGCTCAGCTCAACCTTGAGAACGATGTTCTCCGTAACCGTCCGCTTGAGTAGATCGGCTAGCGATCGGATAAGCTCATTGACCGAAACTGCTTTTGGATGCAGGGACTGGCGTCGAGAGAAGGCAAGCAGACGGTGCGTCAGAGAAGCAGCTCTTTGTGCTGAACTCTGCGCTGCGTCCATAAACCTATCAATACCGTCCAGGCGGCCCTTGTTCATTCGAAGTTTCACAAGGTCGAGCGCGCTGATAACGCCCGTCAGCATATTGTTGAAGTCGTGGGCAATGCCACCGGTCAACTGCCCCACTGCTTCCATTTTCAAGGATTGGCGCAATTGCTCCTCGGCGCGCGCACGTTCTTCACTCTCGGCCTTGAGCTGCTCGACAGCGGCGTTTAGCTGACGGGTCCTCGCTTCAACCTGAATCTCAAGCTCTTCATTGAACCTGCGCAGAGTCAGTTCAGCTTGCTTCTCCTCGTTGATGTCGACGATCACAGAAGCTGCACCGATGATGGACTGCTTTTCATCGTATAAAGGAACAGCACTGACACGCATCCATGACTCTTTGCCGTCATTTAGGCGATGGTAAAAGTCCAAGCCAGATACCGGGTCTCCTCTCAGCGCTCGAGCGCCCGGAAACATATCAGGCTCCAGCTGCCTACCGTCGGCATCAAGCGCTACCCACGTAGAAGCAACGTCAGGTTGCCTGGAAGGCATGATGCCTCCCGGCACATAGCGCCGGTGCAAAGGGTTGCTGACGAGTGATGTACCTTGCGTGTCCATGAAGCACACACCCACTGGAATGTTTTCAAGCAGGATATGTAACCGTCTCCTCTCCTCCGCCAATTGCTCAATACTCTCGCGCATTTCGAATTGGCGCATACGCGACCGCCACGCTGCAGCTGTAGCACTCAACAACGAAGCTGAACTGAGCGGACGCTCCAGGACGACCACGTGACCCGCCGATTTAGGGAGCCTGCGCCGAGCCATCTCGGTGTCTCGGCCGGACCGCCCTTTATTGGACGCGAGAAGAATAATTGGAATCTCGGACCAGCGTGGTTGAAGCTCGAGTGCCGTTCCAAGACTGAGCACGTCGCCGGACAGACTCTCCTCGGTGAGTATCACCAGCCCCGTGCTTTCACCCACGGCCGCTGCGAGTGAGTGGAGATCACTATGGACTTCAAGCGGGTAGGTCGTGCCAAAGAGCTTGCTCAGGCTAGCTGCATCCCCGTTGAAAGGGGCCACAACAAGTAAGCTTCTCCCCGCAGAGAATCGCTCAGTCTCCACGCTTTCGTTCTTCCATCAAGGGCAGGTCTTCACCAAAGTACTCTGGAGTTCCGGTCAATACGCCCCGGAAGTTGGCCAGCGGTTCACCAACGCGCACGCCTTTCGAGTCAATGCGAAGCTCTCGAATCGCGTCTTCATGGGCGCCGCTACGGTTCTTCAGGACAGAAATTGCTTTACGCAGCCGTCCCTGCGCCTCAAAGAATCGGATAAGGATCACTGAGTCGGCGACGTAAGAAATGTTGAGGTTTGTTGACATTGAGCCAACCAGGCCGTGCTGGGGATTGATCAGGAACGTGACCACGCCAAGCTGGCTGAGGTAGGAAAGCAATTCGTGCATCTGCAAGATCAGTTGTTGCTCCTGGGGCATCGCTGCCATGTAGCCGTTCAAGCTATCGACCACGATCATGGTGCACCCCCGCTCTTCAACTTCGGTGCGCACACGCCACGCAAATTCCCCTGGTGAGATCTCTGCAGGGTCGATTTGTTGAATGACCAAGCGACCACTGGAGATGTGGTGACTCAAATCCATCCCCATGCTATCCGCGCGTGAAATCAGAGTAGCGACGCGCTCGTCAAATTCGTAGATGGTGCAGTTCTCACCCCGACTGCAAGCGGCTGCGAGATAAGCCAGCGCAATCGTGGTTTTGCCAGATCCTGCGGGCCCGGTTACCAAGGTGCTAGTGCCCCTCAAGGGACCGCCTGCCAATAAGTCATCCAGAGCCGCAATCCCGCTGTCTACAGGCTCTGCGGTAAACGGGACATGGTGGGTTGCCGCGATTAACCGCGGATACACTTCAAGTCCGCCCTTGCGGATTGTGAAGTCATGGAAACCCGCTATGAAGTCAACGCCGCGTAATTTTTGAATCTGAAGGCGCCTGCGGGCGGCTCCGAAATCCAGAGTCAATCGTTCAAGCGTGATGACGCCATGACAAAGGCTGTGAAGATGGTTGTCTCTTTCACCATTCGAAGCCGTGAGATCGTCCACAAGCAGAACGGTTATGGCCCGGCCAGCAAAATACTGCTTCAGGGCCAATACCTGACGGCGATAGCGCAAAGGATCCTGAGCCAGAAGCCGCATCTCAGAAAGGCTGTCAAATACCAACCTCTTCGGCTTTATCCTGTCCACCCGCTCCTGGATTAGCTTAATGGTGTCACCCAGTTCCGCCTCCCAGGGGTGCAGGATCGATTGCTCATAACCCGCGCCCAGCACCTCCTCAGTTGAGGAGAGTTCGAAAAGATCAATACCCTCCAAAGTCCAGCCATGCGACTGTGCGACGCCTTCCAGCTCTTCGCTGGTTTCTGAAAGGGTGATGTACAGGACAGACTCGCCGGCTTTTACTCCCTCCAGCAAAAACTGAAGTCCAAGCGTAGTCTTGCCTGCCCCAGGCGTCCCTTCCAGAAGGTAAAGCCGATTGCTGGGTAGGCCTCCTCTCAACACTGAATCGAATCCGACATTGCCGGTTGATATCACTGGGCGCAACGAGGCCATTTTTTTAAACCTTGATAAGGAGGCAAGCGTTAAAGCTTAGGGCTTCCAGTATGAAGCCGCGTAGATACCGACGCTACGAAAACACAAGCTCGCGATCGTAAAGGACACTGGTTCGGTAGCCTCTGCTAAAGCTTGAATTGCCCCACCAAACTATTGAACGACATCGCTAGCCGCGACAGCTCTTGGCTAGAGGCACTGGTCTGATTCGCGCCTGCAGCCGTCTGCGTGGATAGGTCCTGGATGTTCACCAGATTGCGATCCACCTCCCGCGCTACTTGGGCCTGCTCTTCTGCAGCGCTGGCAATGACCAGATTACGCTCGTTGATTTGACTTACCCCATTGCTGATTCGCTCTAATGCCAATCCGGCTTCGGTCGCTAGCAACTGTGTGTTTTGCACAAGAGTCCGGCTTTTGCCCATCGCATGCACAGCTTCGTCGGCACCATTTCGCACCCGACTGATCATGGCTTCGATTTCACCTGTTGAAGTTTGAGTGCGGTGAGCTAAGGCTCGCACCTCGTCCGCGACTACGGCAAAACCTCGGCCTTGTTCACCGGCCCGAGCAGCTTCGATCGCAGCATTGAGGGCAAGCAGGTTGGTTTGCTCGGCGATACCGCTTATGACCTCCAGAACCTTGGTGATGTCATGGATCTGTTCAGCCAATGCTTCGACACGCTGTGTCGAATCGTTGATTACCTCTGTCACGGTGTTGATGGCTGTAACCGCCTGCTGAACCTGTTTTTGCCCCTTCATTGCATCTTCAGCGGTTTGATTGGATATCTGCGACGTACTGACTGCGTTTCGTGCTACTTCCTCCACAGCCGCTGTCATTTCGTTGACAGCGGTGGCTGCTTGTTGGATTTCGCCGTTCTGCGTGACTAATCCGCGCGTACTATCCTCCGTAACCGCAGTCAGCTCCTCTGCCGCCGAGGCCAACTGGTTAGCCGCATCGGCAATCTGGTGTACAGTGTTTTTGAGGCCACTCTGCATGTCAGATAGCGACTTGAGGAGCTGACCCGTTTCATCCTTACCGCGCACCTCGATGGTCTGAGTAAGATCACCAATAGCAACACGTCCGGCTCCTTCCACAGATCGATAAATCGGTCGAGTAATCATCGCCGTTACAATCATCCCAAGGGCGATCGCACACGCGACGGCCACCAAACATCCAATGATCAGAGTCCAGGTGACTTGCGAATTTGTGTCAGCGGCGGCCTGCGTCGATTCATTGGCTTGACGGGAGTTCGACTCAATGATGATCGAGACCTCACTCATGAGCTTTTTGTATACCGGCGTTACCACGTCGTTGGCGATTCTTTTGGCCGATCCTGCATCACCGTTTTTGAGTGCCGCAATACCTGCGTCCACCGCCGCAATGTACGTCGGCCAATCGCGTTCGAAATCATCACCAGCTGCGCGCTCGTCAGCCTCCAGCGGCGTGGCCCGATACGCCTTGAACGAGGCCAAGGCCTCAGCTTGATTCATGCGATATGACTCGAAAACGGCGTCGATATCGGACTGTTCGGCATTTGAAGTGGTGAGCACAATCGCTTTATAGAGATCCCGATTGGTACCGATGAGGTTAGCCTTAACTGCATCGGTTTTTTTGATCGATACCAGATTATTACCGGTGATGCCTTGAACCTGTTCGTAGAGTCCGGCGATACCCGACTTGCCGAGTGCCGCTACGACGACAGTGATCAACGCACACAAGCCAAAGGCGGTTAGAAGCTTGGACTTCAATTTGAGATTGGTTAACCAAGACATAACGGTACTCGCCGAAAAGGGAAGGGATTACCCAGTAATCGGCCCGCAGGTGGATAACTTAAAATAGGCGGATTACACAGAGAACGTCGGCAAGCCCTCAACAAACAGGTGATCGCTGCCCCAAATGCCCCCGCATCAAGGGTCCAGGCTTGTGGGCTTAAGGAGATTTAGCGTTTCTGGAGATGAGGTAAGCGCAGTGACTTATCGCACTGGATGACAGCACCCGGTAAGGCAATGGGGCGCGCTAGTCGCCCCCTCGCTAGCCTCAATGCTTGAGACCTACTGAAAGCCGACAGTTGCGAGACTCGATACTTCCCTGCCGAAAAGGCCAGCACACCCGATCCTTCATGCTAGGCGTCTGCCGAACGATCGTCAGTTTCACCTTCTGCGTCGGTTCAATCCGATGGGTACCGTCGTAGTTTGGATGATAGATGACAATATTATGAGCGCCTGTCGGTTCAAAATTCTGATCGTTAAAGCTGGTTTGCCGGGAAGCGGAGTCCACAACAGTGTCAAGCGACGCTGGTTCGGATCGTAAGACAGAACCTGTATTGGTGTCTCCATCTAGCGCTTGGGACGTAATCCCTAATGGGGGGATTAACCTAAGAGGCTCTGGTCGGCCAATCAACAAAAAAACGGCGGCGGCCACCATACCCACCACTGCTAGACAGGCGACAAGGCTACGAATGCTACGGCTGCGACGTCGTCGGGTCACCCTTTCCGGGGCATCGCTGAAATCCGCTTTCATTCAAGATCTATCCCTGTCTCAATGTCTTTTAGTATGTTCTTAGCAATACCGGGCTTCGACCCAGCATCGCAGTGACTGTCGCTACCGCAGAACAGCCAATCGAATGAAATATCACCTGGATCACGAGGATGAGCCGGCGTCGCTGGCCGCTCAGAGCCATAGTGGCCATTTGACAATAACAGTTCTCGGAACGCTACACACCGCAGGTCAGCGAAATTCGTGAGAGGACGAAACACTTCTTCATGATAAGTGGTCTAGTCGATGGATCGTTCCATCTACGGTTTCACTTGGCCTGATCGCTGCAGTTGGACCGATCCCACCAGCCCGTTCGACGTGATTACTAGGAATCAACCACTCAAGATTCTGTCGGAACGTAACACTCCTCAGCGGGAATGCTGCGAATGGACTCCATCCTGGTTGTTGAAGACGAGCTTATGATCCTGAATCTGGTGATCGACGTTCTTGAAATGTATGGCTACACGGCTACTCCTTTCAGCAATGCCGATGCTGCCTGGAGATTTATCGAAAGCTGCGGCTATCCTCCGCGGTTACTGATTACGGATTTACAGATGCCAGGAGAGATTGACGGCATTGAGTTGGTCAAGCGACTTCAGCCTTCGACGCCCGTTGTCGTCGCCTCCGGCTATCACTCAACCGCTGAATCACTGGATGACCATCGCGTGCACTGGTTACCCAAACCGTTTGATGTCGACCAACTGCATGCGATATGCCAAAAACTTGCACCACAGCATTAAACACTGTTCATATATACAGACTATTCACAGATAGCGTACTGCTTGATACAGGCCGGAGCAGCGATGGCGAGCCACCCAACACGTGTAAACGATAGCTCCACCGGAGACATCAGCGGATCAGATCACAACATCTTCTTCGCTGCCGTGGAGACCACGCGCATGCCGATGATTGTGACAGACCCCAAGCGGCCTGATAACCCGATCATCTTCGCGAACAACGCATTCATCGACATGACCGGTTACAGCCGCGATGAAATCGTGGGCTCCAACTGTCGATTCCTGCAGGGGCCAGAAACCGATCCAGCTGCCGTCAAGCAGGTCCGTGAGGCCATTGCTGCCAATAACGAAGTGGCCGTTGAGTTGGTGAATTACAAGAAAGACGGTTCGGCCTTCTGGAACGCGCTTTTTATTTCGCCGGTGTACAACGAGTCCGGTGAGCTGATCTATTTCTTTGCCTCGCAGCTGGATGTCAGCCGCCGGCGTGATGCAGAAGATGGGCTGCGCCAGGCTCAGAAAATGGAAGCTCTGGGCCAGCTTACAGGGGGCATCGCACACGACTTCAACAATCTGCTGCAGGTGATGATTGGTTACCTGGACATGATTCAGCGCACCGCCGATAAACCGCATTATGATCAACAGCGGATTCTACGCAGTGCCGGTAATGCGCGAGACGCCGCTGAACGGGCGAAAACGCTCACTCAACAGCTGCTTGCCTTTTCGCGCAAACAGAAGCTTCAGGGCCGTGTGGTGAACCTGAATGCCATCATCACTTCATCACAGGAAATGGCCGAACGCACGTTGGTCGGAACCGAAATCAGGTTGTCTCTGGCAAGTGATCTATGGAATTGCAGAGTGGACACGACCCAAACGGAGGTCGCGTTGCTGAATATATTCATCAATGCCCGTGATGCCATGGAATCACGACAGCAGCCACGTCTGACCATGGAGACCAAGAACGTACAAATTCAGAACCTCGCCTCCACGTCATATGACGGATTGATGCCTGGACGTTATGTCAGCGTGGCTATTACCGACAACGGCGCTGGTATGCCGCCTTCCATCGTCAACCGAGTGATGGACCCCTTCTTCACCACCAAAGACGAAGGAAAGGGCTCTGGATTAGGCCTTTCCATGGTGTACGGATTTATGAAGCAATCCGGAGGAACGGCCCGGATTTATTCCGAAGAGAACATCGGCACAACGATTCGGATGTATTTCCCTGTGGATGACAGCCAGCTCAATACCCTTCCCGTCATGGAGGTGATCGTCGAGCAATCAGGCCGAGAGCGGGTCCTGATTGTGGAAGACCGTCCAGACGTCGCGGAACTGGCCAGGATGGTTTTGGAAGAATACGGCTATAGGTGCGGACTGGCCTACAGCGGTAAAGAGGCGCTTGCCATTCTCAAGGGAGAGAAATTTGACCTGCTTTTCACCGACCTGATCATGCCTGGTGGAATGAACGGCGTGATGCTGGCCCGGGAAGCCAAGCGCTTTTACCCTGCCTTGAAGGTGTTGCTGACAACTGGTTATTCCGAAAACTCGCTAGAGCGTACGGATGCAGGGGGCAACGAGTTTGATGTGATATCCAAACCCTACGTGCCCACCGATCTGGCGAAGAAGGTAAGGCATGTGCTGGAGGGACCCAACGGGGTAAGCTGATTATCCGTTCTTGTTCGGTGCAGTCTTGAAAGCCCGCCAGGCTGCACTAATGGTTCTTTGAAGCGGTGTGCGAGACTGAGCTGATTGTCTAAGCGTGCGACCACCGCACCTGGATAATACCGTGCCGCTCTGCGAGTGGTTTGCTAACGGCCTGCACCTTGTCTCGGCGATATTTCGGGATCTGAGCAACCCCCAAATCCACTGCAGCCCAGCGCCATGCTTCAGCATTACTCATGGTCTGCGCGCTGACGTAAAAGCTCTTGTCGGCACCATCGTGAACGTAGTCGATTCGATAATGAGCGGAGTGTGGCATGGGCGATTCTTTTCCCAGTATGTGACGAAATTCACTTACTCTGAGAGTTCCCACGCTCCTTCGTTCCGTATCTTTGAATCACCTCGGCCGCTCTGGCGCCGGCGGCGAAGTGCGTGGTTCAGACTTGGGACGCGATGCAAGTGGAGAAGCCTTGATCTGCGATCAACCAATGTTCGGGTCGTGAAGCTCCATTGCTACGGGGTCACTTTGTATGATGCTCAGCTGATGCAAGCTGACATAGCTTCCTTCTTTGTATTCAACGTCACGCAAGGTTCCTTCGTGAAGGAAACCGAGCTTACGGAGAAGATGGAAGCTAGCTGCATTCTCGGGCTCCACATCTGCGTGCACCCGATGGATGTTCATATGCCTAAAAGCATGCCGTAAAACCTCCGGCAACGCTTTCTGCATAATTCCGCGCCTCCAGTAGGCAGGCAGTAGCCAGTATCCCAAGTCGACACTGCGATGCTCGTGTATCCAGTCACTGAATCCGCAGGCTCCGATGAGCTCGTCGTCTTCATGCCTTGCAATACCCCACCAAATACCCTCACGCTCAGACAAAAGCCGCTCATACCACCGCATTTGCTCTACGGTCGCCTCAAGGCTGTGATAAGACACGCCGTAATGGCGTATGACGCTTGGGTTAGAGAGACCTGCAAAAACGGCCTGGATGTCCTCAGATCGTATCTCGCGAAGCACGTAATTTCCCAGGTCAAAACTGGGTACGCTCAATGCTGTTGATGGGTTCAAATCGATATCCATATCCGCGCTTCATCTGATCCTTCTACGGAAAAATTTACGTGTCTAGAGCGCTGGAAGTCAAAGACGTCTTGATAGGAATACCGCTCTACATGGCTAGAAACTGGCAAAGGCCTTGAGGTCGAGCGGCTGCTTTGGGTCGATAGCTGTCGTTCGCAATGAACAAGAATCTGCGGCCATAAAAGGCCCCCGGACCGTCGGAAAGTCAGGGGGCCTATTTAACAGATAACCCGTTATTCGTGGAGCTGGTGATTGACGGGGTGACTTGTCGCCCAGGCTGGCATCGGCCAGCAAGCCCAAGGGCGCGGTAGCCGCCTTTATGGACAGAGGCCTGTCTCTGATGCTGCGATGCTCAGCATGATTTCTTTGTAAATCGCTTCTCTGCTTGAGCCGTAATGAGCTTCGCGATGATGGTTAGGGCACAGCCCGATAACGTTAGCGGGGCTGTCGGCGCCGCCGTCCGATAGTGGTGTCGCATGATGAGTTTCAAGGTAGGTGTAGCCTTTGACGGTAGTAAAGCCTGGAGCTTGACAGGAGAGAAGCTCGCAATGCCCCTTCGCACGGTTGAGGACATACCGACGGACTTCGGCCAAACGCTCAAAAACCAATCCACTTCGAATGTATTGTTCTGGCCGTTCAGTCCCTATGAACTGATCGACTGATGTAGGTGCGCCAACCAACGACGCACCATTCTCGGCATTAGCCTGGCCAGACCTAGACTGACTGTTCTCATGAGGTGGGCCTGCAATGGTGTCGACCATCCCTGTTGTATTAATTGGCGCCGCACCACGCCGGATAAGATACTGGCCAGACTCTATCTCGTACGTTTCGACATGCCATAACTCAGTATCGAGTTGTCGAAAGCTCGCTTCAGAACGCTCAAATGCTCCAAGCTGTTTTTCGGAATCCTTACGGGCTACTAAAAAACCGTAAATGGGAAGATCTTCGCGGTAAGCTTTCTTCACCATCATCGAATTGCCGTGCACTACGAGCCCAGCCTCCGGCCTGCTGCCGCCGCTTAGAAGTGTGACGCCAGTCCTCGACGGCGCGCTCCAGCTCCATCGCCTCTGTCCTAGAATTGGCTTCGTAGAATGCCCCTATCTCATCGCCTTCGATACCTTCCCACCATATTGATAGAATGATCGAGTGTTCATGTACGAACGCCCATCGATAGCAGTAAAAGGGGTTGGCAGATGGCGTCTTAACGGGCTGCCCATTCTCTTTCAAGCCCCACGGCTGCACGTCATGCCCCGCCCGCTTTACAACGTTGTAGATCAGCTCGCGAACTGTCGGCTTGGGGAGAGGATTCATTGCAGGCTCTTCGTGTGGTGTCGAACGCGGAAGCCGCGTCTTGTGGGGTATCTGGGCGACTTTTTCCTACTCGTTAGCCTTATGGTTGGCCCTATCGCGCCACTTGCTTTCAGCTCCCGACTGGGTAGTGCTGCGAACGTCAATTCGTTCGCCGCGAAAGTCTCCATACGCCCGGTAGGAGCTTCCGTCTTTGGCTACCCAGCCTTTGACCTGTAATCCGTCAATCTGTGCTTCAAACTCTGCTGCGGCGCTCATGGCCACGGCCTCCGTTGGTTACTTACCAACCCAGCATGCCATCACGACTAAGAGCACCCGGGACTTTTCCTATAGCTTGCCAGAGTTCAGCAAACCCTTGGTTTCGAGGTAGAACACTGCCGGCTTGCCCGTCTATACGAATAACCCGTAGGTCTTGGGCATCCGAGCACCCAGCATTGCTACTCTCGGATTGCAGGCCCAGCCGGGCCAGCTGTGCTCCTGGATAGCTCGCCAGAATGAACCATCGACTGTCCCATCTCAGACTCAACTTTCTATTCAGTCCGAGTTGTGGTTGAGAAAGCTAAATTAAGCCGAAAAGTGCAGGGGCAATTTGAGCATTTGATCGGCTGCCAGATAAGTTCTGGCGAAACTCGAATGACTGCTTGGCAAGCAACACAATTAAAGATAATTTTGTCTACCCTTTCAAGCACTTGATCGCCTTCGGTGGTTGCGTTTTTCCGCCAAAGTCTGTTGCACATAGTGTTGCTACAGACGACGAGCTCATCGTTATCAAACTCGCCCTGTCCAACATAAAGCATATTCCCACAATCACATTGAGCCGATATGATCGCCTTGAGCGCAAAAATGGCCGTGGCTTTCGTGCAGTCCTCAAGCCTAGATATGATGGCTGTGAACGCGTCTGTCGTCAGAGCTTTAGGCTTTTTCTTAGCATTAGACTGTGGCGCATGCAAGTAAGATCCAAGCTTATTATAGTTGGCTCTAAACTCTTTCCAAGGTATAGCTTTGGTTTCTCCTAATGATTTGAAATTTTGTGGGATTGGTTTTACGTCAGGCCCTTCGATAGCAAACGATAAATCTCCGCCTTGGTTCGACGTCGGATCAAAGGAGATTAGCAACTTTAATAGTTGATCCGGCTTCCACTGACTTGCCACGCTGACGGGTATGACGTCCCCATACTCCTGCAACTGTCGGTAAACAACGGTTTCCATAGCGAAACGCAGCTCTAGCGCTGCATAACGCAGGGACGCCTCGTCAGGTTGCTCCAGTAGGCGTTTGGCCCGCTCCAGATAAGGCGTGATGCAGTATAGATCCATATTTATCCTAGACATCAGAATCAGGTGGCGTGAGATTTTTCAACTCATTGGTTAGATCACTGGCTAGCTGTACATAGCTGACCACTGCATCGGGATCTGGTGAGAAATCAGGATCATGTGTTGCACGGTTACGTAATTGTTGAAGCTCGCTGAGAGCTAGCACATGATTCGGGCTGAGAAGTCCTGATTTAGCGATACCTTGGATAGCACCAATTGGGTAGCGGCGGGCCGTCGGCTGCACTAGCCTGCGCGACAGCGCTAAAGTTATTGCCTGCTCCTCTACAGCTAACCATGCCTCCAATATCGCTCCACGTGGGTTCTCAGCCGCATGACTGACAGTCGTAGGAGACACCGAAGATAATGGTAAATCAGGTACAGATGCCGCCACATCCGCTACACGTCGAGCGAACTCAAATTCCAAGCTGCCGAATTTCCCTTTAGTGAGAGCTTTTGAGAGATCCGCTACCTGCTTACGAAAAAGCGAACCGAGCAAAACTGCAGCTGCAGGCCATGCCACAGCTTTAGCTATTTCTACGATGAAGGTAAGACCATCCAGTGTCATATTTTCTTATTCCTGATCGGGGGCAACAGCGACCCACGCTTTCGCCCCGTTGGAGTCGTCGCCACCTTCGGCCTTGAAGACCAGTCCGTCCTTGTCCACCGCGTAGACGCCTGGGCGTTCGCTTGCCGGATCACGCAATTCATTCTTCCAGCCGTACACATCCCCATCCCACACCAGCACGACGCCGCCAAGTTGCTCCTGGTTGCCTGCTCGCCACTTGGCAGCGGTTGCGCGTATCGCCTCGATCAGTTGTGTAATGGTCGTTTTCCGTTAAATCAGGGGACCGGATTGTGAGCTGAATAGAAAACGCTCCAATGCCTCGCCGTAGTCCGCAGAAACCAATGAAAAATTGTTTCCGCTCACTAACCATCCGGCTACCGGGGGGGTACCCACAGGGGGTTGTATAGGTACATTCACGAACGATCTGGTCATATAGGTACTTTGGCCGTCTGCAATCTTGACCGTGGCTATGTTGTGTTTTTTGGCGTAGTCCAAAGCGCCGGATTGAAAGCGCGAGGTCGTGAACAACACTCCTTTTTGGGCACCAATTGAACGCATTCTGTCATGCAAAATTTGTAACGTTTCACGCTTGATCGCGCTTTTGTGCTGTTTGCACTCCACGAGCACTAAAAAGTCCATACCAAGCGCTGAAAATCTTGCGCTAACGTCAATTTCGTATTCCCCGTCGACCCCTTGAATCAGCTCCTGATGCTCCGATCTGTAATCAAGTACCTCATGCCCCATTGCATCCAGCATAGCCCGCACGTGCTGCTCAAATTGGGTAGGAGTGAGCTTTGGTGAAGAATCGTTTGAATTAATCAATTCTGCCTCCGACGTCATAGAAAAAGCGGTGGGGAGTGATAGTGCGGGATCGCGAAAAGTACGCCCTGGTACCGGTAAAGCCCGCGCCTAGGCGGGCTGGTGGTGCGGCAATTTTTCCTTAGTCGTGATGCTTGAGGCCCACTGAAAGCCGACAGTTACGTGACTCAATACTCCCATGCCTGAGAGGCCAGCACGCCCGATCCTTCATGCTGGGAGTTTGCCGGACGATGGTCAGCTTGACCTTCTGCGGAGACTCAGCCCGAGGAGGGATAGGGGGGCTGTGATTAAAGGTGACGATGTTGTGAGCGCCCGTCGGAACAAAGTTCTGATCATTGAAGCTGGTTTGCCGAGACCCGGAGTTAGGACCCGTGTCCAACGAGGTTGGACTTGAGCGTATGACAGAGTCTCTGTCCACCTCTGCGTTCAACACCTGAGCTTTGGATTCCATCGACGCGACTCCTCGGAGGGTCTCCGATCGGGTTGACCACAGCAAAGCGCTTACTCCAATAACACTGCTTATTGCTAGGCACGCGACAATACTTTGCACACCACGCCTGTGGCCTCTTCGGGTAATTAGCTCCGGGGCATCACTGAGTTCTGCTTTCATCCATGACCTACCTGTGATCTCTTTTTGCACATCGGCAACATTCTGGAAGCGATCTTCCCGTTGAACTATCGGACGCGAAAGACACGCTCTTGTACTGCCAAAAGCCAGTGGTGCACAGCGGATTATTCATGCTTCAGTGAGCAGTTGGACTCTCTACTACGGGCCTAGCCCGCATGAGCGCGGGCTTGTGGGTACAGCGACCTTTCCTATACTGTTCGTCTTTTGACCTACCTGATCGAACCATGTATGTGCTATTCGACTTCGATTTCTTGTAGCTTGAAGTAACGCTCGCCAATTTTTAATGCTGGGTACGCAAGGCAGTTCGAGTAGACATCGCTGTATTGCGTCATGGGATCATGAATGTCAAACGCGATGGCTCCTGGCACAGATCCATAAGTCCTAGCGTTCACCATATGCAGCAATTGAAGTCGGGCTGTGGACTCGCCATTTTCAGAAGCTAAGGCCACCACTGCTTGCTTCAATGTTTCGGTACGGCCATCAGCGACCTCCATGATCTTGGATAAAGTTTTGCGGGCTGAAAAGCTTGCAAGCCCAATTCTATTCAGGTCTATCTGAGCCAGCGTAACTAATTCCATAACACTTTCTCCTTAATTGAAGAGGTAGACGTTTTCAGTTGCCGTTGCTCATCGAGCTGGTGGTGCATAAGGTGACTTGTCGCCCTCAAGGCAGCAGTCAGCGACCCACGCTTTCGCGCCTTTGTAGTCGTCACCGCCTTCTGCCTTGAAGACCACTCCGGTCTTGTCTACGGGGTAGGCACCTGGGCGCTCGCTTTCAGGATCGCGCAGTTCGTTCTTCCAGCCGTACACCTCGCCTTCCCACACCAGTACGACACCGCCAGAGTGTTCCAGGTTACCAGCCTGCCACTTTGTGGCAGCTGCGCGTAGCGCCTCGATCAACTGCGTCATGGGCGACATTTCCGTAAATTCGTAAGTGGTTGAAACAACTTGTGATCTTGCTCACTCGCTGCACTTTTCCGTGACTAATTCGTTGCTGCGCAGGCTTGGTCAGTAACAAGCCAAGATTCGTTACTTTTTCCGCTAGAGCTCTTTGCCCGGCTCATGGTCAGAGCGCATTTTTGATTCATGACCCACACGCTGATCGTTGCGGTATCCCCAATGATTACCGGCTCGTCAACAAGCGTGAATTTTTTAATCAGATACTCATAAGCCAGGGCCTTCAATGGAACTGCTTCGATCGCTTCCGTCGAGGAGGCTGACCACGGAGGATTTACGAACACGGATGCTGTAGTGATGACCATGCCAGCAATAGCTATGCCTCGAATCAGCCATTCCTTTTTCGCCAAAAGTGATACAGCTACAAGCAGGATGCCAATGGCTGCACTAAAGAAATTAAAGCCCCAAACTGGACCAAATTTTCCAGCAATGTAGAAGGTCAAAGGCACGACAAATGCTGCCAGCATGCACTGCAAGATGATTGCCCACTCCAAACGCCTGCGCTCAATTTTCGCATCAGCCGAATGAGTTCCTTGGTTTCCTTTCATGCGTTTCCCTCGTTATCTCCAACGCGAACACCGCGCCTCTCCTACTGACTTGGCCCCGCGTTTGACGGCGGGGCTTGGGTATCCGGGGGGACAGAACCGCGCTATTTCCGTGATTCTTCGAATCACCATGCTCGTGTGAATTTCTACGCGGAGCCGGTCTGAAACGTAGGTTAACCAGGGACTTGCACAGGCTTGCCGTCGATTATTCTGTAGCTCCTTTGAACGAGTGTCATAGGGTTCGACGTGAAGCTCTCCACGGTTATGATCTGAGTAATGTCAGATAGATCTCCTATGTTCAGCTCTAAAGCCCCTCGGTCATTTAGTGCCTCAGGTTCAGCGCCAAGACATATTCTGTACTCTCGCTGCCAAGCGTACTCGATTGGTTTGCGAAACAACCCGATGGGGCCGCTATAGTCGCTGAAATCTACATAATCGACCTGGCCGTATCCGCCTTCGAAGAACGGAGAGTTATAAAGGTGAGGGTGAGTCGCAATAGCTTGAGAAAGCCTTCTCGCAAACTCAGAGTGGTTCGTGATCCGAAGGACATGGGTACCAAACTCTCGGAAACGCTCACTGAACTGCAGTACTCCGTTGTCGAGCCCCCAAATGTTACCGTCATGCCCGGTCGACACAGAAGCCAAGCAGTACACCATAACGGTCTCAGGCCGAGGTAGATGCAGGGTCATGGTTGTCTCTGGAGACAATATGATTTCGTCGTCACCTTCTACCTGAAGTGCGAGCTCGCTGATGACTCCATCCCTCATACCAGAGCTGAGCTTCAGGTACACATTTTCAAGCTCGTCCCTTCGAAGTACAGCGCCGGCTTCACCTTCGAGCTTTGCGAAATAGTCCACGCTGTTCATGTAAAGCAGACCACGCTGCAGCGCCTGGAGTCGATCTAAATCAGCCACCTTGAACAGCATCCAGCACTGCTTATTAGGCATGCGATCAGGCACCGCTTGCATCTGCACTTCACTAGATATCATCTTGCCCCCTAACCCCTACAGATCACTGTCAACCAAGAGAATGTGACTGACTTCAGTTTGACGCTCGCGACGGCCAGATCTGCTTTTCCCATACCATTTGGTTTAGCTGCATGTCTTGACCTGGAGTGCCGCAGTGCATCGCGCATCGTATGTAAACTTGAGCGTGGAAATCCCGCGATTTTCTACTGTAAAGACCCCCCAATCTTCGTAGGGCGGACGCAGAACAGCCCTAAGCGCTTCAACATGCTTGGTCGCGTCAAAACCAGCCTGCGCCTCTAAATTTTTAGAAATCAACGATTCTCTCATTCGCTCCGGATTTTCAGGTTCGAGTGGAACATGCCACGGCAAGCAACTTTCACTACCGTCAAACCAGCAATAGAGTGCGGGGTGTCCTTTCAGATGGCGATAAATTAACCCACGCAGATGGGTAGCGAACACTTCAAAGTAATGTTCAAGGTCGTGAATCAGCCCTTGCTCTGCGCCATAGAAAAAATCATCGCGCGTTGCCTCCAGCGTGAAAATGAAAAATCTAGCGCGCCCCGCCTTGTCAACAAATCTGACCCCATACTCAGCGCTTTTGCGGAGCGTCCGACGCTGCCTGACAAAGAAATTTGTGGTCTGGCAACACTCATCCAGATCAGCATCGTCATCATCGAAGGAAGGTACTCCGCTGCGCGAACTCGCATAGGCGGGATTGTTCGGGTTCAACTGATTGGACCGATTGTCCTGGTCATCTTTTGCGGACATAAAGAATTCCATGTGTTCTGTTCACGGAGATCCCCTCATTTGCAGACCAAACCCGCGAGGAGGCGTGTGATGACCGATTTTTTTTCGTTGTACGTAGAGCTAGTGGTGGATCAGGTGCTTGTCGCGTCTTGGCTCGACCCCCGTTATGAGTAGCGCCCCTCGACCATCTTGACCAGCCTATGCACAACGCCGCCTACTTCCTGGGCGGCCACTCGCCAGGCCTCGCGCGCCCTGTGTTCCGCTGCGCGGGCTGCTTCGCAAGCGGGCTCGTCCTCATTTTCTTCAGCCAAGGCCAGCGCCTGCGCCGCTTGATCAAAAGCCAGGGCGGCAGCATCCATGTAGGCCAACTGGACGTTACACGAAGATGTATCAATCATCGGCATGGTAAGGATTCCTTGTGGTGCAGCCCGCACAATAATCCGGTTTAGTTGTCATTGGTCTGACCCCGCACGTTCTGATGCCCGAAAGTGCCCTTGTACTACTGACAAAGCTCGCGACTGGGCGGGCTTGTGGGTGCAGCGACCTTTCGTTCAACAGGTTAGGAGCCGGGTAAACGCCAAGGCAGGTTCACCAGAGACGCTATCTGTAGTCGGAACCGGGGAGTCTGATAGGAACTTTGTTGCCACCCTGATCGATGCCACGTTGGATATCCCCACCAAAGCCTCGACATAGAACTGTTTCGTTCCGTGTCGTAATAGGCCGTGGGTAAGTTCGTCCAAGCCCTGATGAAGGATTTCAGTGGCCCAGCCTCTACCACGGTACGCTTCGGGCACCGCGTATCCGATCTGAAAGCATGCAACTCCATCGATCTGGTCAACGCTGACGAACATAGCCAGTGCCTTGACTCGACCGTGCTCGATCCGGGCGTAGGTACATCTGACACGGCCGTTTATTTCTTCAACGAGTACCCGAACTGAACGATACTTTTCGGCAGCTTGAGTAGCCATCCCTTTACGAATCGCAGCCTGAAGGCTCTCCAGTGCTTGGAGCGGGTCAGTCATTGCCATGATTTTTCCTTAGTCGCGATACTTGAGGCCCACTGAAAGCCGACAGTTACGTGACTCAATACTCCCCTGCCTGAAAGGCCAGCACGCCCGATCCTTCATGCTGGGAGTTTGCCGGACGATCGTCAGCTTGACCTTCTGCGGAGACTCAGCCTGAGGAGGGATAGAGGGGCTGTGATTAAAGGTGACGATGTTGTGAGCGCCCGTCGGAACAAAGTTCTGATCATTGAAGCTGGTTTGCCGAGGCCCGGGGTTAGGACCCATGTCCAACGATGTTGGACTCGAGCGTATGAAAGAGCCTCTGTCCACCTCTGCGCTCAACACCTGAGCTTTGGATTCCATCGACGCGACTCCTCGGTGGGGCTCCGATCGGGTTGACCACAGCAAAGCGCTTACTCCAATAACACTGCCTATTGCTAGGCACGCGACAAGACTTTGCACGCCACGCCTATGGCCTCTTCGGGTAATTCGTTCCGGGGCATCACTAAGTTCTGCTTTCATCCATGACCTACCTGTGATCTCTTTTTGCACATCGGCAACATTCTGGAAGCGATCTTCCCGGGAACTTTCGGACGCGAAAGACGCGCCCTGGTACTGCCAACGGCCTGTGTTGTACAGCGGATTATTCATGCTTCAGTGAGCAGTTGGATTAAGAAAGGAAATTCTTTGCAGCAGACCTCATTAATTTGCTCTCGGACCCGATCATGAGTAGCAGTGTCATGGGTTGCGATTGTCAGGTAGTAATTCTGATCTTCGTACTGCGCAAAAACGATCCACTCACCGCTCAATGCCTGTCTTTTGGCAAGTCGATGTCGATTTCCACTGATGACATCGTCGACAAGAGCCGGAACATCTTCTGGAGTTAGATAACGTAATTCACAAGCGTCCTTTGCCTCCTGAATTTTTTTTTCAAAAAATGGCATGCCGCATTGGTTGAGACCTTTTTCCACATTTTTCGCGAAAGAAGCTAACCCGTCCTGCAGGTAGTGCTTATGCCAGAGGCCCTTAAGCGGTGGGTGACGGTTCTTGATCGGTGGCTTGAACTGACCCAGTTCATTTTTTTCCAGTAGCTCAATTTCATGGACTATTTTGGCGGGGTTTTGAACGCCGGAAAGGGCACCTCCCAAAAGGTTTGCAGCCAGCAACACGCTGTAGCGGCCAGGGGCGATTTGTTCTAAGCCAATCAGCGTTGCAAATTCACTCAGATTAACTTCAGGGACGTCGTCTGGAGACACATTCTCTTCCTTGTGATGGTCATGGTTGACTCCAAACAAACACTACTGATGTCGCTATGCCAGTGCAACCTCGAATGCCTGCCGAATTTTCGTTTGGTCGACGCTCAAATAAGGCTTGCTGTGATCAAGCCACGAATGGCCAAGAATGGTCTGCACCATCTCAACGTCGCCGGTTGCGGCCAGCACCTTTGCTGCCAGTGAGCGCCTGCCGCTGTGCGATGCCCCCTGTACCGGCCTGCCTGTAGAGCCTGCTGATCGTCTGTTGCAGCGCATCGTAGGCCCCCCGCCGTCCAACTGGCGGTGCTTGAACGCCAGTTCAAAGGCTTGCCCTTTGTGCGTCATGACCAGCTTTGATTCTGGGCGAAGTCCACGATACTCATCGGCGCCGGAGAAGCCCCAGCGGCGTTGTAGGCGCACGGCAAGCCACGCATCGAGCGCGGCGAGGCAGCGGGCATGGGTCAGGTACACATTGCGGGGACGGCAACCCTTGGTGATGTCAGCCCGCAAGTACACCTCGGTGTTTGATTGCACCGCTGGGAAAGAGCACGTCCGCCACCTCCAGCAAAGCCAGCTCGGTGACACAAATCGCGGTGGTGTGGGTGAGCCATAACAGCATCACATCACGCTGTGGCATGCGGCCAGTTACGGATGCAACGCGGATAAGTTGCTTAAATTGTCCGGGGCGAAGCGAAGTAGCGCGGCGGGTGGTCATGCGGCCTCTCTATCAGGATTGCACGAGAATCGTGCTCGATCTGGAGAGAGTCAGGCCGGGGCCTCCTGACAAGGGTATCAGCAGTCCCCACCTGGTGTTCACGGAAAATGCAATGCGCGCACATATGCAAGGCAAGAAGCAAGAGGGAGATCTTCACTTCCTCCTTTATGATCTCCTCGGTCCGTCGGTTGGGGAGCCGAACAAAGCGCAGTGAGGTGGATCGGCAAAGCCTACTTAACATTTCGATGAAGCTTAACTGGCATGATCCTTCAGGCGGTGGACAGCGCTCCGTGGAGTAAAATCTCACCATTTGGATGAAACTCGTCACCGAATGACTGCATGCTGGACGCTCATTGATGGCTATCAAGCACCGAAAGTATTGCCACGCTGGCAGGGATTGGCAGGGTTGTCATCTGCGTCTCGCTCAAACGAAGGCTGAATAGGTAGCCTTGCCCTTCCTAGCAGCCACTGCGTTGTAGAAATCCGAACTCAGAGGCGTCGTCAATACCTTCAGCCACTACACGATGCTGCAGACTTTTACCCATCGCAATGGATTGCGGCGGCCACTGCAGCGTTATCTACCCCGAGTTAATATGATTGGCCGATCTTCAATACGTCGAAAGGCAACTGAGTGAGATAAGCCAAGCTGGAATAACCAGTACCGGAATCGTCAAGTGCTAGGCTGAGCCCCGCAAGGTGACAAGCTTAGGTCTCTGCCATTGCGTCCCACAGCGGCCGAGCGCATCTACGATTACCTAGGGATGTCAGACCATCTGTCGTGGCACTCGGAGACAATATCGCGCTTTGCTCAGGAATACTCTACGCCGGAGTTCTACGTGCCCTTGCTTGCTGCCGGCTTTGCCTGCGGCAGTGGGAGCTACCTCCAGCGATTCTTAGAAGGGTTAGGCCGGATGAGAAGGTGGTAAAGGCGCTTTAAGGCTGACGGACCGAGCATCAGTCGCTGATTGCCAATGTAAGAAATACGTTATCAACAATAATGAGGCAGACAACCGACCAACGAGCAGTTAAAGAGCCGTTGCAGTATGTAACAGTTCGTTCACGAACGTGTACAGTGTCGTGTAGCCGCTGGACGCGTCTCTATCAAGATAAAAGCCTCGCATGCCGAACTCTGTCGGACCATCGCAGTCACATCGCTTCGAATCGCCAACCATCCATGTTTCTTGAGGTAACGCGCGTACCGACTGCACTGCGTGCGTGTAGATTACGCTGGATGGCTTGATGGCCCCGACAGCAAAACTAAAGGAGTAACCGTCTAGCGTAGGATAAAGTCTCTCGATAGCTGACGCATAAGGTTTGGCAAGATTCGAACACACCACTACGTTTATCCCAGCGGCCTGGAGAGCTGCCACTCCTTCTATTCCATCGGCGTAAGGCTGAATACTTGCCAACTCATCATGAAGATCGGCTTCAAGCTGGTCCATGAGGATAGGTTTGACCAAGATGCCAAAAAAATCGGCAGCTTCCCTCAGGTCCATTGGTGAAGACATCAGGACTTCCGCGTCAGTCGCCATTGCGAATCGGCCTTGAGCAATACCAAGTCTAAGAATTTGGCGATAGGGATGAGTGCCGTTCTTTATGCGGAGGAGCGTGCCGAAGGCGTCGAAAATAGCAGTCGTAACAGGCATAATGGACCTCGTGGAATGCGACATCGCCAGCTTACCTGAGACTACCATTCCCGCGTCTGCGTTGTACGGGACTAAGGCTAAGCGACGCTAGTCAAACTTCAAGCGACGACATCAGCCCCATGCTAGTGAGGTGGAGCACCTGCGCTGGGCAGTGGGCCTGCTCGTTCCGCCGGGCGATACAGTAAGAGAACCGTGTTGGGCATTGATGCTCAACAGACAAGAGTTCATTCGACATTACCGGCTAGTTGACCGTATTGTCATGTCCCGTTTGTCGCCCGCAAGGTGCTCACTCCAGCCCAAATAAGTAAGCTTACTTGCAATACAGGATTTCTAATAATTAGGATACCTGCACTTACTATAAGGTATAAATTTCGCTTACTAAAAGCTGCATTTTTAGTCGCCCAATGGAGGTAAAGTGAGTTTCGCCTCCGTTGCTATATTAAGCTTCGCTGTAAGCTCGGCAATTACCCCAGCCCCCGACAGCCCGGTTGCGGGATCGGTTCGGATAAGGAGCTCCTGATACTGCGCCCCCCAACCCTCCGCGTCATCATCTATGGCCAACCACTTTGAAATATTTCCGCGAACAACATATCGTATTATTTGATGATATCGAGTTGACTGGTCCCATAATATCTGGTCAGTCCATTCCTTGGCCATGGAACTATGCCATGTCGAGCCTACCACTCGGTCCTGTAGATTTTTTGAAAGGCGCTTCTTTGCACGAGAAAAACCCAAATTCCGTACCCAGCTTGTGCTGAGGACAATTCTGGCATCAGCATACTGAGCGAGCACGGACTCTAAAAGCGGCATCCACATGAAAAGCGTCCCCTCCTCCCTGAGGGAAGGCCCAGATGGCGCCATGAAGACGCTATCTGGATGTAAGACGCCGTCGAAATCCAAAAATATAATCATGCATCGCCCCAGTTTTTCTAAATTGCAGGTAATCCATTGTTCATCTGAGAGCGTATTTCACCCGAACGAGCTGCAACCATTGATAATGGCTAAAGTTTTAGAAACGCCTAAGAAAATCTTTATCTTAATCCATCACATGGCCGGATTGTCTACATATAATGCGAAACAGCTGATACTGTTTGGCGCTTCCTCACATATTCGCCGTTAGCCTACGGGCGCAGTACCCTTTTCGCCCAGACGGCGAAGCAGATTTGCTCCGCACTGCGAACCAGTAATCGCACACAGATGGCATGCTGAAGAAACTGAGAGATCCCTGCGTTCATTGAGCAATATCTAGCGTTAGAGCTTCCCAATTGCTTACCACGATTTTGTGAGGGCGATTGCGTCATAGAACCGTATGCTCATCATATCCTTATCCTACGTGTGTCGATATAGTCGCCGAACACATCAAGCGAGTAACTGGAAGAGTGGTACAGAACTTCTTTTGAATAATGCTCTAATTCCGCCTCGTTTCCTACCCCATAAATTCCGTCATTTGTAACATAAACAAAACCGTTCTCACCGGTCAGCCTATGAACTACAAAAAACATCGCATAAAGTTTCTGACACAACCAAGCCCCAGAACCATTGACGCTACTTGGGGTTGAGATTATGACTTCCCCCAGAATGGAGTTCGAGACTATCCTTACAGCAGCAGCAAGACGAGCCAAGTCATAAGGATCCGATATAAGTAAAACTTCGTCGTCAGACGCGGCCAGAAGCCCAGGCGTTGCTGTTACCTGAAAAAATGGATTTACAGTACTAAATCTTTTCCACAGCCTCGTCTCACCCAGAAGCAGCGCGCCGCTTCCCCTTTCTACTTCGTCGACCGGATCGGTAGTGAACATATTTTCTCCAAGACCAATAGATTCATCCGTGGCGGCCCATCTTTCCGCATCAAGGCATAGCTGGCATCCCGCGAACTGATTTTCTCCCAACGGAAAGAAAGCGACCTTATACGCTGCATCCAGCATAGCACTTTCAAAAGCAAAAGGGCTTTATCGTTCCTTTTGAGAGCTGCGCATATGACAACAAAAAAGGATTTCGGGGCCGCATTGAGAAACATCAGAATTCAAAAGCAGCTACCGCAGGAATCTCTCGGCCCAAGCCAGTCTTTTATCAGCTCCATCGAGAGGGGCATTCGAAGTCCAACACTTCAGAAGGTGGAGCAGCTAGCCGTGCTTCTCGAAATAAGCCCTTTAACGCTGCTAGCATTCGCTTATTTGGAGGAAGATCAGACCGTGGACGATCTCTTGATTACAGTCAGAGAGGAGCTGCGTAGCCTAGGGAAATGACCTGGCCTAGCTACTTGGTGTGACCTGTGAATGCTCGGGGCTTGTTAACATAAAGTTCATCCAGACGCCGAGTACCTCCCCGTATAGGGTGGGCATGAGCACTGCCGACCCTAAAATGGCCACGCATTGGAGTTATCAACGTGGACACTCACTGATGCCCCACCACTCCCTAGAATAGCGGGCTGTAGCCGATGTCCATAAAGTGCTTGTCAAGTGTATGGTCACGGTTATCACGGCGAACCGACCGGGCGCTGCCGCTGCTCGACTGATCAGATTCAGCGCTACCGCAACAAGCTGTCGGGCCCATTGCTTGACCGGATCGATTTGCACCTAACCGTTGCTCGGGAAACTACGTCTTTAGCTGCCACGCCTGACTGCAAGAGTGAAAGCGCCAGCGCAGCGGAGGTGGTCTCCGAAGCCCGACAGCGCCAACAACGACGTCAAGGGTGCGCCAACGCATTTCTTGACCTGCCCGCGCTGCGCCAACACTGCGCGTTACTGCCGGAAGACGAAGCCTGGCTCGAGAATGCGTGTGAACGCCTCAATCTCTCGCTACGCGCTGCCCACCGCCTGCTGAAAGTGGCTCGCACGCTGGCTGATCTGGAGAAGGTCGACGCAATCGCGCGATGCCACATCGCCGAGGCTTTGCAGTATCGGCCTTCGACGAATTGAAACCGCATACACCATGCCACGGCGGGAGATAACCCTTCGTTCAGCACCGCACTGTCGCGCAGAATGTGCAACACCTGTGGGAGTGACCGGGGTGGCGCTCCACCTTGCTCACGAAGGCGGCATCTCAACCGCTGAATATTTGGCGGATGTTCTTGCCTCTTCGCGAGCAAGCTCACTCCCACAACTCGTGTATTGCCAGATACATCTGCGGTGTTGCTTGATGAGATTGGGCTTGCTCACACCTACACTGGTTGGCTGGCGGCTCAGCAGCGCTCCAGCCTCACCGAAACCGATCCACTTCCTTCTGCAAGTCAGCCGCCACGGCATTCAGCTCTTGAGCCGTGATCGCCAGGTTGGACACGACTTCGCGTTGCTCGCTGTTCGCCAGGGCGATGCTTTGCAGGTTGGCGCTGAGCAGCGTGGCGGTGTTGCTCTGCTCTTGGGTCGCGGTGGTGATGGACGTGAATTGCTCACCGGCAGAGCGGCTTTGTTCGTCGATCTGGGCCAGCGCTGCAGCCACTTTGGCGTTGCGCGACAGGCCTTCCTGCATCAAAGCATTACCTTGCTGCATGGTGCTGATGGCATTGCTGGTCTCTTGCTGAATGCTGCTGATCATGCCGGAGATTTCATCGGTGGCCTGACGCGTACGTGATGCCAGGCTGCGGACTTCATCCGCTACCACCGCAAAACCACGGCCTTGTTCACCGGCGCGTGCGGCTTCGATCGCGGCGTTGAGGGCCAGGAGGTTGGTCTGCTCGGCGATCGAGGTGATGACGCTGACGATGCCGCCGATCTCCTGCGAGCGTTGGCCCAAGGTATCGATCACCGTCGCGGTGCTGCTCAGCGAGCCTGCAATTTGCTCCAGCGAGGCGGATGCCTCCTCCATGGACGTGCGACCGATGCGCGTCTGCTGGGCATTGCCCTGCGCCATGCGTTCGGTGGTGCCCATGTTGTCGGCGATGGTCAGGGCCGTGGCGCTGAACTCCTCCACTGCACCGGCCATGCTGGTGATTTCGCCGGATTGCTGCTCCATCCCTTCATAGGCGCCCCCCGACAAGCCAGACAGCGCGTTGGCACGGCTGCTGACTTCCAGCGCCGCTGTGCGGATATGGGACACCATGGTTTCCAGCGCCTGGCCCATCTTGTTGAAGCTGCCCGCCAACTGACCAATTTCATCGTGACTGGACACGTTCAGACGTGCGCTCAGATCACCAGCGCCCAACGCTTCTGCCTGACTGACCAACGCCGACAGCGGCCGCAGCTTGCTGCGTAACAGCCAGATCGCGGAGCCGACAGCGATCAGCATCGCCAGCAGGCTGCCGATGGCCAGTTGCGTGCCGACGCTCCAGGTGACTGCGCTGATTTCATCTTCAGGCATCGTCGCCAGAACCGTCCACGGACCGCCTGCAAACTTCTCGCCGACGGTGTAGAAATCTTCGCCGGCGTCCTGCCAGAAATGCCCAACGCTCGGCGTCTTGGCGAACTCGGCCAGCGTGGTGCTTGCCTGATCCAGGTCCTTCACGCCCGCAGGCGGCACCAGCCATTTGTTCTGTTCGTCGAGCAGCGCCAGGGAGCCAGTGGAACCGATGCGGAAGTTTTTCAGGTTGTCGAACTGCGCCTTCTGCGCGTCGGTGTAATCGAAGCCGACGAACAGCACGGCGATGACTTTGCCGCTGGCGTCACGCACCGGGCTGTACTGCGTCATGTATAAGCGATCGAACAACAGCGCGCGACCGACATATCCCTGTCCGGCGAGCAACTTGTCGTAGGCCGGGTGTTTGTGATCCAGCGAGGTGCCGATGGCGCGTGAGCCGTCCTGTTTGCTCAGCGAGGTGCTAACGCGCACGAAGTCGTCGCCGCTGCGCACAAAAACGGTCGCAACGCCGGCCGTCATGCTCTTGAAGTCGTCGACTTGCGTGAAGTCGTTGTTCAGCGGGGCGCCGTTCAGCAGCAGCGCCGGAGTCTGCACGCCCGCGACCGCAACCTGCTGATCAGCCTGCAGGCTCAGGCCGCCCGAAAAACGCTTCTCGAACAGACCGCTCAGACGCTGCGTGCTGTCGCGCAGGGTGCTGTGGAAGGTGTTCAACTGGTCGGCCAGCAACCGGGCTTCGCTGCTCATGTGCTCTTCGCGGATGACCAGGTTCGCCGAATCAAGAGAGCGCAAGGCGAACAGCGTACTGCCGCTGATGACGACGGCCAGAATAACGGCCAGGGCGATGCCGAGTTGCGAAGCAATTCGGGCGCGAGGCTGAGGCATTGGAGCTCCTTGCCGAACGACGGGACCATCCTGATTCAGGAGCACCATTCGGACGAATTCTAATAGAGGGAATCGATGAGTCGATTGAGGTGAACCGGCTCTGCAATACACCTTCGGCCGACAGACAAAAAACTTGAGTCCTACGTCGCTTCAGGACGGAATTAATTCCCTTTTTGGCTGTCCTGCGTCCGCTTTCGGTCGGGGTGCGCTTTACGACTCATTCCAGAATCGTCACGTCAGGCAATTCCATCGCCTGCACTTCGCCTTTCAAGAAGTCGCTCAGGCGCCGCAGACGCTCGCCGCCAGGGCGGGTCTTGGGCCAGACGAGGTAGTAGTTTTCGCCGCTGACCACCGCCGTGCGCCACGGCAGGCTGAGCCGGCCCTGAGCGACGTCCTCCGCCACCATCAGCAGATCGCCCATGGAAACGCCGTAACCCCTAGCCGCCGCAATCATGCCCAGCTCCAGCGTGTCGAACACCTGCCCTCCCTTGAGCGAGACCCGCTCAGACAAGTCCATGCGCTCCAGCCATCGGCGCCAGTCGCGGCGGTCGGGCGTAGGGTGCAACAGCTCGGCGCCGGCCAGTCGCTCGGCGTCCCACGGCGCGTCATCCAGCAGCGTCGGCGCGCCCACGGGAATCAGCCATTCCGGGAACAGGTACGTTGCCTCCCACTCCGGCGGGAAATGCCCATGGCTGAGCAACACTGCGCAATCGAACGGCTCCTGGGTGAAGTCGACACTGTCGATGTCCATCCAGGCGCTGGTCAGCTGGACTTCGTTGCCCACCTGCAGATGGCGGAAACGACTCAGCCGCGCCAGCAACCAACGCATGGTCAGGGTCGACGGGGCCTTCATGCGCAAGATGCCCTCCTCCGCCATCAACGCGCTGCACGCTCGCTCCAGCGCTGAAAAGCCTTCACGCACGCCCGGCAGCAATTCCCGCGCGGCTTCGGTGAGCTGCAAATTGCGACCATTGCGGCGAAACAGACGGCAGGCAAAGTGCTCTTCCAGCGTGCGGATATGCCGACTGACTGCGCTCTGGGTGATCGACAGCTCTTCAGCGGCGCGCGTGAACGAGCTGTGTCGCGCAGCGGCTTCGAACGCGCGCAGGGCATACAAAGGCGGAAGAGAGCGAGACATTGGCGGGGATTCCTCAGGCTGGACGGCGACCGAAGCCACTCTACCGCAGAAAACCCCAGGATGAGTTTTACTCATGCGAGTGATCGGATTTATCCCTTTGTGCATCTTCACTTGAATCCCCACAATGACCGGCCTGCAAACACCGCAAACCCGAGCGCAAAGACCATGCACCAGCACGCCTTCAAAGAACTGTGGATCATCCTGCGTCTGGCCGGGCCGCTGATTGCTTCGCAGATGGCGCACATGCTGATGGTATTCACCGACACTGTGATGATGGGCAAGCTGGGCCCGGAATCCCTGGCCGGTGGCGGGCTGGGCGCGGCGAGCTACAACTTCGTGTCGTTCTTCTGCGTGGGGGTCATGGCCGCCGTCGGCACGTTGGTCGCGATCCGCAAGGGCGCGAATGATCACGCCGGCGTCACCCGACTGACCCAGGCCGGTTTGTGGCTGGCGTGGGGCATGGCCTTGGTTGCTGCGCTTATCCTATGGAACCTCGAGCCGATCCTGCTGCAATTTGGTCAAGTCGAAGCCAACGTCCACATGGCCAGCGAATTTCTGATCACCTTGCCATTGGCGCTGCCCGGCCTGTTGAGCTTCATGGCGCTGCGCGGATTCACCAGTGCATTGGGGCGTGCGACCCCGGTAATGGTGATCAGTCTGGTAGGCGTGGCGCTGAACTTCGGACTCAACTACGCGTTTATCCACGGGCTGTTCGGCCTGCCGCACTGGGGCCTGATGGGCATCGGTCTGGTCACGGCCATCGTCACCAACGCCATGGCCCTGGCCCTCGCGCTGCACATTCGTTATCACAGCGCCTACGCGGCGTATCCCCTTCACAAAGAACTCATGAAACTCTCGCGCAGTTGCCTGAAAGAGCTGTGGCGTCTGGGCCTGCCCATCGGTGGCACGTATGCGGTGGAAGTCGGGCTGTTTACTTTTGCGGCGTTCTGCATGGGGGCCATGGGCAGCACCCAGATGGCGGCGCACCAGATCGCTCTGCAATCGGTGTCGATGGCGTTCATGGTCCCGGTCGGGATTTCCTACGCGGTGACCATGCGCATCGGTCTGCACTACGGGGCCGGAAACCTGCTGCTGGCGCGCACTGCCGGACGCATGGGGATTGGCTTCGGCGGGCTGCTGATGCTTTCGTTCGGCATTCTGTTCTGGGTTGCGCCCCACGCCGTCATCGGTTTGTTCGTGGACGTCAACGATCCGAAATACCAGGGCGTGGTCGAGCTGGCGGTGAGGCTGCTGGCCATCGCTGCCTGGTTCGAGATTCTCGACGGCACGCAGACCATCGCCATGGGCGCGATCCGGGGGTTCAAGGACGCAAAAACCACGTTCCTGATCGGACTGGCGAGCTATTGGGTGGTCGGCGCGCCGCTGGCCTGGGGCCTCGGATTTCTGGCGAACCAGGGCGCGGTGGGCGTGTGGTGGGGATTGGCGATCGGCCTGCTCTGCTCCGCGGTCGCACTGACCTGGGCATTCGAGCGCAAGACCGCGAGGCTGCTGCACAAGGAGGCGACGGGGGTTGTGGTGATGGGATAGGCCTCTGCGGGTATTCACAATCCGGGGCGGTCACAAACCCAACTGTAGGAGCAATCGGAGGTTACGACGGTCGCGAAGGCGGTGGGTCTGTGACATCCATGTCGGCTGACCCCATGCATTCGCGAGCAAGCTCACTCCTACAGAATCACTCCGAGGTGTGTTCAAAGAACGAGCCGCCGATCACTGGCTCTGCAGCGCAATACCTTTGCTCTGGCCCATCGCCAGATAATCCATCAGCTCCGGCAAGGCCAGCGGGTGACTGATCAAAAAACCCTGGGCCTGATCGCAGTTGAAGCTGCGCAGCAAGGCCAGTTGCTCAGGGGTTTCAACGCCTTCGGCCACCACTTCCAGGCTGAGGTTGTGGGCGAGGTTGATCATCGCGTGGACCAGCTTGCGGTTTTCCTCGCGCTGCTCCATTTCACCGACGAAGCTCTTGTCGATCTTCAGCAGTGTGATCGGCAAGCTGTTGAGGTGCACGAAGGACGAGAACCCGGTGCCGAAATCGTCCAGCGAGAAGCGCACACCCAGCCGTCCCAGCGCATCCATGGTCTGTTTGACCAAATCGCTGCGGCGCATGACGGCCGTCTCGGTCAATTCGAATTCCAGCCATTGCGCATCGATACCCCGATCAGCGATCAACCGGCTGAGTGTCGCGAGCAACTGGTTGTCCTGAAACTGGCGGAACGACAGGTTGATCGCCATGTGCAGCGGCGGCACGCCTTTCTCGCGCAGGGCCTGCATGTCGCGCAGGGCACGGGCAATCACCCAATAACCCAGCGGCACGATCAACCCGCTTTGCTCAGCCAGCGGCACGAACTCACTCGGCGGCAACAACCCACGCTCAGCGTGGCGCCAACGCACCAATGCCTCCAGCCCCAGAATGCGCCCGGTATTCAGGCACAGGCGTGGCTGGTAATGCAGCTCCAGCTCATCGCGACGCAAAGCACGGCGCAGTTCGCTTTCCAGATCGGCGAGGCTGCGCGCGTTGCGGTTGATGCGTTCGTTGAAGACGTGAAAGGTACAGCCCTGAGTGCCCTTGGCCTGCTGCATGGCGATGTGCGCGTGCCACATCAACGGATCGGCGCCGCCATTGAGGCGCGCATAGGCGATGCCAAGGCTGCAACCGATCAACAGGCTTTCCCCATCGACCCAATACGGTTCGGACAAGGCTTCGGTGATGCGCTCGGCGATGGATTCGGCGCGCTCGGGGGCGCGTCGTGTGTCGATCAGCAGGGCAAATTCATCGCTGCCCAGTCGCGCCAGTTGATCGCACGCCTCCAGCTGGCCTTTCAGCCGCGCCACCACTTGCAGGATCAGCCGATCGCCCGCCTGATGACCCAGCGCGTCATTGGCGCGCCGGAAGTTGTCCAGGTCCAGATGCCCCAGCGCCAGGCCGCGGCCGTCGAACTCGGCCAGTCGGGCGGCCAACAGGGTCTGAAAGCCCTGGCGGTTGGCGATGCCGGTAAGAGGGTCCTGCTCGGCGAGGCGATTGAGCGTGGTCTCCAGAACGCCCCGTTCGCGCACGTGGCGCAGACAGCGGCGCAGGGCCTGCGATGTGAGGGCGTCGCGCACCAGCCAGTCGCTGACACCAACGGGCTCTTCGTCCGGTTCGGTGTCGAAAAGCAATACAGTGGGCCAGTGGCATTGGCCGGCGGCGGGCTGAAGGGCTTCGGTGGTAAAGAGTATTCCGGAGGTGGAGAAGTCGGTTTGATTGCTGACAGCGTCCCAGCTCGGCGCGCAGTCAAGGACAGCGGCGTCTCCGAGCGGCGCCAGGCACTCGCGCAACGATGCCGGCCATTCGGGCGTGTCCGCCAGAAGCAGCAAGCGCAAGGGTTCGACAGGCGTAGACAAGCTAACTCCCCACACAAACGTAAAGACCTTGGCGCACCCCCGAATGAGGGTCGTCAAACGCGAGAATCATCCGCAATACGCAAATGTAACAAAACGGCGAAATATAGATAGCGCGGCGCATCACAGTGTCGGACGGTGGCTGCACAATCCGCTGACCCTGTTAAAATGCCCGCCCTTTTCCAGGCGACCCCATTTTTCCCCATGTCCCGACTCAATCCCCGGCAACAGGAAGCCGTGAACTACGTCGGCGGCCCTCTTTTGGTGCTCGCCGGCGCTGGCTCCGGCAAGACCAGCGTGATCACACGCAAGATTGCCCACCTCATCCAGAACTGCGGCATCCGTGCCCAGTACATCGTCGCCATGACCTTTACCAACAAGGCGGCGCGGGAGATGAAAGAGCGCGTCGGTACCCTTTTGCGCGCTGGCGAGGGGCGCGGCCTGACCGTCTCGACGTTCCACAACCTGGGCCTGAACATCATCCGCAAGGAACACGCCCGGTTGGGCTACAAGCCCGGATTCTCGATCTTTGACGAGACCGACGTCAAAGCGCTGATGACCGACATCATGCAAAAGGAATACTCGGGCGACGACGGCGTCGACGAGATCAAGAACATGATCGGCGCCTGGAAAAACGAATTGATCCTGCCGCCCGAAGCCCTCGCCAATTCGCGCAACCCCAAGGAGCAGACCGCCGCCATCGTCTACAGCCACTACCAGCGCACGCTGAAGGCGTACAACGCGGTGGATTTCGACGACCTGATTCTGCTGCCGGTGAAGCTGTTCGAGGAGCACGCCGACATTCTCGAAAAGTGGCAGCACAAGGTGCGCTACCTGCTCGTCGACGAATACCAGGACACCAACGCCAGCCAGTACCTGCTGGTGAAAATGCTCATCGGCACGCGCTGCCAGTTCACCGTTGTGGGTGACGACGACCAGTCGATCTACGCCTGGCGCGGTGCGCGGCCGGAAAACCTGATGCTGCTCAAGGACGATTACCCGTCGCTGAAAGTGGTGATGCTGGAGCAGAACTACCGCTCCACCAGCCGCATCTTGCGCTGCGCCAACGTGCTGATCGCCAATAATCCCCATGCGTTCGAGAAACAACTCTGGAGCGAGATGGGTCACGGCGATGAAATCCGCGTGATTCGCTGCAAGAACGAAGACGCCGAAGCCGAGCGCGTGGCCATCGAAATCCTCAGCCTGCACCTGCGCACCGACCGGCCGTACAGCGACTTCGCGATCCTCTATCGCGGTAACTATCAGGCCAAGCTGATCGAGCTGAAGCTGCAGCACCATCAGATTCCGTATCGGCTGTCCGGGGGCAACAGCTTCTTTGGGCGTCAGGAAGTGAAAGACCTGATGGCCTACTTCCGCTTGCTGGTGAACCCGGATGACGACAACGCCTTCCTGCGCGTGATCAACGTGCCGCGCCGGGAAATCGGCTCGACCACCCTTGAAAAGCTGGGCAACTACTCGACCGAGCGTAAGGTGTCGATGTACGCCGCCACCGACGAGATCGGCTTGGGCGAGCATCTGGACGCCCGCTTCACCGATCGCCTCAGACGCTTCAAGCACTGGATGGACGGCGTGCGCCAGCAATGCGCGACGCAGGACCCGATCGCCGCCTTGCGCAGCATGGTCATGGACATCGATTACGAAAACTGGATTCGTCAGAACAGCTCCAGCGACAAGGCCGCCGACTACCGCATGGGCAACGTGTGGTTCCTGATCGAGGCGCTGAAGAACACGCTGGAGAAAGACGAAGAAGGCGGCATGACCATCGAGGAGGCCATCGGCAAACTGGTTCTGCGTGACATGCTCGAACGTCAGCAGGAAGAGGAAGACGGTGCCGAAGGCGTGCAGATGATGACCCTGCACGCCTCCAAAGGGCTGGAGTTTCCGTACGTGTTCATCATGGGCATGGAAGAGGAAATCCTCCCGCACCGCTCCAGCATCGAGGCCGATACCATCGAAGAAGAACGCCGCCTGGCCTACGTGGGCATCACCCGCGCGCGGCAGACGCTGGCGTTCACCTTCGCCGCCAAACGCAAGCAGTACGGCGAAATCATCGATTGCCTGCCGAGCCGGTTCCTCGACGAACTGCCGCCGGACGATCTCGCCTGGGAAGGCAACGATGACACGCCCGTCGAAGTCAAAGCCGTACGCGGCAATACAGCCCTGGCGGACATACGCGCCATGCTGAAAAGATAACGTTCATTTCGCGCACATCGCGCTCTGAGGACCACCCACGTGGAAGCACTGCACAAGAAAATTCGCGAAGAAGGCATCGTGCTTTCCGATCAGGTATTGAAGGTCGACGCGTTTCTCAACCATCAGATCGACCCGGTGCTGATGCAGCAGATCGGTGACGAATTCGCCGCGCTGTTCGCAGGCTCCGGCATTACCAAGATCGTCACCATCGAGGCGTCAGGTATCGCCCCTGCAGTGATGACCGGTCTGAAGATGGGCATCCCAGTGATCTTCGCGCGCAAGCATCAGTCGCTGACCCTCACCGAGAACATGTTTTCCGCGTCGGTGTATTCGTTCACCAAGCAGACCGAAAGCACCATCGCCATTTCTACCCGTCACCTGAACAGCAGCGATCGGGTGTTGATCATCGACGACTTCCTCGCCAATGGTAAGGCGTCCCAGGCGCTGATCTCGATCATCAAGCAAGCGGGCGCAACCGTCGCCGGCCTGGGTATCGTGATCGAGAAGTCGTTCCAGGGCGGCCGCGCTGAACTGGACGGCCAGGGCTATCGTGTAGAGTCACTGGCGCGCGTACAGTCGTTGAAAGATGGCGTTGTGACGTTCGTCTGATCCGGATTCACCTTTGGGGTGCGCAGCGGACGCCGCGCTTTGAGCCAGCAAACGCGTAGCCCCGTGGGAGTGAGCTTGCTCACGAAAGCATACTTTCAGGCGCAGAGGTTACTGTGAATGTACCGGCCCCGTCGCGAGCAAGCTCGACTCCCACAGATTTCTTGCGGTCAGTAGAACAGGAGACACGTTATGGAAATTGGCGAAAAACTGAGCGTAGAGGCGTTCTTCGATCCGCAGACCTCGACCATCAGTTACCTGGTCGTTGACCGCTCTACGCGTCAGGCCGCGCTGATCGACAGCGTGCTGGATTACGACCCGAAATCCGGGCGCACCAGCACGCAGTCCGCCGACAAGCTGATCGAGAGGGTTCGCGAGCTGGGCGTGTCGGTGCAGTGGATTCTGGAAACCCACGTCCACGCCGATCACGTTTCGGCAGCGGCCTACCTGAAAGAACAGCTCGGCGGCACCGTCGCCATTGGCAGCCACATCACCCGCGTGCAGAAAGTCTTCGGCACGCTGTTCAACGCCAAAGGCGACTTTGCCCGCGACGGCAGCCAGTTCGACCGGTTGCTGGAAGATGACGCGCACTTTCAGATCGGCACGCTGCAGGCCAGAGCCATGCACACCCCTGGCCACACGCCGGCGTGCATGACGTACGTGATTGAAGCCGGCGATGAAGCCGTGGCGTTTGTCGGCGATACGCTGTTCATGCCCGACTACGGCACCGCCCGTTGCGACTTCCCCGGCGCCGATGCGCGCACGCTGTATCGCTCGGTCGGCCGAATTCTCGGCCTGCCGCCACAGACGCGTCTGTTCATGTGCCACGACTACCTGCCCAATGGCCGTGAGCTGATGTTCATGACCACCGTCGCCGAGCAACGCGCCAGCAACATCCATGTGCGCGAAGGCATCGACGAGGACGCTTTCGTCGAGATGCGCGAGAAGCGCGATGCCACCCTCGACATGCCGATGCTGATCCTGCCTTCGGTGCAGATCAACATGCGCGGCGGCAACCTGCCGGAAGCGGAGGACAACGGCGTGCGCTACCTGAAGGTCCCGATCAATGCGCTGTAAACCCTGCCGAGCGCGCTCATCAGGCGCGCTCACACCCTGAACAGCTACCTCCTGACAGCCCCCACGGAACTTGCTCACTTACGATGAATGAACACGAACTGATCGGAGCCGGCCTCGGTACGATCATTGGCGCGGTATTGGGATTGACGGGCGCCGGTGGCGGCATTCTTGCGGTGCCGCTGCTGGTTTTCGGGCTGGGCCTGACGATGATTGAAGCCGCGCCAGTGGGCCTCCTGGCGGTCGGACTGGCTTCGGCCGTCGGTGCAGCGCTTGGGCTGCGCCAGGGTATCGTCCGTTACCGTGCGGCCATTTTCATCGCAATCATTGGCATCGCGCTGTCACCGGTAGGGCTGTGGCTGGCGCACCAGCTGCCCAATGCGCCGCTGGCGTTGGGGTTTGCGCTGATTCTGTTTTATGTGTGCGGGCGGATCTACCGCAAAGCCGCTCACGAACTGCGCCACGGCAAACCGCCGGATCGTGGGGCATTCAGGCCCTGCGTAGTCAATCCGCTGGTGGGTCGGCTGCGCTGGACCCTGCCTTGCGCTCGGTCACTGGCGGCGACCGGCGCATTGGCCGGGCTGTTGTCAGGATTGCTCGGTGTGGGTGGCGGCTTCGTCATCGTGCCGGCATTGACCCGATACACCGACCTTGAGATGAAGAGCATCGTCGCCACGTCGCTGGCGGTGATCGCCCTGGTCTCGACCGGCAGCGTGATCACCGCCACCATCAGCGGCGCGATGCATTGGACTGTGGGACTGCCGTTCGCCGCAGGGGCCGTCGCCGGACTGGTAGTCGGCAGACAGGTCAGCCGTTACCTCGCCGGCCCGCGGTTGCAGCAGCTGTTTGCCGTTAGCGGCTTCTTTGCTGCCGTGCTACTGGTGATCAAAACCCTCGGCTGAACGGATGCCACAGTAAACGTGGGAAACATCGGGCCTAAGCCGTCGCCTGCAACCCCGCCAGCACCAGCCGCTGATACAGCTCTTCTCGCAACCCCTGCGGATGATCGAGGCCCATGCGCTGCAAGTGCTCCGGATAAGCGCTCGCGTCGGGGGCTTCCAGCGTGGCCTTGCCCAGCTCGATGATTTCCGTGAGCTTGAACTTGCTCTTCAACCAGTTCAACGCACGGAGCAGATCGCGCTCTTCAGCCGTGAAATCGCTGCCCAGCGGGTACTCGATGAACAGCGACGGGAACTGGTCGCGGATGTCCTTCAGCCGCTCGGGCGTATTCTGGCTGAACAGCGGATCAAGGCGGAAATCCTTCGGCAGCTTGCCGGCTTTTTGCGCCTGATCGATCAGGCCCGGCTGGAAGCGTGAATCGCTGATGTTGAGCAGCGCCTCGATCACCGCCGCGTCGGTTTTGCCGCGCAGGTCGGCGATGCCATATTCAGTGACGACGATATCGCGCAGATGCCTCGGGATCGTCGTGTGCGCATAGTCCCAGACAATATTGGAATTGACCTCCCCACCCGACTCACGCCAGCTGCGCAGAATCAGCACGGAACGCGCGCCGTCCAGCGCATGGCCCTGAGCGACGAAGTTGTACTGCCCGCCGACACCGCTGACCACCCGGCCATCGGCCAGTTGATCGGAGACCGCTGCGCCCAGCAACGTCACGGTGAAGCAACTGTTGATGAATCGCGCATCCCGCCGTTGCAGGCGCTTGAGCGTCTCGTCGCCGTATAGCTCGTTGATGTAACTGATCGCAGTCATGTTGACCTGCGCGATCTGCGCCGGCGTGAATTCCCGCAGCCGCTCGTAGAAGCTGCGCGGCCCGAGAAAGAAGCCGCCGTGAATCAACACGCCGTCGCTATAAATCGATTCGTCCAGAACCCCGTCGTTGGCCATTTGCTGCAGCTCGACGTCGGCGTAAACCTTGCGGCGGATGATCCCCGCGTCCAGCAGCACCAGCAGCCCGTTGACCAGCATTTCGCTGCAGCCATAAAGCCCGGTGGCGAAGGGCATCACCCCGCCTTGCGCCTCGATCAACGGCTTCCAGGTGGAAATGCCGTCCAACTCGGCCAGGCACGCGCGATAGGTTTCGTTATCGGCCTGGCGCGCAAGCAAGGCGGCGGTCAGGGCGTCGCCCATCGAACCGATGCCGATCTGCAGCGTACCGCCATCGCGCACCAGCGTGCTCGCGTACAAGCCGATGAAATGATCCTGAACACCGACCGGCATGTTCGGCGTCGAGAACAGCGTGCTGCGCTCTTCATGCTCGATCAGCAGGTCGAAGGTGTCGGCGCTGACCTCGGCACCGCCCTGCATGTAGGGCAGATCCGCGTGGACGTGGCCGAGTATCAGAATGCGCTCGCCCAACCCACGGCGTTTTTCCACCATGGGCAACAGGTCGAGGGTGATGTCGGGGTTGCAGCTCAGGCTGAGGTAATCGGGCCGTTGGGAGTCGCGGGCGATCAGTTGCGCGATCAGATTCAGACCATTGGCGTTGATGTCCCGCGCAGCGTGGCTGTAATTGCTGCTGACGTAATCCTGCTGCGCTTCGACACTGCCCAACAGGCTGCCGGGCTGCATGAAGAACTGCTGAACGTGAATGTTGGGCGGGAGGTCGTCCCGGCGCAGATCGGTGAGGAAATCCAGTTCAGGGTAATCGTCGAAGACGCGCTCCAGAAAGGGTTCGAGAAAACGTCCCTGCAAACCATCGCCGCCATCCGGTCGCCCGAGGCACAGCGCGGTGTAGATAGTCAGATGCCGATCGGGCAGCGATTTGATTCGGGCGTACAACGCGTTGGCGAAGCGATTGGGCTTGCCCAACCCCAGCGGCATACCCATATGGATGTGTGCCGGCAATTCAGCCAACACGTGATCGACAGCTTGCTCGATCGAGCAGGAATGCGGCATCCGGCCTCTCCTGATTTTGTTATTTGATAGCGGTTGGACCGGGCCTTCAGGGGATTTGCTGCACTGCGCGGCTTGCGCCCTTAAAAAACGACTGTCACGCGGCCACTCAATCCCGCTTCGTCTCGATTTCCACCAACTTGTCCTCGATGAACCGCAGGTGTTGTTTTGCGCCGTTGCGAGGGCCATACACCCATAAGCTGACTTTAGCAGTCCCGAGCTTCGGAACCCCGTTGCTCCGGAGGGCAGGCATTTGATCAACACTGCTGTCGGGCGCCCCGCACTTCTGGCGGACCACGTCGGCGGTGTCCCCCAGACTGATAAGCGCCGTGCCGCAGCGCATGGTCGCGCCAGCAGTATCGGCGAAGAGCAAGACGGCCAGGCCGAGGAAGATCAGTTTTCGGGTAATCATATCGCTGATCAGAAATTCGCCGGCGTGGCCGCGCTGATGAGTCGCGCAGGAACGTCGAACGGGTTGCGAAAGCGATGGGGTCGGGAGCTCTCGAAGTAGTAACTGTCGCCCTCTTCGAGCACGTAGGTGTCCAGACCGACCACCAGCTCAAGACGGCCCTCGACCAGAATCCCGGTCTCCTCGCCCTCGTGCACGAGCATCTCGACGCCAGTGTCGGCACCCGGCGGGTAGACTTCGGAAAGGAACGCAATGGCGCGGCTCGGATGGGATTTGCCGACCAGTTTCATGGTCACGGCACCGTCCGAGATATCGATCAGTTCGCTGGCTTTATAGACCACTTGGGTCGGATTTTCGGGTTCGAGCTCTTCGGAAAAGAACTCCACCATGGACATCGGTATGCCGCCCAGCACCTTGCGCAGGGAGCTGATCGAGGGGCTGACGCTGTTCTTCTCGATCATGGAGATGGTGCTGTTGGTCACGCCCGCTCGTTTGGCGAGTTCACGCTGGGACAGACCTTTGAGTTTACGAATGGATTGCAGTCGTTCACCGACGTCCAATGCGGGAGTCCTCCTGATGATCAAGTTGGGTCAAGTGGCCGCCATCATGGCAACAGCGTTCAGTATTTACAACACTTGAGCCCATGGCCGGATCAGCAAAGGGACTGGCGGCCGTGACTGGCCGCGAAGGAGTGGTTTGCAGGGGATTGGCGAGCGGCGATCAGGCCCCGGAATAGAGCCTTGGCACGCGTTTCAGATTGCACAGAATCTGGTACGGAATCATGCCCGCGCTGGACGCAAGGTCGCTGATGTGGATGTTCTTGCCCCACAGCTCGACGCGGCTGCCCAGCCCTGCGCCCGGCACGTCGGTGAGGTCGACACAGAGCATGTCCATCGACACACGCCCGAGCAACTGGCTGCGATGCCCGTCGACCATCATTGGGGTGCCGGTGGGCGCCTGCCGCGGATAGCCGTCGGCATAGCCCATCGCGACCACACCGATGCGCATGTTGCGCTCGGCGACGAATGTACCGCCGTAGCCCACTGGCTCACCGACGGGCAGGTCACGCACGCAGATGACGCGGGACTCCAGGGTCATGACCGGCTGCAAACGATCGGCGACCGATTGCGACTGATCAAACGGCGTCGCGCCGTAGAGCATGATGCCCGGACGCACCCAGTCACTCGGCACGCTGGGCCAGCCCATGACGGCTGGGGAATTGCGCAGGCTGAGTTCGGCGGTCAGACCGGCACGGGCCGATTGAAAAATGGCTACTTGCTCATCGGTGCGCGCGCTGTCGAGTTCGTCGGCGCGGGCGAAGTGGGTCATCAAGACAATCTTCGCGGCCTTGCCGCTGTTCAGCAGCCGCTGATGGGCCGCCTGAAAATCCGCCGGGTGAATGCCAACGCGGTGCATGCCCGAATCCATCTTCAGCCACACGTTCAGCGGCTTGCCGAGTGCGGTTTGCTCGATGGCATCGAGCTGCCAGAGGGAATGCACCACGCACCAGAAATCATGCTCGACGATCAGCGCCAGTTCGTCGGCCTCGAAAAAACCCTCCAGCAGCAGAATGGGTGCGTTGATCCCGGCCTGACGCAGCTCCAGCGCTTCTTCAATGCACGCCACGGCAAAGCCATCGGCCTCGGATTCCAGCGCCTGCGCAACCTGCACCGCGCCGTGGCCGTAGGCATCCGCCTTGATCACGGCAAGCGCCTTGGCGCCAGCGGTGTCGCGCGCCAGTTGGTAGTTGTGGCGCAAGGCCTGAAAGTCGATAAGGGCGCGGGCTGGACGCATGCTGGGGCTTCTTGTCGGTCAATAGATGGATATAAGTGGGTGAACTACGGCAGCGCCGCAACCACCGACAGTTCAACCAGAATCTCAGGCTCGCACAGCTTGGCTTCAACCGTTGCACGCGCAGGGGCAAGGCCCCTCGGCAGCCAGGTGTCCCAGACGCTGTTCATGCCGGCAAAGTGTGCATCGATGTCTTTCAGGTAGATCGTCACCGACAGAATGCGGGTCTTGTCGGTACCGGCCAGGTCCAGCAATCGCTCAATGTTGTGAAGCGTCTCGCGGGTCTGCTGCTCAATCCCCGCTGCCATGTCGTCGGCCACTTGCCCGGCAAGATAAACGGTGCCGTTATGGACGACCAACTGGCTCATGCGCTCATTGGTGAGCTGGCGCTGAATGGACATGTTTTGCGATCTCCTTGGAACTGCCGTAACGGGAAATATCGAGGCCTGCAGCGCTGATCTGCGGCGTTTTGCGCGCGATCAGGTCAGCCAGCAATCTGCCTGAACCGCAGGCCATCGTCCAACCCAACGTGCCGTGGCCGGTGTTGAGGAACAGATTGCGGTAAGGCGTTGCGCCGACGATAGGTGTTCCATCCGGCGTCGTCGGGCGCAGACCGGTCCAGAAGCTGGCCTGCTGCAGGTCGCCGCCGTGAGGATAGAGATCGTTGACGATCATCTCCAGGGTCTCGCGGCGACGAGGATTAAGCGACAGGTCGAAACCGGCGATCTCGGCCATGCCGCCCACACGAATGCGATTGTCGAAGCGGGTAATCGCGACCTTGTAGGTCTCGTCGAGAATGGTCGAAGTCGGCGCCATCGCCGGGTCGGTGATCGGCACCGTCAGCGAGTAGCCCTTGAGCGGATAAACCGGCGCCTTGATGCCAAGCGGCTTGAGCAGTTGCGGCGAGTAGCTGCCAAGCGCCAGCACGTAGCGGTCAGCGGTTTCGAGCGTGCCATTGATGCGCACGCCCTTGATGGTGTCGCCGGCGAAATCAATGGACTCGATGGACTGGCCGAAGCGGAACTCAACGCCCAGCTTCACGCACATTTCGGCCAGACGCGTGGTGAACAGCTGGCAGTCGCCGGTCTGATCGTTCGGAAGACGCAGTGCCCCACTGAGGATATTGCTGACGCTGGCTAGGGCCGGTTCAACCCGGGCAATGCCTTCACGGTCGAGTACTTCATAGGGCACGCCGGCCTGTTCGAGCACGGCGATGTCCTTGGCGGCGTTATCCAGTTGCTCCTGAGTGCGGAACAGCTGGGTGGTGCCGAGGCTGCGACCTTCGTAGGCAATGCCGGTCTCGGCACGCAGCTCATCGAGGCAGTCGCGGCTGTATTCGGAGAGGCGAACCATGCGCTCTTTGTTGACCGCATAACGGTTCTGGGTGCAGTTGCGCAGCATCTGCGCCATCCACAGGTATTGATCGACATCGGCCGTCGCCTTGATTGCCAGCGGCGCATGGCGCTGCAGCAACCATTTGAGGGCCTTGAGCGGCACACCCGGTGCCGCCCATGGGGAGGCGTAGCCCGGCGACACCTGCCCGGCGTTGGCGAAACTGGTTTCCATGGCCGCGGCCGGTTGACGGTCAACGACCGTCACCTCGAAGCCCGCACGCGCCAGGTAATACGCACTGGTGGTACCGATTACGCCACTTCCAAGGACCAGAACGCGCATGTTGATTCCCTCATCGCGGATATCCGCTGACGTTTTCAAGTTTTAAGCAAGGATGTGCGCAGTATAAAAAGGCGTGAGCAGTGCTTTTGACTATATAAACGCCTATATTCGGCATTTCTTCTCGGCAACCGACGCTTTGGCAGAGGGCTCTTCGATGCGTACCCAGCACCAGTCCAAACGCGAGCTGGACAAGATCGACCGCAATATCCTGCGCATCCTGCAAAACGACGGACGGATCTCCTTCACCGAACTGGGCGAACGCGTCGGCCTGTCTACCACGCCGTGTACGGAGCGGGTCCGGCGTCTGGAGCGTGAGGGCATCATCATGGGCTACAACGCCCGCCTCAATCCGCAGAACCTCAAAGCCAGCTTGTTGGTGTTTGTCGAGATCAGCCTTGACTACAAGTCCGGTGACACCTTTGAAGAATTCCGCCGCGCGGTGCTCAAACTGCCCCATGTGCTGGAATGCCATCTGGTGTCAGGGGATTTCGACTATCTGGTGAAAGCGCGGATTTCCGAGATGGCGTCGTACCGCAAGCTGCTGGGCGATATCCTGCTCAAGCTGCCCCACGTGCGGGAGTCCAAGAGCTACATCGTGATGGAAGAGGTGAAGGAGAGTTTGTGCCTGCCGATTCCGGAATAAGCATCCGAAACCGGCGCACCGCAAATGGCTTCGGCTAAACCAGGACCTGCCGCGTCGAGGCGATGAACTCATGCACCTGCTTCTCGGCGCGCGGGTGAATCAGGACCTCAGGGCGGCGACCGTTGGGGCATGGCAGGGTTTTTGTGGTGCCGAACAGGCGACAAATCAGCGGCCGCTCGTCATACACGGTGCAGCCGTGGGGCCCCAGGTGTACGCAGTTCAGCTCGTTGAACGCCGCTTCCTGCTCGGCTGGTGTCTTGCGCGGCAAGCGCGACATCTCTTCGGACGACGTGGTCACCGGCCCACAGCAATCGTGGCAACCCGGGACGCATTCGAACGACGGAATCTGCCGCCGCAGATCGCGGATTTTCTCGCTGTTGCAGCCCATCGCGGCAGTTTCCCCTGTGAAAGGTGCTGATTGTGCCCCAGCGCCTCCGGGACTTACACCCGGATGATCATGCACTGGCATTTCTTGCCCGGATTCATTCACCCCGCTACCCTCCGTAAAATTTTCCAAACAGTGTTCTCGGGATATTCAACATGAATGCTCGGTCTCCCCAGCCCGGATTGTCTGATCACGCGGCCTCTTACTACGCCGCCACCCGCCATGCTCAGCCTGACCACCCTGCCCTGCACGGCGAGATCAAAACCGACGTCTGCATCATCGGCGGCGGGTTTTCCGGGCTGAACACGGCGATCGAGCTGGCTGAACGCGGCTTGAAGGTGGTGCTGCTGGAAGCACACAAGATCGGCTGGGGCGCGAGCGGTCGTAATGGCGGGCAGTTAATCCGCGGCGTCGGCCACGATGTGGACCAGTTCAGCAATGTCATCGGCGAGGACGGCGTGCGCCAGCTCAAGCTGATGGGCCTCGAAGCGGTGGAAATCGTCCGCGAGCGCGTCAGCAAATACCAGATCGACTGCGACCTGACCTGGGGCTACTGCGATCTGGCAAACAAGCCCAAGGAGTTCGAGGGCTTTGCCAAAGACGCAGAAGAGCTGCGCAGCCTGGGTTACCGACACCCGCTGGAATTGATTGAAGCGGGCAACCTCAGCAGCGTCATCGGCTCACCCAACTATGCCGGCGCGATGCTGGACATGGGCTCGGGCCATCTGCATCCGCTGAACCTGGCGCTGGCAGAAGCCGCCATCGCTCAGTCACTGGGCGTGCAGGTGTTCGAACACTCGGCAGCGACGCGGCTGGAATATGGGACAGAGGTCAACATTCATACAGCTCAAGGGCGGGTGCGCGCCAGCACGCTGGTGCTGGGCTGCAATGCGTATCTCAACGAGCTCGATGGGGAGTTGAGCGGCAAGGTCTTGCCCGCCGGCAGTTACGTCATCGCCACCGAGCCGCTGAGCGAAGAGCTCGCCAGCCAGCTGATTCCGCGCAATACCGCGATGTGCGATCAGCGGGTGGCGGTGGATTATTTTCGCCTGTCGGCGGATCGGCGCCTGTTGTTCGGCGGCGCCTGTCACTATTCAGGCCGCGACCCGAGCGATATTGCCGCGTACATGCAGCCGAAGATGCTCAAGGTGTTCCCTCAGCTCAAAGACGTGAAGATCGATTTTCAGTGGGGCGGGATGATCGGCATCGGCGCCAACCGCTTGCCGCAGATCGGACGACTGCACACGCATCCAAACGTGTTCTACGCACAGGCGTATGCGGGACACGGGCTGAACGCGACGCATCTGGCGGGCAAGTTACTGGCTGAGGCCATCAGCGGCCAACACAGCGGCGGGTTTGAGCTCTTTGCCAAAGTCCCTCACATCACCTTCCCAGGCGGCAAACATTTGCGTTCGCCGCTGTTGGCGCTTGGGATGTTGTGGCACCGCTTCAAAGAGCTGGTGTAACGAAACTCGCCGCTGTGAGGCTGACTGCGTCACAGCCCTCATTCGCGCCAGAACGGCTTGAGCCCTTCACGGCGCGCCTGCTCGCTGCTCAAGCCAATATCCTTCAACTGCTCGTCAGTCAGTTTCAACAACGCGCGCCGACTGGCCAGGCGATGCTGAAACAGCCCCCACATCCCTAATCCTTCCGGCGCACTAATGCGCGAGCTCCCGTCCTGCTCCCGGACCAGCTCACCGGCATACAGCGTTAACCGAACATCACTTATTCCGCTCATTTCCAGACACCTCAGGGTGGGTTTCGAGTGGATTCATGATGTGTCTGTATGGAAAACCATTACAGATCCAAAGAATTATTATTCTTTGCATACAGATCGGTTTCCTCTCGCGTTGAATGCTGTATTTTCCCAACATCTGTATCGGTCTACCAATCGCATCACCTTGTGGGAGTACGCCATGACCCTCTACGTCAACCTCGCCGAATTGCTCGGCACGCGCATCGAAAACGGCTTTTATCGCCCCGGCGACCGGCTGCCTTCGGTGCGTGCGTTGAGTCTTGAGCACGGCGTCAGCCTGAGCACCGTGCAGCAGGCGTATCGATTGCTGGAAGACAACGGGCTCGCGCTGCCACGGCCCAAGTCCGGGTATTTCGTGCCGGCTGGCCGCAAGACGCCCGCCCTGCCTGCGATAGGCCGCCCCGCCCAGCGCCCGGTGGAAATCTCTCAGTGGGATCAAGTGCTGGAACTGGCACGAGCCGCACCCAGCCCTGACGTGGTTCAGCTGGGTCGCGGCATGCCCGACGTCACCAGCCCGACCTTGCGGCCACTGACCCAGGCGCTGGGCAGGATCAGCCGTCGCTCGGACATGCCCGGGCTGTATTACGACAATATCCACGGCCGGCGTTGCCTGAGGGAACAAGTCGCGCGGCTGCTGCTGGATTCCGGCACCAACATCGATCCGGACGATCTGGTGATCACCACTGGCGCCCAAGAGGCGCTGGCCATCTGTATCCGTTCGGTGTGCCAGCCGGGCGACATCGTCGCAGTCGACTCGCCCAGCTTTCACGGCGCCATGCAGGCGCTCAAGGGGCTGGGCATGAAAGCCCTGGAAATCCCCACCGACCCGCTCACCGGCATCAGCCTCGACGCATTGGAGTTGGCGCTGGAACAGTGGCCGATCAAGGCCATACAGCTGACGCCGAGCTGCAACAACCCGCTGGGCTACATCATGCCGGAGGACCGTAAACGCGCACTGCTGACCCTGGCGCAACGCTTCGATGTGGCGATCATCGAAGACGATGTGTATGGCGATTTGGCCTACACCTACCCTCGCCCGCGCACGATCAAATCCTTCGACGAAGACGGCCGCGTCCTGCTCTGCAGCTCGTTTTCCAAGACCTTGGCGCCGGGCCTGCGCGTCGGTTGGGTCGCGCCCGGCCGATACCTTGATCGCGCGCTGCACATGAAATACATCAGCACCGGTTCCACTTCGACTCAGCCACAACTGGCGATTTCCGATTTTCTCAAGGCCGGGCACTACGAGCCGCACATGCGCCGGATGCGCGGCCAGTACCAGCGCAGTCGCGACCTGATGACCGGCTGGGTCACGCGTTACTTCCCGGAAGGCACCCGCGTGAGTCGTCCCCAGGGCGGGTTCATGCTGTGGATCGAGCTGCCGGAAGACTTCGACTCGTTGCGCCTGAACCGCGCGCTGCAGGGGCAAGGCGTACAGATTGCCGTCGGCAGCATCTTTTCAGCGTCCGGCAAATACAGAAATTGCCTGCGCATGAACTTTGCCGCCAAGCCGACCGCGCAAATCGAGGAAGCGGTGCGCAAGGTCGGCGCTGCCACGGCGCTGCTCATGCAGCGGACCGACCCTGCATGACCTTTGCAGCTAAACCTTTTGAAGCTTTTAACCTTTTGCGGCTTTTAACCTTTAGGAGAAAGCGCGGTCATATCGCCATGACTGATTTTCGGATGACCGCGTTGACGAACTTACGGGCGGTGCCCCTCCTCCTGGCTCTCGCCCTCGGCCTCAGCGGTTGTGCGCACACGCCCGCTCCTGACGGACCGAGTCAGGCGCTGCCGGCGGCGCAGTCTTCATTCGGCCGCTCGATCATGGCCCAGGCGGCGCCTCACGAGGGCCGTTCGGGCTTCCGCCTGCTGCCCAACAGTACCGAAGCCTTCATGGCCCGCGCCGAGCTGATTCGCAACGCCAAAACCAGCCTGGACCTGCAGTACTACATCGTTCACGACGGCCTGAGCACTCGGGCGCTGGTTGACGAACTGCTCAAAGCTGCCGATCGCGGCGTTCGCGTGCGCATCCTGCTGGACGACACCACCAGCGACGGGCTGGATGAAGTCATCGCCACACTCGCTGCGCACCCGAATATTCAGATTCGCCTGTTCAATCCGCTCAATCTGGGCCGCAGCATGGGCGCCACCCGTAACCTGGGCCGGCTGTTCAATCTGTCCCAGCAGCATCGCCGCATGCACAACAAGTTGTGGCTGGCCGACGGCGCCGTGGCCATCGTCGGCGGGCGCAATCTGGGTGACGAGTATTTCGACGCCGAACCCAATCTAAATTTCACCGACATCGACATGCTCAGCGTGGGCCCGGTGGCGGAACAGCTGGGTCACAGCTTCGATCAGTACTGGAACAGCGCGCTCAGCAAGCCGATCAACGACTTCCTCTACTGGCCACCCGATCGTAAGGATCTGACCAAAGCGCGCGCTCTGCTGGCCGAGTCGCTGGATCAGGCCCACGTTGAGAAGAAGGCCCTGTATGAACGGCTGATGGACTATCGGACTCACCCGCGCATGAAGACTTGGCTCAATGAGCTGATCTGGGCGCACAACCAGGCGTTGTGGGACGCGCCGACCAAGGTGCTGTCACGGGGGGAGCCCGACCCGCATCTGCTGCTGGCGACTCAATTGAGTCCTGATCTGGGCAGCGTGCACAAGGAACTGATGCTGATCTCAGCCTACTTCGTGCCTGGGCAGGAAGGCTTGGTGTACCTGACCGGACTCTCGGACAAAGGCGTGTCGGTGAACCTGCTGACGAATTCGCTGGAGGCCACCGACGTGCCGGCGGTACACGGCGGTTACGCGCCCTACCGCCGGGCACTGCTGGAGCACGGCGTGAAGCTGTTCGAACTGCGCCGCCAGCCAGGCGATCCGAGCAACGCCAAGGGCAGCGGACCTGCATTTCTGCACACAAACCTGATCAAGGGCGGCTCGGAATCGAGCCTGCACAGCAAGGCGATGATCTTTGATCGGCAGAAGATGTTCGTGGGTTCGTTCAATTTCGACCCACGGTCAGTGCTGTGGAACACCGAAGTCGGCGTGCTGGTCGACAGCCCCGAGCTGACCGAATACCTGCGCGAGCTGGCGCTTCAGGGTATGGCGCCGGCCATCAGCTATCAGGTCAAGCTGGAAAACAACCGGCTGGTGTGGGTGACCGAGGACAACGGCAAAATCCACACGCTGTCCAAAGAGCCTGGCGACTGGTGGCGCCGGATGAACGCCTGGTTCAGCACGGCGGTCGGCCTGGAAAAGATGCTTTAAGCCGCCACCGCCTGCGCTCCAAAGGCCTTGGGGCGCTGGGACAGGATGACCAACCCCAGCGCCCCCGCCGCCATCAGCAACGGCAGCGCCTGACCGCTGACCCACTGGCTGCCAGCGCCTGCCGCCAAGGGGCCGAGCAGGCAACCGATCCCCCACAGCTGGGCGACGTGGGCATTGGCGCGCACCAAAGCGTCATCGCGGTAGCGCTCGCCAATCAAAATCAGCGACAGCGTGAACAACCCGCCCGCACTGGCGCCGAACAGTACCCACAGCGGCCAGATGGCGATTGTGTCGACCAGCAGCGGGATCGCCAGGCTCGACACCATCAGCACCAGCGCACACCCGGAAAACAGCCGCCGACGCGAGACCCTGTCGGCCAGCGCACCAATCGGCAGTTGCAGAAGCGCATCACCCACCACCACAGTGCTGACCATTGCCAAGGCGATTTCAGGCGTGAAGCCTTGCTGCAGGCAATACACCGGCAGCAGGGTCAGAATCATCGCTTCAAACCCGGCGAATAAAGCGATGGCCCACGCAATGGCCGGCAAACTCCGACAGAAGCCGCCGAGATCGCGCAGCGTCACATGGCTGGATTCCGCGCTCGGCGCGCCTGTTCTGCCCAGCAATAGAAACGGCGATACCGCCAGCAACAGGGTCCCGACCCAGAGCCCGTAATCTGCTTCCGTGCCAATGAAACCCAGCAGCACCGGCCCGCCCAGCTGACTCAATGCGTAGGAACTGCCGTACAGCGCCACCAGCTTGCCGCGCAGCCGTTCGATCACCAACTGGTTGATCCAGCTCTCGCCGAGCACGAAGACGATGGTCAGGATCGTCCCGAGCATCAGCCTCAATACCAGCCAGATCCAGTAATTGGGCAGTAACGCCAGTAAACCCACTGAAAATGACCCGGCCCACAGGCACAGCCGCATCAGGTTGGCGGTGCCGAGTCTTGAAGCGAGCCGGCTGGCAAGGCTGGCACCCAGCAGCACGCCAATGGCCGGCATCGCAGCCATGACGCCAATGGCAAACGCACCGTAACCCCAGGCCTCCAGCCGCAGGGACACCAGCGGCATGCTCACGCCCAGCGCCAGACCGACGCTCAATACCGACGCCAGCACAGCGAAATAAGTACCCCAACGCATCACCACGCTCCTGTGGCTCAAAAGGACGAAACAAAACAGCCGGGCTTTGATGAAAGCCCGGCTGCGTTGGTTTTTACAGCGACTGAGTGTTGAAGCGCGCGCGGCCTCTTACAGCTTGATCCAGGTCGCTTTCAGCTCGGTGTATTTATCGAACGCGTGCAGCGACTTGTCTCGCCCGTTGCCGGACTGCTTAAAGCCACCAAACGGCGCAGTCATGTCGCCGCCATCGTACTGATTGACCCACACGCTGCCAGCGCGCAACGCCTTCGCGGTCAGATGCGCCTTGGACAAGTCAGCCGTCCACACCGCCGCGGCCAGGCCGTAAGGCGTGTCGTTGGCAATCTGAATGGCTTCTTCAGCGGTATCGAAGGTCAGCACAGAGAGCACTGGCCCGAAGATCTCTTCCTGAGCGATCTTCATCGCGTTGGTCACGCCGTCGAAGATCGTCGGCTCAACGTAGGTCCCGCCTGTCTCTTGAAGAATGCGCTTGCCGCCGACGACCAGCTTGGCGCCGTCGGTGTGGCCGGCTTCGATGTACGACAGTACGGTGTTCATCTGCTGGGTATCGACCAGCGCGCCAACGGTGGTTGCCGGATCAAGCGGGTTGCCCGGCTTCCAGGCTTTCAGCGCTTCGATCACCATCGGCAGGAATTTGTCCTTGATCGAGCGCTCGACCAACAGACGGGAGCCGGCCGTGCAGACTTCGCCCTGATTGAAGGCGATGGCGCTGGCCGCAGATTCCGCCGCAGCCTGCAGATCTGGCGCGTCGGCGAAGACGATGTTCGGGCTCTTGCCGCCGGCTTCCAGCCAGACGCGCTTCATGTTCGATTCGCCGGAGTAGATCAGCAACTGCTTGGCAATCTTCGTCGAACCGGTGAACACAGCCGTGTCGACGTCCATGTGCAGCGCCAGCGCTTTACCGACGGTGTGGCCGTAACCCGGCAGCACGTTCAGCACGCCAGCCGGAATACCGGCTTCGATGGCGAGCTGGGCGACGCGGATCGCGGTCAGCGGGGATTTTTCCGACGGTTTGAGGATCACCGAGTTGCCGCTCGACAGCGCAGGGCCCAGCTTCCAGGACGCCATCAACAGCGGGAAATTCCACGGCACGATGGCCGCCACTACGCCAATTGGTTCACGAGTCACCAAGCCCAATTGATCGTGCGGGGTCGGCGCCACTTCGTCGTACAGCTTGTCGATGGCCTCGCCGCTCCAGCTCAACGCCTGGGCGGAGCCGGGAATGTCGATGCCATAGGAGTCGCTGATCGGCTTGCCCATGTCGAGGGTTTCGAGCAGCGCCAGCTCTTCGACGTTCTCGTTGATCAGCTCGGCCAGACGAAGCATGGCTGCCTTGCGCTTGGCCGGCGCCAATCGCGACCAGACGCCGGAATTGAACGTAGCCCGGGCGTTTTCAACGGCGCGTTGCGCGTCGGCGGCGTCACAGCTGGCGACGTGGGCGAGGAAGCGGCCATCAACCGGACTGATGCAGTCGAACGTCGAGCCGGATGCGGCGTCTGTGTATTCACCGTTGATGAAAGCACGGCCTTCGATTTTCAGATCCTGGGCGCGTTGTTCCCAGTCAGCATGAGTCAGGGTGGTCATGAAACGTCCTCCTCTTATGAAATAGGCACGTCTTCGCACTCGAATCGGGCTTCAGGGCAGGGCCTGACGCGTCATCGGATCGGCCGAAGGCATTCGCCACCCTAAACCAGCATTGGACGGATTTCCAATATATTGGACAGAAGCGGGCTAGTTCTGGCCGGATCGTGCATTTTATTCAACAGCTGTTCGGGCTCGCTTGTGCTTTCCATCCGGCCCTCGGCAAGCAACAATCACGCAGCGCCTACTTTCAGGAATCAGATATGAGCATCGAAAGCATCGTCGACTTCAGCGAAGCCACTACCGCAGCGGAGCGTTTCACCCCTGCTGCTGAAAAGATCCTCAAGGGCGAGCCGAACCAGACGGTTTACAACCATTACAACAGCCCGTGCGGGCAGCTGAATGCAGGCGTCTGGGAAGGGGAAGTCGGTCAGTGGAAGGTAAATTACACCGAGCATGAGTACTGTGAAATCGTGCAGGGCGTCTCGGTCATCCGTGACGACGCAGGCAAGTCGAAAACCCTGCGCGCGGGTGACCGCTTCGTGATTCCTGCAGGGTTCACAGGCACGTGGGAGGTGCTGGAGGCCTGCCGCAAGATCTATGTGGTGTTTGAACAGAAGGCCTTACTGTTAGTTGACCCACCTTATTTCACCCACAAAAAAGCCCGCATCACTGCGGGCTTTTTTGTAAGAGGCAGAAATCAATTACTTGATTTTGGCTTCTTTGTAGATCACGTGCTTACGAACAACCGGATCGAATTTTTTAATTTCGATTTTGTCCGGAGTCGTGCGCTTGTTCTTGTCGGTGGTGTAGAAGTGGCCGGTGTTAGCGGTCGACACCAAACGGATCAATTCACGCATGATTTTCTCCCTTAGACCTTCGCGCCAGCACGGCGGATTTCGGCCAGAACAACCGTGATACCACGCTTGTCGATGATACGCATGCCTTTAGCAGATACGCGCAGACGTACGAAGCGTTTCTCTTCTTCAACCCAGAAGCGGTGATGCTGCAGGTTTGGCAGGAAACGACGACGGGTTTTGTTGTTTGCGTGGGAAATGTTATTCCCGGTTACCGGACCCTTACCGGTAACTTGACATACTCTCGACATGCCTCAGCCCTCTAAAACCACATGCCCAACCCGGCATGGGTTGGCCGCTTAATCTCTCAGTCATTTGGCGCCAGGCGCCGCGTTTCTTCAGGGGTCTTACCGGCCACACCTAAGGTGAAGGCAGCGGGCCCCTAGAAAAGAGCGCTGCTTTATACCAGAAAGCCCCCGGTGCAACAACACAAACCACGAATTGCCTGTCACAAAGCCAGGGCTTTCACCCGGCAACGCCAGCGGCGTTAGGCGCGGCGGGAAATATACCACTCGTCGCGCCGCAGCGATTGTTCTGCGCCAATCGATGGTCTAGGGTTACTGACTCTCCAGACTGCGCCGGCAGATGGGCTCTCTCTGAAAGGAAAATCGCCATGCGCCTAGCCGTTCTACCCCTGTTGCTCGCGTCCCTGTCCACACCACTGCTGGCCCAGGCGGCAACGACGCTGAGCGTCTGCACGGAAGCCAGCCCCGAAGGCTTTGACGTGGTGCAGTACAACTCGCTGACCACCACCAATGCTTCGGCCGACGTGCTGATGAACCGCCTGGTGGACTATGACGCCAAGGACGCCAAGCTGGTTCCGAGCCTGGCGCAGAGCTGGAGTGTGTCGCCGGACGGGCTGACCTACGACTTCAAACTTCGCGCCGGCGTGAAATTCCATCACACCGACTATTTCACCCCCACGCGCGAGCTCAACGCTGACGACGTGGTGTTCAGCTTCCACCGCATGCTCGATCCGGCCAATCCGTGGAATAAGGTCGCTGTGCAGGGCTTCCCCCACGCGCAATCCATGCAATGGCCGTCGCTGATCAAGAAAGTCGAAGCGACCGATGCCACCACAGTGCGCATCACCCTGGACCACCCGGATGCGACCTTTCTGGCGACGCTCAGCATGGGCTTCGCTTCTATTTATTCCGCGGAGTACACCGCGCAGCTGCTGAAGGCCGGTACGCCGGAGAAGCTCAACAGCCAGCCGATTGGCACCGGGCCTTTTATCTTCAAGCGCTTCCAGAAAGACTCGGTGGTGCGTTACGAGGCGAACCCGGATTACTTCGCCGGGAAGCCGGCCGTTGATGCGCTGATCTACGCGATTACGCCGGACGCCAATGTTCGCCTGCAACGTATTCGCCGCAACGAGTGCCAGGTTGCCCTGTCGCCAAAGCCGATGGATGTCGCTGAAGCCGGCAAGGATTCGAACCTGAAGGTCGAAAAGACTGACGCCTTCATGACCGCTTTCCTGGCGATCAACAGCCAGCATCCGCCACTGGACAAGCCGGAAGTACGTCAGGCGATCAACCTGGCATTCGACAAAGATACTTACCTGAAAGCGGTGTTCGAAGGTTCGGCGCGCCCGGCCAACGGTCCGTATCCGCCTAATACTTGGGGCTACGCCAGTGACCTGCCTGGCTACAAGCATGATGTGGCGAAGGCAAAGGAACTGCTGACCAAGGCCGGTCTGAAAGACGGCTTCAAGACGACGATCTGGACTCGGCCGTCGGGCAGCTTGCTCAATCCCAACCCTAACGCCGGCGCGCAGTTGCTGCAGAACGATCTGGCCGCGGTGGGGATCAAGGCGGAAATCAAAGTTATCGAATGGGGCGAGCTGATCCGCCGCGCCAAGACCGGCGAGCACGACCTGCTGTTCATGGGCTGGTCGGGGGATAACGGCGACCCGGATAACTTCCTGACGCCGCAGTTCTCCTGCGCCGCAGTCAAATCCGGCACCAACTTCGCGCGCTACTGCGATGAGGGGCTGGACAAGCTGATCAGCCAGGGCAAGGCGGTGACCGATCAGGCGCAACGCAGCAAGCTGTATCACCAGGTTCAAGAGCAGATCCAGAAGCAGGCATTGTGGCTGCCGCTTGCGCATCCAACTGCCTATGCGCTGCTGCGCAAGAATGTCGAGGGTTATAGCGTGAGCCCGTTTGGTCGTCAGGATTTCTCAAAGGTGACCGTGAAATAATTCGCGGGAGATCGGGAACTGGGCTCATACGCTCCCCCGCTGGATGCACGCGATGCTTAGTAGGACCGGCTTCAGCCGGGAAGAGGCCCGTTTGCACACCGTCGATTTTGCGGTGTGAATACCGACGCTTTCCCGGCTAAAGCCGGTCCTACATTCGTTCGGTGTCCAGCCCCAGAATCTCTGTGATTAGCCAGTCCTGGCCGCTACATCAACCCATACTCAACCATCGACAGCGGATCGCCGTCGCCGATGATCAAGTGATCCAGCACCACCACGTCCACCAGCGCCAGCGCCTGTTTCAGATGCCGCGTCAGGTCGATATCGGCTTCGCTGGCGTCTTTGACGCCGGAGGGGTGGTTGTGACAAAGGATCAAGCCTGCCGAGTTGTGGGCCAGTGCCCGCTTGACCACCTGCCGCGCGTGGACATGCGCCGTGTTGATCGAGCCGTGAAACAGCACTTCGAACGTCTGAACCCGGTTCTTGCTGTCCAGAAACAGGCAACCAAAGACTTCATGGGGCTCGTGCCGTAACAGCGCCTTGAGGTAGCGACGCACCTGCGTCGGGTTTTCCAGTACAGAATCGCGCTTCAAATCCTCGCCCATGTTGCGTCGGGCCATTTCCATGACAGCCTGCAACTGCGCGAACTTGGCGGGTCCCAGACCCAGCTCGCTGCTGAATGCCGTCAGGTTGGCTTCGAGCAACGCACGCAGGCTGCCGAACTGATGCAAAAGGTGCCGGGCCAGGTCCACGGCGCTTCTCCCCGACACGCCCGTGCGCAAGAAAATCGCCAGCAATTCGGCGTCCGACAGACTCGACGCCCCCCGCTCCAGCAGCTTCTCCCGCGGACGCTCTGCCGCCGGCCAATCGCGAATACTCATAGCAGCTCCCTGTATGTGGCGCCGCTGTTCCCGTGCGGTCGCTGTGCTATCTTAGCCGCTCTTTTTTGCGCGACAGTCAGGCCTGGGGAGGCGTAATGATTGCCGCGTGTTAACCGACCTAAAGGCAGGCCTATGCAGCGGCTGTATCGAAAACGCATCGTTCTCGGCGTCGGCGGTGGCATCGCGGCCTACAAGAGCGCCGAACTGGTCCGCCGTTTGCGCGACCACGGTGCGGAAGTCCGCGTCGTCATGACCAAAGGCGGCGCTGAGTTCATCACCCCGCTGACCATGCAGGCCCTGTCCGGCCACCCCGTCCACCTGGATTTGCTCGACCCCGCAGCGGAAGCGGCCATGGGTCATATCGAGCTGGCCAAGTGGGCCGACATGATTCTTATCGCACCGGGCACCGCCGACCTCATGGCCCGTCTGGCCCAAGGCATTGCCAACGATTTGCTGACCACCGTGGTGCTGGCGACCGACGCTATCGTCGCCGTCGCGCCCGCGATGAATCAGGCCATGTGGCGCGACCCCTCCGTGCAGGCCAATCTGCAACTGCTCGAACAGCGCGGCTTTCGCATGTTTGGCCCGGCCAGCGGCAGTCAGGCCTGTGGTGATGTGGGCTACGGGCGCATGCTCGAACCCAATGATCTGGCGCAATCTGCGGCCGATTGTTTCCAGCGCCTGACGCTGACCGGCAAGCATGTGCTGATCACTGCCGGCCCTACCCAGGAAAACATCGATCCGGTTCGCTACATCACCAACCACAGCTCCGGAAAAATGGGTTTCGCCCTGGCCGAAGCCGCTGCCGAAGCGGGCGCGCGGGTCACCCTGATCACCGGCCCGGTGAACCTGCAGACGCCTGACCGGGTGTCGCGCATCGACGTTGTCAGTGCCCGGGACATGCTCGCCGCCTGCGAAGATGCCATGCCTTGCGATCTCTTCATCGCCTCGGCAGCCGTTGCGGACTACCGGCCGGAAGTCGTCGCCACACAGAAATTGAAGAAAGATCCCAACACCGGTGATGGTCTTCTGCTGCAGATGGTCCGCAACCCGGACATTCTCGCCAGCATTGCACAGCGCCCGGATCGCCCGTTCAGCGTCGGCTTCGCGGCCGAAACCGAACACCTGCTCGATTACGCCGCACGCAAGCTCAAAGACAAGAACCTTGATTTGATCGTCGCCAATGACGTCGCCAATCCCAGCATTGGCTTCAACAGCGAAGAAAACGCCTGCAGCGTGATCGACCGAGCGTTGCAAGCGACGCTCTTCGCCCAGACCAGCAAAGCCAAGATCGCGCGGCAGCTGGTGACTTTTATCGCCGATCGCATGAACCAGGTTTAATCACAAATGCACGCTCTACAAGCCAAGATCCTCGACCCTCGCATTGGCAGCGAATTCCCGCTTCCCGCTTACGCCACTTCTGGCTCGGCCGGCCTCGACCTGCGCGCCATGCTGAAAGAAGACACTTTGCTCGAACCGGGTCAGACCCTCCTGATTCCTACCGGGCTGTCGATATACATCGCAGACCCTGGCCTGGCTGCACTGATTCTGCCGCGCTCGGGCCTGGGGCATAAACACGGCATCGTATTGGGCAACCTGGTGGGCCTGATCGACTCCGATTACCAAGGCGAGCTGATGGTCTCCTGCTGGAACCGTGGCCAGACCGCTTTCAAGATCTCCATCGGCGAGCGTCTGGCTCAGCTTGTACTGGTGCCGGTGGTGCAGGCGCACTTTGAAATCGTCCAAGACTTTGACGAGAGTCAGCGCGGCGCAGGCGGCTTCGGCCACTCCGGCAGCCATTGATCCGGTCACAAACACTCACTTTGGCTAACGCATCGCTTTTGGCCTGACGGGCTTTGAGCGGTGCGAAAACACAAGAACGCGTCAGGACGACCCAGCAGGGAGAGTTAGTTTGAAAGGCATCAAACGCACAGCCAAAGCGACCCCCGTTCCGGAAACAAGTGCCCCGGCCGGCAAAGACGCCAATCTGAGCCTGGCAAGTCCCGGCCTCATTCCTTCGCTCATCGGCCTGCTCGCGGCAATGGTGCTGGTGTGGCTTGCCATTCAAAGCCAGCCGCAGCAACAGGAGCAGCTGGTTCAGGCGTGGGGCAGCGCGCAAGCCGGGGCCGTCAACAAGGCCCTGCGCCAGATCAACGCAGACACCCAGGCCGCTGCAATGGACGCCGCGCTGAGCCAGGCCCTGTTGAGCAACAATTCGTCGGTCATCGAGAGCGCGCAGGCTCAATTGCGTTATCGAGACAGCGTGGTAGGCGCACGGCTCAACCCTGTGGGATTCAACAGCGTAGACACCCAAAGCGCGCTGCCGATCAGCTTCGCCACGCTGGACATGCTGGCCAAGGCCGGCAAGGGTGAAACGCCTGCGCCCGAAGCGCGCAAGGTCGGCGACACATGGCTGATCTACAGCGCCGCGCCCTTGCGCACGGCGCCAGACGCGCCGATCACCGGCACCCTGTTGCTGGCGTTCAACCCACAGCGGCTGATCAATGCACTCCCCGAGACACCCGCCGATGCGGGTCAGGTGGTACTCGTTCAGCAGTTTGGTAACGCCACCGCGCAGAATTTTCTCACGCGCGGCGAAGACGACGGCAGCCGTCCACAAGAATTTTCCACCGGCTACCCCAACTGGAAACTGACCTTTGCGGCCGGCCCCGCGCTGCAAGGCTCGACGCCCTGGCTGATGCTGCTGCTCGCCTTGCTGGTTGCCGCAGGGGCGATGCTGTTGGGGTTGTATCTGAACGAGAGTGCACTCAAGCGCCGGGTTGCTGCCGACGCGCGGCAGCTTGAGCAACTGCTGCAAGAACTCTCCGGAGGCAAGGCCGTCAAGGCCTTCAGCTTGAGCCTGCCCGCGTTGAACGGGCTCGCTCAGAGCATGGCGCGGTTCTCGCTGCGCAATAATCCAACGGCAGCCGGACCAACAGAACAGGGGCAGCCAGCCGGGACACCGCCCCACGGCGCCGCACCGCGCCTTCCGGTTGTGTCGGAGGATGACCACCTGACCGACCCTCTGTTTCAGGACACCGATATCCTCGACCTCGACCTGATCGATGACCACCCTGACTCCCCGCAGTCGGAGCCATCCCGCGCCATGAGCAGCAACGCCTCCATCGCCCCGACATTTCCCGAGACGATTTTCCGCGCTTATGACATTCGCGGCATCGTCGGCGATACGCTGAACGCCGAGACCGCTTACTGGATCGGCCGTGCCGTCGGTGCGGAAAGTCTCGCGCAGGGCGAGCCGCATGTTTCGGTAGGCCGCGACGGTCGACTCTCGGGGCCTGAGCTGGTCGCGGACTTGATCAAGGGGCTGCATGACAGTGGCTGCCACGTCAGCGACATCGGTCTGGTGCCCACGCCGGCGCTGTACTACGCCACCCACGTACTGGCGGGGAAAACCGGCGTCATGTTGACGGGCAGCCACAACCCGAAGGATTACAACGGCTTCAAGATCGTCATTGCCGGCGATACGCTGGCAGACGAGCAGATTCAGGCACTGCACGAACGCATCAAGGCCAACGACCTGCCGTCCGCTAAAGGCAGCATCATCAAAGTCAATATCCTCGACCGTTACGCCAGCGAGATCATTGGCGATGTGGTGCTCGCGCGGCGCATGAAAGTCGTGGTGGATTGCGGCAACGGTGTAGGTGGCGTTATCGCCCCGCAATTGATCGAAGCGCTGAATTGCGAAGTCATCCCGCTGTATTGCGAGGTCGACGGCAATTTCCCCAACCATCACCCTGATCCGGGCAAGCCGGAGAACCTTCAGGACCTGATCGCCAAGGTCCGGGAAACCGGCGCCGATCTGGGACTGGCCTTCGACGGTGATGCCGATCGTGTCGGTGTCGTCACCAATACCGGCACGATCATCTACCCTGACCGCCTGCTGATGCTGTTTGCCCGGGATGTGGTCAAGCGCAATCCCGGCGCTGACGTGATCTTCGACGTCAAATGCACGCGTCGCCTGATACCGTTGATCCACGAATACGGCGGCCGCCCGGTTATGTGGAAGACGGGTCATTCGCTGATCAAGAAGAAGATGAAGGAAAGCGGCGCACTGTTGGCAGGCGAGATGAGCGGACACATCTTCTTCAAGGAGCGCTGGTTCGGTTTCGACGACGGCATCTACAGCGCAGCGCGTCTGCTGGAAATCCTCAGTCAGGAAAAATTCAGCGCCGAGGAGCTTTTCCAGACCTTTCCAAACGATCTATCCACGCCCGAGATCAACATCAAAGTCACCGAGACCCGCAAGTTCAGCATTATGGAAGCGCTGGAGCGCGACGCCCAATGGGGCAACGCCAACCTCACCAGCATCGATGGTGTGCGGGTCGATTATCCGAAAGGCTGGGGCCTGGTTCGCGCTTCCAATACCACGCCCATGCTGGTATTACGCTTCGAGGCCGAAACCGAGCTTGAGCTGCAGCGGATCAAGGACGTCTTCCATACCCAGTTGAAACACGTAGCACCGGATCTAGAACTTCCTTTTTGACCCAATTTTGAGTGGAGCCCAAATGACCCTCGAACATGATGCCGCAGCCAATGCCGCCAAGGTCCTTTCCGAAGCGTTGCCCTACATCCGACGTTTTGTTGGCAAGACGCTTGTCATCAAATACGGCGGCAACGCCATGGAGAGCGACGAGCTGAAAACCGGCTTCGCCCGCGACATCGTGCTGATGAAGGCGGTGGGTATCAACCCGGTCGTGGTTCACGGCGGTGGCCCTCAGATTGGCGACCTGCTCAAGCGCCTGTCCATCGAAAGCCATTTCATCGACGGCATGCGCGTGACCGACGCCGAAACCATGGACGTGGTGGAAATGGTGCTGGGCGGCCAGGTCAACAAGGACATCGTCAACCTGATCAACCGCCACGGCGGCAGCGCCATCGGCCTGACCGGTAAAGACGCGCAGCTGATTCGTGCGAAGAAGATGAACGTCACGCGTCAGACCCCGGACATGCTCAAGCCGGAAATCATCGACATCGGCCATGTGGGTGAAGTTGTCGGCATCAACACCGACCTGCTGAACATGCTGGTGAAGGGCGATTTCATTCCGGTGATTGCGCCCATTGGCGTAGGCGCGGATGGCGAGTCCTACAACATCAACGCCGATCTGGTCGCAGGCAAAGTCGCTGAAGCCCTGAAGGCCGAAAAGCTGATGCTGCTGACCAACATCGCCGGCCTGATGGATAAGGAAGGCAAGGTGCTGACCGGCCTGACCACCGAGCAGGTCAATGGCCTGATCGCCGACGGCACTATCTACGGCGGGATGCTCCCAAAGATCCGTTGCGCACTGGAAGCGGTTCAGGGCGGCGTTAACACCTCGCACATCATCGACGGCCGTGTGCCGAATGCCGTGCTGCTGGAGATCTTTACCGATACCGGCGTTGGCACTTTGATCAGCAATCGCAAGCGTCACTGATTACCGCTGTAAAAAGCCCCGCCCGGCCCACTGCCGGTCGGGGCTTTTTTACGGCCAGGTTTTAGTGGCGCCCACACAGGCTTCAGATTTATCCGACCGGCTAAAGCGCCATCTGATGACAGTCACACCCTCAGGAACTGAACACCGTAGGTCTCGCTCATTATTTCGAGACCTCTTATGTCCACGCTGCATCGCAATACCCCGCCACCCGTTCAACCAGAACCCTCATTGGAACTCCTTTTGCCCGGCGAGCAGCCGAATGTAGAGCTGGCGCCCCCGGCAGATCTGTTGGAGCCCTACGTCAGCGCGCAGTCGCTGACCGGGCACAACGCGCTTGAGGACGTCGCGCCATTCAGTGGCGTTTACAACATCGACGGCCTGCTGTTCATCGAACTCGACGGCCGCACGTACGAAGTGGAATTCGATACCGACAACTTCCGCTTCAACCTTGTGGCACCTCGGGCGCCTGATCACGGGATGGACGAAAGCGCCGCGGCGCCAGCGAACCGGGAGCAGGTTCTACGCGGCTGGCACCCGACCTACCTCGCCGGCAGCCAGAGATGGTTGCTTTTACCCGCCACTTCACGCGTGAGTAGCACCGTAGAGCCTGCCCGACTCATGACGCTGCCTCATCAGGTCGACGCTTTGTTGACGACCGGGGATCTGGTCAGAATCAACGACACGGTCGGGCGTTTCCTGTTGCAAAACACGCCACAGCCGAACGACACCCAAGGTACGCAGACGCTGCTGTCGCTCCTCGCGGCCCCCCATTTGGCCGTCTTGAAGCCAGGCGCCAACGCTGCCAGGCCAACGCAAAAATCTCTGAGCATCGTCCTCGACTCGATGCTCAGCTCTGCGCCGGCCGAGACGCTCGCCGGTCAACTGCTCAAAGCGCTGGAATGGTATGGCGGCGAGGTTGGTGAGGTCACCGCCCCGGTCATTCGCCAGCAACTGGTATGGGCGGCGCTCATGCTGGAGCTCAATCCCCCCGAGTACCAAAGGCCAGGACACATTGCGGGTTGTGATCTGGAGGGGCCGCAGAATTGGGGCCTGACCTACCGGCAGCGTCAGACACGGCTGCTCAACGCACTCGCAGCAAAGACCGCCACGCCTGAGCTGGCGCTGTACATCCTTTCGCCTGCCATTCCTGACTTCGTGGTGGAGGGCATCGATGAAGACCTGCGATACGGCACGGCGGCGTGGGTGAATTTCGTTCATGGCGTATCACTCGGCAATACGCTTGCTCCAGCGTTGGCATCGACGCTCACGTTCGAAGAAGTGATTCAGTTGCCCATGAACTTGAGCAAGGAGGCGAGCTATGAAGAGCTGACACTGATTGCCACCACCCGCGCACTTCCCAGCCTGACGTGGGCGACCGCCAATGGACTATCGCGCAGTGAGGGCACTAACGACTTTTCGCTGTCGGAGATGGACGCGGCAGCGGCCGCCCTGGACGGTTACATTGCCAATGCGTTGGAGGCGGCCGAGGGCATGACCCGTGAGGTACCTGATCGCGTTCGACTAGCGATGGGCAAGCTTCGCGACATTTTTGGCGCCGAGGCCGACGACATCAAAAAAATGCTCATGTATCCCGCCGCCTTCAGCAGGCGACTTGAGCATTTATTGCGCAGTGACCCTTCAAGCGACGCTTCTCGTTTTTACTTGCTGGACGTTTTTTCAGCGGGAGAAATGGTGAACGGGACCGACACGTTCAAACCTGTCACGCCCCGAGCGCCAGTCAGAGGAGGGTTTGACAGGATCTCGACCCCGCTTATCGGCATCGATATTCCGAGGATGTTTGAAGCGCAATACCGGTTCTATGAAGCGCGAGCAAAAGCCGCCTACGCATTTATCATCGAGGAGCTGCTGGCGCAGTTGCCCGCCGAGGATCGAAGAGCGCTTCACTGCGGGAGGGTGAAGATTCATACGGTGCGCACATCCACGGGGAAGCTCGCAGGCTTCGAAGTGCCAGAAGACAGAGAACGTAAGCGGGGTCGCTACGGTTTTATCCTCGAATGTGCGGACCGGGAAAACACTTTTTACTACGAGCTTTTCCCTCTCGTGGGCGTTGCCGTACGTCATACCCGTTTGGCAATTCCTACCCGGCGCGCGCATCCCTTTCCTTCAGCACTGCCCTCAGCACTGGAAATCGTGTCAGGAAGCGCCGTGGGTATCGACTGGGACGCCTACGCCAACCTTACCAAGCCACAACCCGGCAAAACCTCTGTGGTCATCAGCGAAATGGTCGCCGAGCTCGCCCCGCTCGCCGCCCTGCCCGACGATGCAGGCACTGCCCTGACATCGGCACGCCTGAAGGACATTTCATTCGAGGTAGCGACAACCCACCTGTTTTTTTACTCCCATGACGCCTACCTCTATCACCGCCATCAGACAGCATCGGAAGAGGTGGCCAGCAACTACCCTCCACTCTTGCGCAGTCTTGAACTGTTCGTTCCAGGGCTCGCCTGCACCAATGCGATTGCGACGGATGAGTCACCCGCCGTCGCCTGTACGCTGGACGCGCTCACCTTCGGCATCCCGGCATTGAGGCTTTTACGAGGTGCAATCAGACTGGCATTCAATGCGGGCAAGCTGAGTGTTATGCGGGCCCTGCCGACATTCGCGCAGCTGATGCCCGCCGTATTTCTGAGCTCTGCTCATGTGTATCGAGCGACACGCGCTTCCAGCACTTTCATGCCTGGGGCCATCGGCAAGCTGCTCGCTTCAAAGGCGTTCAATATGAACGCCTTTCATGCCCTGGCTCGTCGAATGCACGGCATCGCCAGGTCAACAGCAGGCATAAGCCAGGGCCTGCGCCACGTCTCTGGCATCCCCACCATTACAACGCCCACGCAATGGCACGGCACGAGCACCATGGATGTCCTCGCCAAAGTCGGGGACATTGAGAATGTGCCGGTGCGCAGAATCTCCAACGCTGTGTCTCGCACGCACGGCGCCTATTACCTGATCACCTCGGGGTGCGCATATGGCCCACGGCTGATCGCGCGACGAGCCATGGGGAATTCACTGCAACGCATCAACGGCAGGACGGGCTATCCCCTGTCTGGCCGAGGCGCGATGAAAAACCCCATCGCGGGACCCGATAGCGGCACGCTGGGCCCTGCGATCGATGCCACTACTGATCTGGCGGACGTGATGAAGGTCAATGGCATCAGTGCAACGCCAGAGCAGTTCACTGCCATCAGAGAAGCTATGGAGGACGGAACGCCGCTGTTTATCTACGAAACCGCCAACGGGAGCAAAAGCATCGCGCTCCATGATGTGTACGACGGGGTATATCTGGACGCCCTGACCAACTTGCGGGTGAGCGTTTTCAGGTTTTATAACCATGCCACCCTGAAAACATGGCGTGTAGACCCTGCACTTCAGGCTAATGTCATGCAGGTCGCCCCACAGCGCCTGAACCCCGGTCGAGGAGAGTTGATTCAGAAGCGGCTGGACGACATCAAGTCAGGCATTACCGAGGGGCAATACCTGCCGCCTATCCACGTCAGGGAGCTGGAAAACGGCGCTTATCCGGTGGTCAACGGCAATCATCGGCTTGCCGCTGCGCTCGACATGCAGCTTGAGACTGTCCCGGTGCTGATCGTCTGATCCGAAGCGAGGGCGCGCAGGCTAGCGGCCCAAAAGCTTCTGCAACCGCGCACGATCTTGCGCGAACTCGGTTTCGGCCTGAGTTCGCGCAGTCTGATAGCGCAGGATGTCGACTTTCAGGTTCTGCTGCTGATCGCGCAGGTCGTCCATCTGATCGAGCAGCGTCTTGGGCACAGGATGCCCTGCCCGCTCCTGATCAGCCGCCTGCGTCTGAAGTGCGCCCTGCTGCGTGACGAGGTTCTGAATGTTGCCTTGAGCCACGACGATCAAGCCGTCGAGTTCAGCGAGCCGACGATTCTTCGCCCGGTCGACGTCTTCGACGCTGGTGTACAGCCGAAGCAGATGCGCATCGGCGTCGGACTGCAGCTTGGCGGCCTGGGCATCGCGCAGTTCATCGGCCGAAGGTGCAGGCGGTATCGTCTGCACCACGCGACCGCGCTGATTCAGCACTTCATAACCCTTGCCGACGTACTCCGGGGGCACGCCCTGGCGATCGAGCACGGTCACGCCGCGATTGTCGACGTAGCGATACAGCACAATGCCCGGGGCGTCGTCCGCTTGAACACTCGCGATGCAACCCAAACCCAGCGACAGACAAAAACCCAACGTGCCCAGCTTGAGCATAAACCGCATCCTTTTGGAGGCTCAGATTCCGTATTGAGCCCGGTAAGCCTCGACGGAAGGCAAGTGCTGCTTGAGCTGCGGATCGTCGGCCAGGAATTCCAGCACCTGATTCAACGAAACGATGCTCACCACCGGAATACCGAAATCACGCTCGACTTCCTGAATGGCAGACAGCTCGCCATTGCCGCGCTCCTGGCGGTTCAACGCGATCAGCACGCCGGCAGCGTTCGCGCCCTGGGCCTGAATGATCTGCATGACTTCGCGAATAGCGGTACCTGCAGTTATTACGTCATCGATGATCAGCACATTGCCGGTCAACGGCGCGCCCACCAGGCTGCCGCCTTCGCCATGGGCCTTGGCCTCTTTGCGGTTGAAGCACCAGGGTAGGTCGAGGCTGTGATGGTCGGCCAGCGCCACGGCAGTCGCCGCTGCAAGGGGAATACCTTTGTAGGCCGGGCCGAACAGAACATCGAAGGAGATACCGCTTTCAACAACGGCAGCGGCGTAGAACTTACCCAGTTGGGCGAGGGCCGAACCACTGTTGAAAAGACCGGCATTGAAGAAGTAAGGACTGGTGCGCCCAGACTTCAATGTGAACTCACCGAAGCGCAAAACTCCGCGATCGATGGCAAAACGAATGAAATCGCGTTGATACGCCTGCATGAAAAAAGCCCCGAATACCACGGATTTAGCTAATTAGGTAGAGCTCGGGTATCATACACGCACGTGATTTTTGGGGCCATTTATGCGGATCATCAGTGTGAACGTTAATGGTATTCAGGCTGCAGTCGAGCGTGGTTTGCTCAGTTGGCTGCAAGCCCAGAATGCCGACGTCATCTGCCTTCAGGACACCCGCGCCTCCGCCTTTGAACTGGACGACCCAGCCTTCCAACTGGACGGCTACTTCCTATATGCCTGCGAAGCCGAAGTGCCTGCCCAGGGTGGCGTGGCGCTTTACTCGCGGCTGCAGCCGAAGGCAGTTATCAACGGTCTTGGTTTCGAGACGGCTGACCGTTACGGGCGTTACCTGCAGGCAGACTTCGACAAAGTCAGTATCGCGACCTTGCTGCTTCCTTCCGGGATGAACGGCGATGAAGACTTGAATCAGAAATTCAAGCTCATGGACGATTTCGGCAAGTACCTCGACAAACAGCGGCGCAAACGTCGCGAGTACATTTACTGTGGCTCGCTGTATGTGGCGCAACAGAAGCTGGACATCAAGAACTGGCGTGACAGCCAGCAATCTCCGGGCTTCCTGGCACCAGAGCGTGCATGGATGGACGAGATCGTTGGCAACATGGGTTACGTCGATGCCCTGCGCGAAGTCAGCCGTGAAGGCGATCAGTACAGCTGGTGGCCGGATAACGAACAGGCCGAGATGCTCAACCTGGGCTGGCGCTTCGATTATCAACTGCTGACCCCGGGCCTGCGTCGTTTCGTACGCAGTGCGCGCCTTCCACGCCAGCCGCGCTTCTCGCAACACGCGCCGCTGATCGTGGATTACGACTGGACGCTCACCATCTGACGTTCAGTTGCTCAAAAAAAGCCGACGTGAAGTCGGCTTTTGTTTGTCCGCAGATCAGGCATTTGCCCGATCCCCGTGAAGTCTTACTTGATCAACCGCCAGGTAAACGGATAGCGGTAGGCGACGCCGTCATTGACCTTGACGCCCGCGATGATCGTCAGCACCAGCGCGCCGACGCCCACCAGCATCAACAGCGGAAAGCCGATAATCACCACCATCAGCAAAAAACAGATCATCGCGGCGATGGCGACGGTGATCTGAAAATTGAGGGCTTCCTTGCCCTGGGCATCGATGTACGGGTCGACTTCTTTCTTGAGCTGCCAGACGATCAGGGGCCCGAGCAAATTGCCGAACGGGAAGATCAGGCCGAAGAACGCCGCGAAGTGGCACAGCATTGCCCACTGACGGACTTCTTTACTCGGCGTTGGCAACGGCGACTGACTCTCGATCATCATGCTTTCCCTGTTTTGATGTAGTGCTCTGACGTGGTGTTCTGACGTAGAAACCGATCAGTCGGCCAGTGCCGCCTGCTGCAGTTCGAAGATTTCGCTCATGCCTTTTTGAGCCAGTGCCAGCATCGCGTTCAAGTCTTCAGGCTGGAACGGCGCGCCCTCGGCAGTGCCCTGCACTTCGATGAAACCGCCCGCATTGGTCATGACCACGTTGAGGTCGGTCTCGGCCGCAGAGTCTTCAAGATAATCCAGGTCCAGGACCGGCTCGCCCTGATACATGCCCACCGATACGGCTGCGATCATCTGCTTCAGCGGATCGCCACCCTTCAGGCCGCCACGCTTTTTGATCGATTTGAGCGCATCGATCAGCGCAACCATGGAGCCGGTGATCGACGCAGTGCGTGTCCCGCCGTCGGCCTGGATCACGTCGCAGTCGACATACAAGGTGATTTCACCCAGCTTGGACATGTCCAGTGCCGCACGCAGCGAGCGGCCGATCAGGCGCTGGATTTCGAGGGTACGGCCGCCCTGCTTGCCACGGCTGGCTTCGCGCTGGTTACGCTCGCCCGTTGCGCGAGGCAGCATGCCGTACTCAGCCGTCAACCAGCCCTGGCCCTGCCCCTTGAGAAAACGCGGAACGCCGTTTTCAACGCTGACGGTGCAGATCACCTTGGTATCACCGAACTCGACCAGCACAGAACCCTCGGCGTGCTTGGTGTAGTTGCGGGTGATGCGGATCGGGCGAAGCTGATCGGCAGCGCGACCACTTGGACGTTTCATCTGGGATACCTGTACTGGGAGACGGAAAACTGGTCTGCATTATAGAGGTGCAGGCACGGCTTGGGACATCTAAAGACACATCGCTCACAACGAACGCTGCTGAAGGGCACTGCCGGACAGCTTGGTCACGACGCCGCGCATCGCTTGCGACAATGCCACATTTGGGCGCACACCCTGCACTGAGCTACAATCCTGCGCCTTTATAGCCAGTCGTTTCCCCACGACACTTTGCCGGGGATTCATCCCGGACCGGCTATCCGCAAACGCCTGAATTTATAGAGGTACTTCCCATGGTGCACAGCATGACGGCTTTTGCCCGCGCTGAACGAGCCGGCCCACAAGGCACGCTGAGCTGGGAAATGCGCTCGGTCAATCACCGTTACCTCGAACCCCATTTGCGCCTGCCGGAATCCTTCCGTGACCTCGAAGGCGCCGTACGTGAAGCGCTGCGCCAGGGCCTTTCCCGGGGCAAAATCGAATGCACCCTGCGTTTTACTGAAGAAACCGCAGGCAAACCGCTGCAGGTTGATCGCGAGCGCGCAGGGCAACTGGTCGCGGCTGCGGAGATCGTTGCCAGCCTGATCAAACAACCTGCTGCGCTGAACCCGCTTGAAGTGCTGGCCTGGCCTGGTGTGCTGGTGGCCGACGCTGCCGATCCGCAAGCGCTCAACAATGATGCCCTGGCCTTGTTCAACGAAGCCCTTGAAGAACTCAAGGCCGGGCGCGCCCGCGAAGGCGCCGATCTGGCCAGGCTTCTCGACGAACGGCTTACCGCGATCAAGACTGAAGTCGCGACCTTGCGTACGCTCGTGCCGCAGATGCTCGCCGCCCAGCGTCAGAAGGTGCTCGATCGCTTTGCCGACATGAAGGCCGAGCTCGATCCGCAGCGTCTGGAACAGGAAATGGTCCTGCTGGCACAAAAAAGCGACGTCGCCGAAGAACTCGACCGCCTGAGCACGCACGTCACCGAGGTTCGCCGTGTGCTCAAAGCCGGCGGACAAGCCGGGCGCCGGCTGGATTTTCTGATGCAAGAGCTCAACCGCGAAGCCAACACCCTGGGCTCCAAAGCCTTTGATCCTCGAAGCACGCAAGCTGCCGTCAACCTCAAAGTGTTGATCGAGCAGATGCGCGAACAAGTGCAGAACATTGAGTAAGGCCACCTCCAACATGACCCACAGCACCGGCACCCTGTACATCATTTCCGCCCCATCGGGCGCGGGCAAGACCAGTCTGGTCAACGCCCTGATCAACGCTCAGCCGCAGATTCGCGTGTCGGTGTCCCACACCACCCGGGCCATGCGTCCGGGAGAAGTGGACGGCGTGAATTACCACTTCGTCGACCGCGCCGAGTTCGTGCGCATGATCGAGCACGGCGACTTTCTCGAACAGGCTGAAGTCTTCGGCAATATGTACGGGACGTCACAAAGCCGGTTGCAGCAGACGCTGGACGAAGGTCATGACCTGATTCTGGAGATCGACTGGCAAGGTGCGGAGCAGGTTCGCAAACTGATGCCCCACGCCCGCTCGATCTTCATTCTGCCGCCGACCCAGCAGGCGCTGCGCCAGCGTTTGACCAACCGGGGCCAGGATAGCGACGAGATCATCGAGGGCCGCATGCGCGAGGCGGTCAGCGAGATGAGTCACTACGCCGAATACGATTACATTGTGATCAACGACGATTTCGCCACGGCGCTCGAAGACCTGAAAGCGATCTTCCGCGCCAATTTGCTGAGCCAGGAGCACCAACAGCAGCGTCATAGTCAGCTGTTGTCGCAACTGTTGGCCTGATCGGTTTTTGCCCGGCAAAACCGGGCTATTGAAATCAGCGCTTCCCTAAACGCTGGTGATTTTTTAGACTGTCGAGTCCGCTCGCCCATTCGGGCACCGCGCATATCGCATTTGCTACGAGGAATACCCATGGCCCGCGTGACCGTTGAAGACTGCCTGGAACATGTAGATAACCGTTTTGAGCTGGTCATGCTCGCCACCAAGCGCTCGCGTCAACTGGCGACCGGTGGCAAAGAGCCAAAGCTGGCATGGGAAAACGACAAGCCTACCGTAGTGGCCCTGCGTGAAATCGCTGCAGGCCTGATGGATTACGCTGTTATCGCAGAAGCCGAAATCGTTGAAGATGAACCACTGTTCGCGGCATTCGAGGACGAGTCCAGCGAGGCCGTCTAAGCCTATGCCTGGTCGACGTAGCAAGGCGCAGGGTCCCAGCCTTCGGCAAGGAGATTTATCTTGCCGAGCATAGACGCCCTCGCCGATCGCCTCGCGACCTACCTCGGCGCAGACCAGGTCAATCTGGTCCGCCGGGCGTACTTCTACGCCGAACAAGCGCACGACGGCCAACGCCGTCGCAGCGGCGAAGCCTATGTCACGCATCCGCTGGCGGTGGCCAATATTCTTGCCGACATGCACATGGACCATCAGAGCCTGATGGCCGCCATGCTGCATGACGTGATCGAAGACACCGGCATCGCCAAAGAAGCGCTCTGCGCACAGTTTGGCGAAACGGTGGCCGAATTGGTCGACGGGGTCAGCAAACTGACCCAGATGAACTTCGAGACCAAAGCCGAAGCTCAGGCCGAGAACTTCCAGAAGATGGCGATGGCCATGGCGCGGGACATCCGTGTGATTCTGGTCAAGCTCGCCGACCGCCTGCACAACATGCGCACGCTGGAAGTCCTTTCCGGAGAGAAGCGCCGCCGCATCGCCAAAGAAACCCTCGAAATCTACGCCCCTATCGCCAATCGTCTTGGCATGCATAGCGTGCGCATCGAATTCGAAGACCTGGGTTTCAAGGCGATGTACCCGATGCGCTCTTCGCGCATTGGCCAGGCGGTCAAGCGCGCGCGCGGCAACCGCAAGGAACTGGTCAACAAGATCGAAGAGTCGCTGAGCCACTGCCTCGCCGTTGACGGCATCGAAGGCGAAGTCAGCGGTCGTCAGAAGCATTTGTATGGCATCTACAAAAAGATGCGCGGCAAGCGCCGGGCCTTCAACGAGATCATGGACGTCTACGCGTTCAGGATCATCGTCGACAAGGTCGACACCTGCTATCGCGTGCTCGGCGCTGTGCATAATTTGTACAAGCCGCTGCCCGGCCGCTTCAAGGATTACATCGCGATCCCGAAAGCCAACGGCTATCAATCGCTGCACACCACCCTGTTCGGGATGCACGGCGTGCCCATCGAAATCCAGATTCGCACCCGCGAAATGGAAGAGATGGCCAACAACGGCATCGCCGCGCACTGGCTGTACAAATCATCTGGCGATGAACAGCCGAAAAGCACCCACGCGCGGGCCCGTCAGTGGGTCAAGGGCGTGCTGGAAATGCAGCAGCGTGCGGGTAACTCGCTGGAATTCATCGAAAGCGTGAAGATTGACCTGTTCCCGGACGAGGTCTACGTGTTCACGCCCAAAGGCCGAATCATGGAGCTGCCGAAAGGCTCCACGGCGGTGGACTTCGCGTATGCCGTGCACACCGACGTTGGCAACAGCTGCATCGCCTGCCGGATCAATCGCCGGCTGGCGCCGCTGTCCGAACCGTTGCAAAGCGGCTCGACCGTCGAGATTGTGAGCGCGCCGGGAGCACGTCCGAATCCGGCCTGGCTCAACTTTGTCGTGACCGGCAAGGCCCGTACGCACATCCGTCATGCGCTCAAACTGCAGCGCCGATCGGAGTCGATCAATCTCGGCGAACGCCTGCTGAACAAAGTACTCAACGGTTTCGACAGCACGCTGGAAAAAATTCCGGCCGAACGGGTGCGCCTGATCCTTGCCGAGTATCGGGTCGAGGTCATCGAAGACCTGCTCGAAGACATTGGCCTGGGTAACCGCATGGCTTACGTGGTCGCTCGCCGATTGCTGGCCAGTGAAGGCGATCAACTGCCAAACGCAGAAGGTCCACTGGCTATTCGTGGCACCGAAGGCCTCGTCCTCAGCTACGCCAAGTGCTGCACGCCGATTCCAGGCGACCCGATCGTCGGGCATCTGTCCGCGGGCAAAGGCATGGTCGTGCACCTGGACAACTGTCGGAACATCGCGGAAATCCGCCACAACCCCGAGAAGTGCATTCAGCTGTCCTGGGCCAAAGACGTCACCGGCGAATTCAACGTTGAGTTGCGCGTCGAACTGGAACACCAGCGTGGCCTGATCGCCTTGCTTGCCAGCAGCGTCAACGCCGCGGACGGCAACATCGAAAAAATCAGTATGGATGAACGCGATGGTCGCATCAGCGTGGTCCAACTGGTGGTCAGCGTGCACGACCGCGTGCATCTGGCCCGTGTGATCAAGAAACTGCGCGCCCTGGCCGGCGTGATCCGCATCACCCGTATGCGCGCGTAGTCAAACCGCAAACAGGAGTTTTTCATGAGCAAGACCGTCATCTCCAGCGACAAAGCCCCCGCCGCCATCGGCACCTACTCCCAGGCAATCAAGGCGGGCAACACCGTCTACATGTCGGGCCAGATTCCGCTGGACCCGAAGACCATGGAACTGGTCGAAGGCTTTGAAGCACAGACCGTTCAGGTCTTCGAAAACCTGAAGGCGGTGGCCGAAGCGGCAGGCGGTTCGTTCAAGGACATCGTCAAGCTGAATATCTTCCTCACTGACCTGAGCCACTTCGCCAAGGTCAACGAGATCATGGGCAAATATTTCGAACAGCCGTACCCGGCGCGCGCCGCCATTGGCGTGGCTGCGCTGCCGCGTGGCGCTCAAGTCGAAATGGACGCCATTTTGGTCATCGAGTAAATCCCGGTGCGGAGCTCAAGCACGCTCCGCCTCCTCAGAAAAGGAAGGACTCCGCCCATGCGCGTTGCGTTTGCCCTCTCGCTGCTGGTCGCACTGCTCAGCGGCTGCGCCAGCCACTCCGACAAAAGCCCGGACGGCACCTGGATCAACCAGGCGGCCATCGACGCGGCAGCCCAAGGCGGCAACCTGCGTCAGGCGCTGCTGGCCTACGGCCCGAATCTGGAATGGAACATCAACACCAAGGCCGGACAAGCCACTGCTTCAAACGGCTTCGAGCTGAGTGAAGGCAAGATCGCCAGCAATGCCGACGGCAAGCTGCGCGTCGACTTCTACGGCAATGCGTCTGATGAGCTGACCATCAAGGGCGATGAGCTGGTGCAACGCGCCAGCGACACCGGGCCTGAGCAGCATTTCCGCTCGCCGAAAGAAGCCCCACCGGCCGGCGCGCAACCCGGCACCAGCTTTGAGCGCGCGCTCTACACCGCCTACCTTAGTGGCAAGTGGACCATCGTCAATGGCGACGGTCAGGGCAGCACGGTTGAATTCCTGCCAGACGGCAGCGTCAGCGGCCTGCCAGGTAATGATCGCTACGCACTGTGCCTGGCCGGCGACTGCGCGGCCATGAGCGGTGAATACGACAGCATGTGGCTGGAGAAGAACGAGCGCGGTAACCCGTGGATTTTCGTTCGCAACGGCAAACAGCTGGAGTTGTTCCAGGCGGTGAACAACGCCCAGGCAACTGAAATGCCTGACCTGCGCCCGGGCGAGAAGCGCTGGGTGCTTGAGAAGAACTGACTATCGCATACGCAGGGTAGGACCGGCTTCAGCCGGGAAGAGGCCAGTTCATACAACCTCAATTTTCCGGTTGTTAACCTGACGCCTTCCCGGCTAAAGCCGGTCCTACCAATCGGCGCCAAAGCGAGCTAGTTCGGCTGGTCTGCCAGCATCGCCTCATACCCTTCTTTATAAGTCGCATAACGCGGCGTCCAGCCCAGCGCTTTGGCGCGGGCGTTGCTACAGCGCTTGCTGCCGGCGCGGCGCACGTTGTACTCATCCGACCACTCTGTGACGCCCAGACGCTGACGCATCCAGTCGACCACTTCGGCCAGCGGCGCGGGCGCATCGTCAACGCCGATATAACAGTCTTCCAGCGCTACATCGTCTGCAGCCGCACGCAGCAAAAACGCCAGCAGCCCGGCCGCGTCATCAGCATGAATACGGTTGCCATACAGGGGCGGATCAGTTGCAACACTGTAGCCCTGACGTACACGGTTCATCAGATCACTGCGTCCCGGGCCGTAAATCCCGGTCAGCCTGACGATGGTAGCTGGCACACCGCTGTCCAACGCCACTTGTTCAGCTTCGCGCATGACCTGGCCTGAGTACCCGGTCGCTTCGACAGGCGACGTTTCATCAACCCACTCGCCGTGCTGCTGGCCATAGACGCTGCTGCTGGACACGAACAATATCCGCTTCGGCCTCTGTCCGCTGCGCTCGCTCCAGCCCAGCACGTGCCGAAGGCCTTCGACATAAGCCGCGCGATAACCCGCCTCATCCCGGTCAGTAGGTGTGGCGCAGTAGACCAGGTAATCCAGTCGCCCTTCCGGCCAGTGAGCGGGAATGCGGGGGTCGAAAAGATCGCCGCTGACGCCTAGCACGCCGTTGGGCAGTTTCTCTACCGAGCGGCGCAGGCCGTACACGGTCCAGTCATCGGGCATAAGTTGGGAGGCCAGTCGGCTCCCGATATCGCCACATCCAGCAATCAAAACGGATGGCGCTGACATGTCCAATCTCCACATCACTTGTTGAATTTAAGCCTGTAAAGCGGGCTGTAAAACCGACCATTGGGACGCATTCTCATGAAAAAAGAGACGCTCTTACTTTTGTTAACAAGAATTACTTGCAATAATGACGACCCTTTGTTCTCCTCCGCTCGCCTCGCGCCAGCGTGACGCTCTCAGAACGAACACCTATTTTCATATCAGGTCGGGCCAGCATGACATCTATTCAAACCCCCGCTTCGTCCATTGCCAACCGAGGTCTGCCACGCGCAGGACGCGCCATTGCCGCGCTGCTGTTCAGCCTGATGTTGACGCCCATAGCGCTCGCCGACTCCAACGCTCCCGTACAAAAGCCCGCCGTACAGGCGGAGGCGCCAACCGCCACTCCGGTTGACCCTGCGACAACGCCAGGCGTTCAAGAACTGACCCCGGCATCTGCTCCGGCTGAGTCGCTTGATGCCGCTGCGGAAGATAACAGCCTGGGCATGTCCCACGACCTCTCGCCCTGGGGTATGTACAAGAACGCGGACATCATCGTCAAAGCCGTGATGATCGGTCTGGCCATCGCATCGGTCATTACCTGGACCATCTGGATCGCCAAGGGCTTCGAACTGCTGGGCGCCAAGCGTCGTCTGCGGAGCGAAATCGCTGCGCTGAAACGTGCACGCAACCTGGACGAAGCCAGCGCAGGGTCGAAGAAAGAAGGCACCCTTTCCCATTTGCTGGTGCACGACGCACTGGAAGAGATGCGCCTGTCGGTTAACACCCGCGAACGGGAAGGCATCAAGGAGCGCGTCGCTTTCCGCCTTGAACGCCTGGTCGCCGCCTGCGGCCGCAACATGAGCATGGGCACCGGCGTGTTGGCCACCATCGGCTCGACTGCGCCGTTTGTGGGCCTGTTTGGCACCGTATGGGGGATCATGAACAGCTTTATCGGCATCGCCAAAACCCAGACCACCAACCTGGCTGTCGTGGCGCCGGGCATCGCCGAGGCCTTGCTGGCCACCGCACTGGGTCTGGTTGCCGCGATTCCCGCCGTCGTCATCTACAACGTCTTCGCCCGCTCCATTGCCGGCTACAAGGCGCAAGTGTCCGACGCTTCGGCGCAGGTTCTATTGCTGGTCAGTCGCGATCTGGATCACCAGCCTGCGGTCGAGCGCAGCCAATCGCCGCACATGGTAAAGATGGGGTAAACCATGGGCCTGCATTTGAAGGAAGGCGACGACGAGCTCGCCGAGAACCACGAAATCAACGTGACGCCGTTCATCGACGTCATGCTGGTCCTGCTGATCATCTTCATGGTTGCCGCCCCGCTGGCAACCGTAGACATCAAAGTTGACCTGCCTGCCTCTACCGCCAAGCCGGTGCCTCGACCCGAGAAGCCGATTTTCCTGAGCGTGAAAGCCGACCAGAGCCTGTACCTGGGCGATGAAAAAGTGGCCCGCGAGCAGATCGGTCAGGTGCTGGATGCCAAGACCAAGGGCAAGAAAGACACCACGATCTTCTTCCAGGCCGACAAGGGCGTCGACTACGGCGACCTGATGGACGTCATGAACGCCCTGCGCGGCGCTGGCTACCTGAAGGTGGGCCTGGTGGGTCTCGAGACGGTCGGCAAGAAATGATCAATACGCGCCAAAAGCTGACGCGCTATAGCGGTAGTCTGTTGTTGGTGCTGGCGGTCCATGCCGTGGCGATTGTCGTCGCATTGCGCTGGCCCTCCTCGCAGGCCATCGAGCTGCCGCCGGCCGCGATGATGGTCGAGCTGGCGCCTGCTCCCGAGCCCGCCCCGCCGCCACCGCCAAAAGTCGTGCAACCGCCGCAGCCGCCTGCGCCTGAAGAACAACTGCCGATTCCGCCAGTCGCCGAAGCGCCCAAGGCCGAAATCGCCGTACCCAAGCCGGTCAAGCCCAAGCCCAAACCACAGCCGCCAAAACCTGTGAAGAAAGTCGAGCCGCCGAAGGAAGAGAAGCCAGCCGACGACAAGCCGCTGGACGCCCCGCCGTCCAACGCCAAGCCGGAGAAGTCAGCGTCGCCGCAACCTGCTCCGCCCACGCCGCCAAGCAATGCATTACCTACTTGGCAGGGTGAATTGCTGAGTCACCTGAGCAAGTTCAAGCGGTACCCGGAAGATGCTCGACGTCGGGGCATGCAGGGCACCAGTCGTCTGCGCTTCGTGGTCGATGGCGAAGGCCGCGTGTTGTCCTATGAACTGGCCGGAGGCTCGGGCAGCGCATCACTGGATCGAGCGACGCTGGAAATGATCCGCCGCGCGCAGCCATTGCCCAAGCCGCCGCCGGAATTGCTGAAGAACGGGTCGCTGGAAGTGGTCGCGCCCTTCGTTTATTCGCTGGATAAACGCTGAAACCAGAATTTTGTCAGCCGCGACGGGTTGATAACGTGCGTCTATCGATTGCACCCGCTATGCTGGGGCCGCAACTTCATGGACGCACGTTATGACCCTCACAGAATTGCGCTACATCGTTACCCTCGCTCAAGAGCAGCATTTCGGCCATGCCGCTGAACGCTGTCACGTCAGCCAGCCGACCTTGTCGGTGGGCGTCAAGAAGCTGGAAGATGAACTCGGTGTGCTGATTTTCGAGCGCAGCAAGAGTGCCGTACGTCTGACCCCGGTTGGCGAGGGCATCGTGGCTCAGGCGCAGAAGGTCCTCGAGCAGGCCCAAGGCATTCGTGAACTGGCCCAGACCGGCAAGAACCAGCTGACCGCGCCGCTTAAAGTCGGCGCGATCTACACCGTCGGCCCGTATCTTTTTCCTCACCTGATTCCCCAACTGCACCGGGTCGCCCCGCAGATGCCGTTGTACATCGAGGAAAACTTCACCCACGTGCTGCGCGACAAGCTGCGCAATGGCGAGCTCGACGCGATCATCATTGCCCTACCATTCAACGAGGCTGATGTCCTGACGCTGTCACTGTACGACGAGCCGTTCTACGTACTGATGCCTGCCGATCATCCATGGACCCAGAAAAAGACCATTGATGCCTCGGCACTGAACGACAAGAGCCTGCTGTTGCTGGGCGAAGGTCATTGCTTCCGCGATCAGGTGCTCGAAGCCTGTCCGACGCTGGTCAAGGGCGGCGATGCTGCCAAGCACACCACGGTGGAGTCCAGCTCGCTGGAAACCATTCGGCACATGGTCGCTTCAGGGCTGGGTATTTCCATCCTGCCGATGTCCGCTGTCGACAGCCACCACTACGCACCCGGCGTGATCGAAGTCCGTCCGCTGTCGCCGCCAGTACCATTCCGCACTGTGGCAATCGCCTGGCGTGCCAGCTTCCCGCGTCCGAAAGCCATCGAAATCCTCGCTGATTCGATTCGTCTGTGTTCCGTCGCTCGTCCGAAAGCTCAGGCTGAAGCGAGTTAAGGGACGGTATGACGGAGCTGTCTCATGTCTCGGTCACGGCGCTAAAAGGCGTCGGTGAGGCAATGGCTGAAAAGCTGGCGAAAGTCGGTCTTGAGAACATTCAAGACGTGCTGTTTCACCTGCCGTTGCGTTATCAGGACAGGACTCGCGTCGTGCCCATCGGCGAATTGCGCCCGGGCCAGGACGCGGTGGTCGAGGGCGTGGTCAGCGGCGCCGACGTGGTCATGGGCAAGCGCCGCAGTTTGCTGGTCAGGATCGGCGACGGCACCGGCGTATTGAGCCTGCGCTTTTACCACTTCAGCAACGCGCAGAAGGACGGCCTCAAGCGCGGTACCCATGTGCGCTGTTACGGCGAAGCCCGGCCCGGCGCTTCGGGGCTTGAGATCTATCACCCTGAATACCGCGCGATCACCGGCGATGAGCCGGTGGCTGTCGAGCAGACGCTGACACCGATCTATCCCACGACCGAAGGCCTCACCCAGCAGCGCCTGCGGCAATTGTGTCAGCAGAGCCTGTCGATGCTCGGCCCGAAAAGCCTGCCTGACTGGCTGCCGGACGAGCTGGCACGCGACTATCAACTCGCGCCCCTGGCTGAGGCCATTCATTACCTGCACAACCCGCCTGCCGATGCTGACGTCGAAGAGCTCGCGCTTGGCCATCACTGGGCGCAGCACCGACTGGCATTTGAAGAGTTGCTGACGCACCAGCTTTCCCAGCAACGCCTGCGTGAAAGCCTGCGCTCGCAACGCGCGCCTGCATTGCCCCCGGCGAAACGCCTGCCGAAGCAATTCCTCGCCAACCTCGGATTCCCGCCCACAGGTGCGCAGCAGCGCGTCGGCAATGAGATCGCCTACGACCTCAGTCAGCAGGAACCGATGCTGCGGCTGATTCAGGGCGACGTAGGCGCTGGCAAAACGGTCGTTGCAGCACTCGCGGCGTTGCAGGCGCTGGAGGCTGGCTATCAGGTTGCACTGATGGCGCCCACGGAGATTCTTGCCGAACAGCATTTCATCAATTTCACCCGCTGGCTGGAGCCTCTCGGCATAGAGACGGCCTGGCTCGCGGGCAAACTCAAGGGCAAGGCGCGGGCGGCATCCCTGGCGCAGATTGCCGGCGGCACACCGATGGTGGTCGGCACCCACGCGCTGTTCCAGGACGAAGTGCAGTTCAGGAATCTCGCGCTGGTCATCATCGATGAACAGCACCGTTTCGGTGTTCAGCAACGTCTGGCCCTGCGCAAGAAAGGCGTCGGCGGCTCGATGTGCCCACACCAATTGATCATGACCGCCACCCCCATTCCACGCACGCTGGCGATGAGCGCCTACGCCGACCTCGACACGTCGATCCTCGACGAACTGCCACCCGGGCGTACGCCGGTGAACACCGTGCTGGTGGTCGACAGCCGACGGATCGAAGTCGTCGAGCGTGTACGCAATGCGTGCGCCGAAGGCCGGCAGGCGTACTGGGTGTGCACACTGATCGAGGAGTCCGAGGAGCTGACATGCCAGGCCGCTGAAACCACGTTCGAGGAACTGACCAGCGCGCTGGGCGAGCTCAAGGTCGGCTTGATTCACGGGCGCATGAAGCCCGCCGAAAAAGCCGCCGTCATGGCCGAATTCAAGCAGGGCAATCTGAATCTGCTGATTGCAACGACGGTGATCGAGGTCGGCGTGGACGTTCCCAATGCCAGCCTGATGATCATCGAAAACCCGGAACGCCTGGGCCTGGCGCAGCTGCATCAATTGCGCGGTCGGGTCGGCCGGGGCAGCGCGGCCAGCCATTGCGTGCTGCTGTACCACCCGCCACTTTCGCAGATCGGTCGTCAGCGGCTGGGCATCATGCGTGAAACCAACGACGGCTTCGTCATCGCTGAAAAAGATCTGGAGCTGCGTGGGCCAGGCGAGATGCTCGGCACGCGTCAGACAGGGCTGCTGCAGTTCAAGGTTGCTGACCTGATGCGCGATGCAGATTTGCTGCCTGCGGTCAGGGACGCGGCCCAGGCACTGCTTGAACGCTGGCCGCACCATGTCAGTCCCCTGCTGGAACGCTGGTTGCGCCATGGCCAGCAATACGGGCAAGTGTGAAGCAGTCAACGCAATAACAGGGTGTCTCACCTCTATAACAACTAAGCTGGTTATACTTCAGCGATTGTAGGAATCTGGATACAGGCCATGACAGAAGTTGCCCACATCGACACAAGCCCACACTGCCCTTCTGTCATTCGGCAGTTGCTGGGCAAACTCAACTTCCGTGAAGTAACTGACGATGAGTCTCTGCCGCCTGCCCAGAAGGTTCAGGCCATTCTGGTCGATGACTCCGTTGGCGCGCTGTTTATCCTGTTTCCGCAAAACCAATTGCTGGACCTCAACCGCATCACCGAGTTGACCGGCCGCAAATTGAAAGCGGTTCCGAAAGAGTCGCTTGAGCTCATGCTGCAAAAACACAAGCTCGGCACGTTGCCCGGCCTGCCTGCACTGACCAGCTCGCCTTGTCTGTATGAAGAGCGAATTCTGTCTGGCCCTGCCGTGCTGATCGACTCCGGCGAGCCGGGCCTCTTGCTGGAAATCAGCAGCGAGGATTTCAAAACGCTGTTGACCAAGGCCAGCGCTGCCCGCTTTGGCGAACCGGTGACGTCGGTCACACCTAACCTCACGCGTCCCGATGACGACCGCGAGGAGATCACCAAAGCCGTTCAGAACTTCACCGCCCGACGCATTCAGCAGCGCTTGGAGTCCACGGTGGAAATCCCGCCGCTGGCCGACACGGCGCAGAAGATCATCAAGCTGCGTGTCGACCCGGACGCGACCATCGACGACATCACTGGCGTAGTCGAAACCGATCCGGCATTGGCGGCCCAGGTGGTGAGCTGGGCGGCCTCTCCGTATTACGGTTCGGCCGGCAAAATCCGTTCGGTGGAAGACGCCATCGTTCGCGTGCTGGGTTTTGATCTGGTGATCAATCTGGCGCTCGGTCTGGCGCTGGGCAAAACCCTGGCGTTGCCCAAGGATCATCCGCAGCAGGCGACGCCTTACTGGCAGCAGTCGATCTACACGGCTGCGATCATTGAAGGCCTGACCCGCGCGATGCCCCGTGCCGAGCGCCCGGAAAGTGGCCTGACCTACCTCGCCGGTTTGCTGCACAACTTCGGCTATCTGCTGCTGGCGCATGTGTTTCCGCCGCACTTTTCGCTGATCTGCCGCCAGATCGAAGTCAATCCGCACCTGCATCACAGCTATGTCGAACAGCATCTGCTGGGCATCAGCCGCGAGCAGATCGGCTCCTGGCTGATGCGCAACTGGGACATGCCGGAGGAGCTGGTCATCGCCCTGCGCTTTCAGCACGACCCGCACTACGCAGGTGAGCATCACAAGTATGCAAACCTGGTATGCCTGGCGGTGAGGCTGCTGCGCAAGGAAGGCATCGGCTCCGGCCCTCTGGAAAGCATTCCGGACGAACTGCTCGAGCGCCTGAAGCTCTCTCGCGAGAAAGCTCAGGACGTCGTGAAGAAAGTGCTGGAGGCCGAAGTGCTGTTGCGCGAACTGGCCTCGCAGTTCAGCTGATCTCGAAATGCCCGCTTGCAGCCTGAGAGTTAGCTGCGCTTTTTGTTGGGAAGAGGTTGCTCACGAAGATCTGTGGGCATTCAGCTATTTTCTGTGGTGACTCAGCATCAGTCTTCGCGAGCAAGCTCGCTCCTACAGGATCTGGGCTGACTCAACATCTCAGGTACGCCACTGAACTTGTGGGAGTGAGCTTGCTCACGAAGAGGCTGGAGCATTCAGCTATTTTCTGTGGTGACTCAGCATCAGTCTTCGCGAGCAAGCTCGCTCCCACAGGATCTGGGTTGACGCAACATCTCAGGTACACCACTGCACTCGTGGGAGTCGTCCCGCCGCTACGCGCCGCGCTGTCGCGCAGCAAACTGGGTGCACGACTCATCTCCCGTTGTGATGCTGATACCTTGAAAAGCAAAGAGCGGCTGCCCCGTCAGGGGTGGCCGCTCTTTGCTTTGCTAGGATTGAGGAGCGCGGGACAGAGGCCGGTACTCACATTGGTGTGACAGCACCCGCGTGGGAGAGTGGCCCGCACGGTATCGGCGTAGAGTCCTTGTCGGCACGGCTAGCCGTGACCACGTATGAGAGAGTGAACCCTTTCGCCACCGTGTGCCCCGCGCGCCCATCATCCTGCGAGGAAACAGCATGGCGCGCAAGCAATCCAGACAGCGTTTTGAACTGGTCCATCCCCATTGTGCCGGTATCGACATCGGCAGCCGTGAGCATTGGGTCGCCGTTGATCGTGACCACGAGCAACCGGTACGCAGCTTTTCTACCTTCACCGACGACCTCGTCAAGCTGGCCGATTGGCTTGAAGCGCTCAAGATCGAGGTCGTGGCCATGGAAGCCACTGGCGTCTACTGGATTCCACTGTTTGAGCTTCTTGATGCGCGAGGCTTCAAGGTCTATCTGGTCAACTCACGCGCAACGCGGCAGATTTCCGGTCGTAAATCCGATGTCCTCGATTGCCAGTGGATATGGCAACTGATGAGCCATGGCCTGCTGCGCGGAGCGTTTCGCCCTGACGATGCGATTTGTTCTATGCGGGCGCTCATTCGCCAACGAGCCAGCAAAGTTCGTAACCAAGCTCAAACCTTGAACCGCATGCAGAAAGCGCTGAGCCAGATGAACATCCAACTCGCCAACGTCATCAGCGATATTTCGGGCGTGACCGGCATGAAAATCCTTCGCGCAATCATTGCCGGCGAGCGCGATCCGTCTGTTCTGGCCGACCTGACTGATCGGCGGATCAAGGCCAGCAAAGAGACTGTAGCCCGCAGCCTCCACGGTAATTGGCGTTTAGAGCACCTGCATGCGCTCGAACAAGAAGTGCAATGCTATGACTTCTTTGAACAGCAGATTGGGGCATGCGACAAGGCAATTACGGATGCACTGAGTCAATTGCCCGAGCGCGAGGAGGCCCCCCAACCCTCACGAAAAATCCTGCGTAGCCCTCACCGCTGCGCAGCAGATCAGGCGGCCCTGCATCAGTCGCTTTGGCGCGTCATGGGCGTTGATCTCACCGCCATACCGACCATCGGCGTCGATACGGCCTTGGTCATTGCCGGCGAGATTGGACCGGATCTGTCCCGATTTCCCACGATGGAGCATTTCTGCTCATGGCTGGGCGTGGCACCACCGACACGGATTTCGGGTGGTCGCTCACTGTCGGGTAAAGGCCAGAAAACCCTCAACAACGCAGCCCAGGCACTCAAGCAAGCGGCCTCTAACGCGCGAAATGACAAAAGCTTTATCGGCGCCAGCCACAGGGCCCGACTGGCGCGGATGGATACCAGCTGCGCCATCAAGGCCACGGCTCACCAACTTGCACGCTTGATCTACGCCATGCTGACCAAGGGGCAGCCCTATGTTGAGCAGGGGATCGAAGCGTTTGAAGAACGGAGCAAGGAAAAGCAGTACCGGGCCTTGCTGCGCAAGGCCCGTAAGCTGGGGCTGGACGTGGTAAAGGCTTCTTGAATTGTGGAACAAAATCAGAGACTTATTTTTTGTTTGATGAGAGTGAGCTTGCTCACGAAGAGGCTGGAGCATTCAGCTATTTTCTGTGGTGACTCAGCATCAGTCTTCGCGAGCAAGCTCGCTCCCACGGGCTCGGGGTCGACTCAACATCTCAGGCACGCCGCTGCACTCGTGGGAGTGAGCTTGCTCACGAAGAGGCTGGAGCCTTCAGCTATTTTCTGTGGTGACTCAGCATCAGTCTTCGCGAGCAAGCTCGCTCCCACAGGATCTGGGCTGACTCAACATCTCAGGTACACCACTGCACTCGTGGGAGTGAGCTTGCTCACGAAGAGGCTGGAGCATTCAGCTATTTTCTGCGGTGACTCAGCGTCAGTCTTCGCGAGCAAGCTCGCTCCCACAGGATCTGGGTTGACGCAACATCTCAGGCACGCCGCTGCACTCGTGGGAGTGAGCTTGCTCACGAAGAGGCCTGAGCATTCAACTATTTCTTCTTCCTCGGCTTCAAATACTTCGTCAGCCCCTGGAACCACATCACCAGTCCCGCGTTGCCGGCGACCAGGATGTCCTTGTCCTGAATGCCCTGCATGAATGCGAGCTGCTTGTTCCGGGCCTGCATTGTGGCGAAGCCGTAATCGGCGTCTTTGAAAGAGATCACGAACGCAGGTGCCGCAAAGGTGCCGGCGCGGCTCTTGACGCGCTGATCGCGCACGATGAAGTGCCGGGCGATCTTGCCGTCAGCCGTCTGCAACTGGAAAGCCAGATCCTTCCCCGCGAGTTGCTGCTGAAACGCGGGATTATTGCGACTGGCGCGGGCCATCAACAGGCCCAACATCCAGAGTAGAAAACGAAACTTCATGCGTGGGCCTCATGGGATCAGCGGCGGTCAGGGTGACCAGCCGCAGTGTAGCGAGCTTGATTGTCCGGCGAGCAGGCAGAACCGGTCAGTCGCAAAGTGGCGGGCTAGACGGGACGCGCAGGTCGGCGCCGGTCGATTCACAGCCCATAAAAAAATGGGCACGCCGACTGATCGGTATGCCCATTTCCATGCTGCTCGCCCTCCGCAGAGCGCTCAGCGAATTACTTTTTCTTTGCTGCGGGTGCCTTGGCCGCTGCGGCCTTGGCTGGCTTCGCATCTTTGGCGGCTGCAGCCGGCTTGGCTGGTTTCGCTGGCTTTGCCGAGTCCGGATTGACGCTGTCTTTGAGAAACTTGCCCGGCTTGAATGCCACCGTGTTGCTGGCCTTGATCTTGACGGGCTCACCGGTCTGAGGGTTCTTGCCGGTGCGGGCGCCACGATGACGTTGCAAGAAAGTGCCGAAGCCAACCAGCGTGACGCTGTCCTTTTTGTGCAACGCGTTGGTGATTTCGTCGAGCACCGCGTTGAGTACGCGATTGGCTTGTTCTTTGGTGAGATCTGCTTTCTCGGCAATAGCCGCTGCGAGTTCTGGTTTACGCATATAAAGCCTCTTTTACGGTTTTTTGTTTTTATGTCCCGTGCAGCCCTTGCGGACAGCGAGCAGGTGCCGCAACAGCTCTACGTTGCGGCAGACAGGAATGAGAATGGCACGCCACCGGGACCCGCGCCAGTACGTGGGCCACGTTTGTTTCAACTAAAAGATGGCTTATCCGACAGAACGACTGTTAATCATGCCAGCAGCGGGGGCAAAGCCTTGTTCAGGGCGAGCTTGTCCATCACCGCCGCGCCTGTCAGCGCGTAACCCAGCAGGTTGCCGTCGCTGTCCAGACACAGTGCCTTGATGTCGGCGCCCTCACCTTCCACGGTCCAGACACCTACCGAGCCCTTGGGCGGCGGCGACACTACCAGCGGGCAAACCGGCGTTTTCACCGTGACCGGCATGGGGCCATATTTGACGGGTGTGAGCGTGCCGGCGAGGGTTTGCGCCAATGCCCGGGCGCAGTTCATCAGCGGCATGACGTAAAGCAGATTCAGGCCATCAACTTCAGCGCAGTCGCCCAGTGCATAGATATTGGCGTGGGAGGTCTGCAAATGCCGATCGACCACAACGCCACGCCCGATCTCCAGGCCGGCCGCTGCGGCGAGATCAGTGCGGGGGCGCAGGCCGATCGCCGATACCACCAGATCGCAGTGAAGCACCTCGCCATCCGACAGGTGCGCCTCGAGCCCGTCGTCGGCACGATCAAGCCGTGTCAGCAAGGGGCCGAGATGAAAACGCGCGCCCAGGCTTTCCAGCCCGGCCTGTACCGCTGCGGCAGCCGCAGGGTGCAGCAACGTCGGCATCACCTGCTCGCACGGCGCAACCAGGTCGATTTCGTAGCCGCCCAGGATCAGATCGTTGGCGAACTCGCAGCCGATCAGGCCTGCGCCCAGAATCAGCACTCGCTTCTTGCCGGCGGCTGCAGCACGGAAACGCGCGTAGTCCTCCAGATCATTGATCGGGAATATGGCATCGGCGGCATCACCGGCCACCGGCACGCGCACAGTTTCCGCGCCCCACGCCAGAATCAGATCGCGGTACGGGACCGCTTCCTCGCCGATCCACAGACGCTTGTGACCCGGATCGATGCCGCTGACGCGGGTGTGCGTGCGCACCTCGGCCTTGAGCTGCTCGGCCATGGCGCCTGGCTCGGCCATGCTCAAGCCGTCGGCTTCCTTGTTTTTGCCAAAGCCGGTGGACAGCATGGGTTTGGAGTACGAACGGCCGTCATCGGCGGTGATCAGCAACAGCGGCGTCTCGCCATCCAGCTTGCGAAATTCGCGGGCGAGGTTATAGCCCGCCAGCCCGGTACCGATGATCACGACAGGTGCGTTCATTCATTTCTCCAGAGGGGTCGTGGAAGTCGGCGGATCAGCCGATTTCGATCATCTCAAAATCCATTTTGCCGACGCCGCAGTCAGGGCACAGCCAGTCTTCCGGCACATCCTGCCAGAGCGTGCCCGGCGCGATGCCGTCATCCGGCCAACCGTCGGCTTCGTTGTAGATCAGGCCACAGACTATGCATTGCCACTTTTTCATTGGTCGGTTCTCTTGGTTTCAGGCTAGGCGTCCCAGACGCTCCGCTGTCGTCGCGAAGTTTTCGAATGGGTCAGGCCTTTTACTGATCACAGCGCAATGACGCAAGTTTCATTGATGCACGACTCGCGCGCTTTTCGGAGGATTGGCTCTAGCTGCGATGGCGTCGAGCGTCATGCCGCAAGATTGATAGCGCCCAAACCGGCCTCTTCCCGGCTGAAGCCGGTCCTACTAACACTGCATATCCTGTAGGACTGGCTTTAGCCGGGAATGCGTCAAGTGTCTCAGCGCAGCAATGGGGGGCTCCGGTCGTCGGTCAAAAATCGCAATCATGCTAAGCTCGCCGCCTCGATTGCCGCCTGTGTTTGTCTCCCGTGATCCAGCAAACCCCTGCATTTCCAGCGCCCGAATGGCTTTTGCGCGATCAGTTGATCGAAGCCCCCTCACCCGTCGTTCTTGAGTGGCTGTTCCACGAAGATTCCCTGACCCGACGCCTGACTCGGTTCTCTGACAATCATTTCTGCGTGCAGCCGCAGTTCGAAGGCTGGCAACGCCTGCGTGATGATGAGTGCGCCGCGTTGCACTTGCCTGAGGGCAGCGAAGGCTGGGTGCGTGAAGTCTATCTGCTGGGCCGTGATGAACGATGGGTGTTTGCCCGCAGTGTCGCCGCCCGCAGCGCGCTAGAGCATGACGGCCTGCACATGGACGAACTCGGCACCCGATCGCTGGGCGAACTGCTGTTCAGCGATAAAGCCTTCGCCCGCGGCCCGCTGCAGGTCTGCCACTATCCTGCGCAATGGCTGCCCGTGATTGACGCACAGCCGGGCTTGTGGGGACGCCGCTCCTGTTTCAGCCGGGGGATCTTGAGCATTCTGGTGGCGGAAGTGTTTCTGCCCACCGCATGGCGCGCCATCGAAGCCAACCTTCCACTGCATGCCCAAGAGGGCCGCTGATGTACCTGTCGTTGCTCAAATCCCTGAACCGTCTGCACCCACGCGCCTGGGACTTCATCCAGCTCACGCGCATCGACAAGCCCATCGGCATTTATCTGTTGCTGTGGCCGACCTTGTGGGCGGTCTGGATTGCAGGCAAAGGCTCGCCTTCCCTGAGCACGCTGCTGATTTTCGTCATCGGCGTGTTCCTGATGCGCGCGGCGGGCTGCGTGATCAACGACTTCGCCGACCGCAAGGTGGACGGCCACGTCAAACGCACCGAGCAACGGCCGTTGGTGAGTGGCAGGGTGACGTCAAAGGAAGCGCTGATTCTGTTCGCCGTGTTGGTGGGGCTGAGCTTTGTGCTGGTGTTGTTCACTAACGCGACGACGATCTGGCTGTCGTTCGGCGGTCTTGCCCTCGCGGCGTGCTACCCGTTCATGAAGCGCTATACCTACTACCCGCAAGTGGTATTGGGCGCTGCGTTTTCGTGGGGCATGCCGATGGCGTTTACCGCGGAGACCGGCGAGCTGCCCGCTGCCGCGTGGCTGCTGTACATCGCCAATCTGCTGTGGACGGTGGGATATGACACGTATTACGCGATGACGGATCGCGAGGACGACTTGAAGATCGGCGTAAAATCCACGGCCGTGCTGTTCGGCGACGCGGATCGGGTGATCATCCTGACGCTGCAATGCCTGGCGCTGTTCTGCCTGATGCTGGCGGGTACACGCTTTGAGCTGGGCCTGTACTTCTTCATCGGCCTGCTGGTGGCCGCGGGATGCTTTGGCTGGGAATTCTGGTCGACGCGGGACAAAGACCCGCAAGCCTGCTTCAGGGCCTTTCTGCACAACCACTGGGCGGGGCTGGCGATTTTTATCGGTATCGTTCTGGACTACGCGCTGCGCTGACCGATTCGGGCCGACGCAGCGCGCGAAGGCTCAGATCATGGCTTGGCGATGTGCCAGACGTCGCCCTTGCCGTCGCCGGTTTTGTCGCCAGCGGCCTTGTCGCTTTTGAAAAAGTACAGCGGCTTGCCCTTGTAAACCCACTGCGAGGCGCCGTCATCGCGCTTGATAATGGTCCAGTCGCCCTCAGGCTTGTCGCTGGCAGTAGCGGTCAGCGGCGGCCAGTTGGTTGCGCATTGATCATTGCAGACGGACTTGCCCGCGGAGGTGTCCTTATCAAAGGTATAGAGCGTCATGCCTTTGTGGTCGGTGAGCATGCCGTCACTGGTCATCGCCGGCGCGGCAGCGAATGCCATGCCGGAAGATGCCAACGCTGCCGCCGCCAAAAGGCGCATCAGAGCAGAAGAAATTTTAGCCATGGATGAATCCTCTTTTTGTCTGTCGCTGGATGGACATTTCTTGTAGGACAAGTCGCCAGCTTAGCGCTAGACCGGCGAATACGCCTAGCTCGAACTAACCTGTCACACGACTGCAATAATTCCGTTATCTAATGCGCCCCAAGACAGTTAAATGACATGAGGTTCGAGGCATGGTTGGCAGGAGCATTCTGATCGTCGACGACGAGGCGCCCATTCGCGAAATGATTGCCGTCGCACTGGAAATGGCCGGCTATGACTGCATTGAGGCTGAGAATTCGCAACAGGCCCACGCCGTTATCGTCGACCGCAAGCCGGACCTCATCCTGCTGGACTGGATGCTGCCGGGTACATCCGGCATCGAGCTGGCACGCCGCCTGAAACGTGACGAGCTGACCGGTGACATCCCGATCATCATGCTCACGGCCAAAGGCGAAGAGGACAACAAGATTCAGGGCCTCGAAGTCGGCGCCGACGACTACATCACCAAACCCTTCTCTCCCCGCGAATTGGTCGCCCGCCTCAAGGCCGTGCTGCGCCGGGCTGCCCCGAACGATGGCGAATCACCGATCGAAGTGGGCGGTCTGCTGCTGGACCCGATCAGCCACCGCGTGACCATCGACGGCACACCTGCCGAGATGGGCCCGACCGAATACCGCCTGCTGCAATTCTTCATGACCCATCAGGAACGCGCCTACACCCGCGGGCAGCTGCTCGATCAGGTCTGGGGCGGAAATGTCTACGTGGAAGAGCGCACCGTGGATGTCCACATCCGGCGTCTACGCAAAGCCCTCGGCGAGGCTTACGAAAATCTGGTACAAACCGTCCGCGGTACTGGTTACCGTTTCTCCACCAAAAGCTGAAAAAGCGTTTGGCAGCGATTCAGACCGCTGAAGACAAGGACGCGTTAATTGAATCACAACTGGCATGGCACCCTGATCCGCCACTTGCTGATGTTGGTCACAGCCTCGCTGCTGGCCGGTTTGATCAGCGGACATTACGGCGGGTGTCTGGCAATCGGTCTGGGGCTTTATCTGGCCTGGACCCTCAAACAGCTGCTGCGCCTGCATGACTGGCTTCGCCATCACAAACCCGACGAGCCGCCGCCCGATGGCTATGGCTTGTGGGGTGAAGTCTTCGACAGCATTTACCATTTACAGCGTCGCGATCAGCGCGTGCGTGGCCGCCTGCAAGCGGTTATCGACCGTGTCCAGGAATCCACCGCCGCACTGAAAGATGCCGTGATCATGCTCGACAGCGACGGCAACCTGGAATGGTGGAACCGCGCGGCAGAAACCTTGCTGGGCCTGAAGACGCCCCAGGACAGCGGTCAGCCGGTGACCAACCTGGTGCGCCACCCGCGCTTCAAGGAGTACTTCGCGCACGCCAACTATGCCGAACCGCTGGAGATCCCGTCGCCGGTCAATGACCGCCTGCGCATTCAGATGCTGATCACCCGCTACGGCAACAACGAGCATTTAATGCTGGTGCGCGACGTGACGCGTATGCATCAGCTGGAGCAGATGCGCAAAGACTTCGTCGCCAACGTGTCTCACGAGCTGCGCACACCGTTAACGGTCATCTGCGGGTACCTGGAGACGCTGCTGGATAACGTCGAAGAAGTGAATCCGCGTTGGGTCCGTGCGTTGCAGCAAATGCATCAGCAAGGCGGACGCATGCAGACGTTGCTTAACGATCTCCTGCTGCTGGCCAAGCTGGAAGCCACCGATTACCCGTCCGACAATCAGCCCGTCGCCGTGTCGTCGCTGCTGCAGAGCATCACCAATGATGCCCAGGCGCTGTCGGGGAGCAAGAACCAGCAGATCACCCTGGAGCTGGAAAGCGACGTCAGCCTCAAGGGCAGCGAGGCGGAGCTGCGCAGCGCGTTCTCCAACCTGATCTTCAACGCGGTCAAATACACGCCCGCAGAGGGCAAGATCCGCATCCGCTGGTGGAGTGACGGGCGTGGCGCGCACCTGAGCGTGCAGGACTCCGGCATCGGCATCGACAGCAAACATATCCCGCGCCTGACCGAGCGCTTCTACCGCGTCGACTCCAGCCGCGCGTCAAACACCGGCGGAACAGGCCTGGGCCTGGCGATCGTCAAGCACGTGCTGCTGCGCCACCGCGCGGTACTGGAAATCAACAGCGTCCCCGGCAAGGGCAGTGTGTTTATCTGCAACTTTGCCCCGGCCCAGATGACCAAAGCCTAGGCAAGCCTGTAGATAGCCGTTAAATTGCGTCCCTTGTGCCCTCCAATTGTGAGGGCTTGTTTCATTCCACACTTCAAAACGGAACCTGCAAAACCCCATCATGGACCCTTCCCCTGGTATCAGCCTGGCTTCACTCTTCGCCGATTTCGGCATGATTCTTTTCGCAATGGTGTTGGTTCTGCTCAACGGATTTTTCGTTGCGGCCGAGTTCGCCATGGTCAAACTGCGCTCCACCCGTGTCGAGTCCATTGCCGAGAAAAACGGCTGGCGTGGACGCATTCTGCGCACCGTTCACAGTCAGCTCGATGCTTATCTGTCGGCGTGCCAGCTGGGTATTACGCTGGCGTCGCTGGGGCTGGGCTGGGTCGGTGAGCCGGCATTCGCGCACTTGCTGGCGCCGTTGCTCGAGACGGTCGGCGTGGAATCGCCCGAGGTCGTCAAAGGCGTGTCGTTCTTCAGCGCCTTTTTCATGATTTCGTACCTGCACATCGTGGTGGGTGAGCTGGCCCCGAAATCCTGGGCCATTCGCAAACCCGAGCTGTTGTCGCTGTGGACGGCGGTGCCGCTCTACCTCTTCTACTGGGCGATGTACCCGGCCATTTACCTGCTCAACGCCAGTGCCAACGGCATTCTGCGCATCGCCGGCCAGGGCGAGCCCGGCCCCCACCACGAGCACCATTACAGCCGTGAAGAGCTCAAGCTGATCCTGCACTCAAGCCGCGGTCAGGACCCAAGCGACCAGGGCATGCGCGTGCTGGCCTCCGCCGTGGAAATGGGCGAGCTGGAAGTGGTGGACTGGGCCAATTCCCGCGAAGACATGGTCTCGCTGGAATTCAACGCCCCGCTCAAAGAAATCCTCGCGATGTTCCGTCGGCACAAGTTCAGCCGGTACCCGGTGTACGACTCGGACCGCAATGAATTCGTGGGCCTGTTGCACATCAAGGACCTGCTGCTGGAGCTGGCGGCGCTGGACCACATCCCCGAGTCTTTCAATCTCGCCGAGCTCACGCGGCCGCTGGAGCGCGTGTCCAAGCACATGCCGTTGTCGCGCCTGCTCGAGCAGTTCCGTCAGGGCGGCGCGCACTTTGCGCTGGTCGAGGAAGCCGACGGCAAGATCATCGGCTACCTGACGATGGAAGACGTGCTGGAAGTGCTGGTGGGCGACATTCAAGACGAGCACCGCAAGGCGGAGCGCGGGATTCTGGCCTATCAGCCGGGCAAGCTGCTGGTACGCGGGGATACGCCGCTGTTCAAGGTCGAGCGCCTGCTGGGCATCGATCTGGACCACGTTGAAGCCGAGACCCTCGCAGGCCTGATCTACGACAGCCTCAAGCGCGTGCCTGAGGAAGAGGAAGTTATGGAAGTCGAAGGCCTGCGCATCATCATCAAGAAGATGAAAGGGCCGAAGATCGTGCTGGCGAAGGTGTTGAAGCTGGATTGATCTGCACGTCCGGGCAGATCATCAATTCCCGCCAATCGCGAAGTTAGGCAGGCTCTGGACCGGTTGCGAGAATTCGTACGGGATCGACTCCAGCGCCAGCCCGACATTGCGCTGCACCACGAAGTGCAAATGCGGGCCGGTGCTGTTGCCGGTGTTGCCGGACCGTCCGAGCGGCGCGCCCACTGCCACATGCTGGCCTTCCTTGACGCTCACCGATCCCTGCTGCAGATGCAGATAGACGCCCATCGTGCCGTCGTCGTGCAGGATGCGCACGAAGTTGCCCGATGGATTGGCGCCTCGACCTGACTGGGCATTCTCGGTCTTGATCACGGTCCCGCCCCGCGCAGCGATGATCTGCGTGCCTTCGGGCATGGCGATGTCGATCGCGTAGCGGCTCTTGGCGCCTACGTGGCTGTAGGATCCATTGGCACCCTGACTGATGCGAAATGGCCCGCCCACCCACGGCAATGGATAGCGATAGGCAAATCCGTTCGCTGACACGCCGCGCTGCGGGTCGCCGACGATGGATCGTAGACTGGGCTTGTAGGCCATGGCCTTGCTGGCGACTTGCGGGCTGAGGGCGATAAGGCGTTCGTTGCTGCGCGCTGGAATTGTGCGGCGAATGACTTGGTCCGACACGCCCACCACGTTCTTCACCCCGGCCAGACGCAGCTCGACTTCAACGGGCGCGTAAAGATCGTTTCGCACATACAGGCTGTCGCTGCCATTGGCTTTCTTCACGCTCAGGCGCACCTGGGAGTCGATGCGCTCGACCATGCGCTCGCGAAGCTTCATCACCTCCGCGCCACGCACAGGCTGGTCGGTAAACGACACGACGCCATTGGCATCGGTGAACCGATAGATCGTGACGGCCCCGGCGGTCTGCGTGGCCAGCAGTAAGGCACAGACAACCAGCACGCGCTCTAACATCGGGATAGACCTGGTGAGTGGACGATTGGCGCCCAGCCTAACAGCGATGCCGACGCAATTGGACTCATCCGAATCAATCGGTAATAGACGAAGCGTCAAGGAAATCGCGTCAGCACAGGGCGCGATCGGAACTGCAATTTCTATGCTGGATAGAGTGGGAGTAAGCTTGCTCGCGAAGATGGACGCCCGACCGCACCAAATTTAGCGGATGTACCGGTCTCATCGCGAGCAAGTTGGAGCGCCATCCCGGTCGCTCCCCCAGGTGAGTGCGCAGCGGATCAGGCGCCCGGCACGAAGTGCTTCTGCGCGGTGCCACGGGCAATCAGGCGCGACAAATAATCAAGCTTCTGGGTGTCCTTGTCGACGAAGCGGAAGGTGACCTGCAGCCACTCGCTGTCGGGCTTCTGCTCGAACGCGGCAATCGCGTGCAGATAACCATTGAGACGCGCCACCTCGGCGTTCTCGCCCTGCTCCAGATCGAGCACGGCGCTTTCGAGGATCTGCGGCAGGACATCGCCGCGGCGGACCAGCAGCGAGGCTTCCTTGAGCGTCAGCGCCTTGATAACGCAGGGCTGGGTCCCGCTCGGAAGACGCAAATGACCCTGGCCACGACCCGTGGGTGCGGCGGCAGGAGCAGCATTGGCCATCGGCTGGGCCAGAGGCTGAGCGGCCTGGGGTGCCGCAGAAGCTGCGGGCGCCGTGTTGACAACCTCAGGGCGATTACCCGTCAGGGCGCTAAGCGAGTCATTGGCAAACGCCGCATTGACGCGGGCCGGGCCACTGGACATCAACGCGTCGAGCTTGCCGACCTTGTGCAGCGCTTTCTTGACCTTGGTCAGCAGTTGCTCGTTGGTGAACGGCTTGCCGATGAAGTCAGAGACGCCGGCCTGGATCGCCTGGATCACGTTTTCCTTGTCGCCACGGCTGGTGACCATGATGAAAGGCATGGTCTTCAGGTTGTCCTGCTGGCGGCACCAGGTCAGCAATTCGAGCCCGGACATTTCGGGCATTTCCCAATCACAGAGCACCAGATCAAACACTTCACGGCTGAGCAGCACTTGCGCCTTGCGACCATTGACTGCGTCTTCCAGAGCGATTCCCGGGAAGGCATTGCGCAGGCCTTTCTTGACCAGATCACGGATGAACGGTGCGTCATCCACCACCAATACACTGACTTTACTCATCGACGCTCCTGATGGCGTGTTCACCGTAAATGGCGAGCATTCGCTGGCGGGTGGCCAGCTGCCAAACTGTTTGACGACACCGGGACTTTTATTCGCGGGTGACTTGAAAAATATGGGCAGACCGGAGAAACAAAAACGCCCGGCGGTCGCCAGGCGTTTTTTCTCAGGCAATCTTATTTATCGTCAGGCGTGTCCAGAACATTAATCCTTTCGGCGGTCAGGCCTTTCACTTCTTCCTGCATGCGCTTGAGGCCCAGGTGGCGGACATCGGTACCGCGCACCAGGTAGATAACCAGTTCGGAGATGTTGCGCGCATGATCACCGATGCGCTCCAGGGAACGCAGGACCCAGATCACATTCAACACGCGAGAGATCGAACGCGGATCTTCCATCATGTAGGTGACCAGCTCACGTAACGCGGTCTTGTACTCGCGGTCGATGTTCTTGTCGTACTGCGCAACCGACAACGCCAGATCGGCGTCGAAGCGGGCGAACGAGTCCAGCGCATCGCGCACCATTTTGCTGACTTGATCGCTGATGTGGCGCACTTCGACGTAACCACGCGGCGACTCACCCTCTTCGCACAGCTGAATCGCACGGCGAGCGATCTTGGTGGACTCATCGCCAATGCGCTCAAGGTCGATGACCGACTTGGAGATGCTGATGATCAGACGCAGGTCGGACGCGGCAGGCTGACGACGGGCCAGAATGCGCAGGCACTCTTCATCGATGTTGCGCTCCATCTGGTTGATGCGGTCGTCCACCTCGCGCACCCGCTGGGCCAGGCCCGAGTCGGCTTCGATCAACGCGGTGACCGCATCGTTGACCTGCTTCTCGACCAGACCACCCATTTCCAGCAGGTGGCTGCGAACTTCTTCCAGTTCAGCGTTGAACTGCTGGGAGATGTGATGTGTATGGCTGTCTTTGATCATGAGTGTCCGTCCGATTGATTGCGCGGTGGTTCAAGGCTGACGAAACACGTGCTAGCCGTAACGACCGGTTATGTAGTCTTCAGTCTGCTTTTTGGTCGGATTGGTGAACAACGTATCGGTGTCCCCGTATTCGACCACCTTGCCCATGTGCAGAAACGCGGTGTAATCCGACACGCGCGCCGCCTGCTGCATGTTGTGGGTAACGATCACAATGGTGTATTTGGATTTCAGTTCGTAGATCAACTCTTCGACTTTCAGGGTCGAAATCGGGTCGAGCGCGGAGCACGGCTCATCGAGCAGCAGCACTTCGGGTTCGACGGCGATGGTGCGGGCGATCACCAGACGTTGCTGCTGACCACCGGAAAGTCCGAGCGCCGACTCATGCAGGCGGTCCTTGACCTCGTCCCACAGTGCGGCGCCACGCAAGGCCCACTCGACGGCCTCATCGAGCACGCGCTTTTTGTTCACGCCCTGAATACGCACCCCGTAGACCACGTTCTCGTAAACGGTCTTGGGGAACGGGTTGGGCTTCTGGAACACCATGCCGACCCGGCGACGCAACTCGGCGACATCCTCGCCTTTGGTGTAGATGTCGTGGCCATAGAGCTTGATCTCGCCCTGTACGCGGCAGCCGTCCACCAGATCGTTCATGCGGTTGAAGGTGCGCAGCAAGGTGGACTTGCCACACCCGGACGGCCCGATGAACGAGGTCACGCGCTGTTTCGGGATGTTCATGCGGATGTCGAACAGCGCCTGCTTCTCGCCATAGAAGAGATCCAGCCCCGGCACTTCCAGCGCAACGGCTTCGTTCGCCAGATCCAGCACCTGGCGCTTGCGACCCAGGGCCGACATGTTGATGCCGTGGGCGTGGGGTTCGTGTTGCATGGTCTCTCTCCGTTCGTAGCTGCAAGCCTCTAGCCGCAAGCTGCAAATGTGGTGCTGATACGGTATGCGGCTTCTCAGCTTGCCGCTTGAAGCGTGTCGCTGACTCAGTCTTCGAACGCCTTGTACTTGTCGCGCAGGCGGTTGCGAATCGTCACCGCCGAAAGGTTCAGCAGCGCGATCACCAGCACCAGCAGCAGCGCCGTGGCGTACACCAGCGGGCGCGCGGCCTCGACGTTGGGGCTTTGAAAACCCACATCGTAGATATGAAAACCCAGGTGCATGATCTTCTGGTCAAGGTGCAGGTACGGGTAATTACCGTCCAGCGGCAGCGACGGCGCCATCTTGACCACACCTACCAGCATCAGCGGGGCCACTTCACCCGCCGCTCGTGCCACGGCCAGAATCAGGCCGGTCATCATCGCCGGGCTGGCCATCGGCAAAACAATCTTCCACAGCGTTTCGGCCTTGGTCGCGCCCAAAGCCAGCGAGCCCTCGCGCAGCGTCAGCGGGATACGCGCCAGGCCTTCTTCGGTGGCAACGATCACCACCGGCACGGCGAGGAGCGCCAGGGTCAACGATGCCCACAGCAAGCCCGGTGTGCCGAACGTCGGCGCCGGCAGGGCTTCGGGGAAGAACAGCTGATCCAGAGATCCGCCCAGCACATAAACGAAAAAGCCCAGCCCGAACACGCCGTAGACGATGGCAGGGACGCCCGCAAGGTTGTTCACCGCGATGCGGATCAAGCGCGTCATCACGCCCTGGCGCGCGTATTCACGCAGATACACAGCGGCGAGCACGCCAAACGGCGTCACGATGACGGCCATGATCAGCGTCATCATCACAGTGCCGAAGATCGCCGGGAAAATCCCGCCCTCCGTATTGGCCTCGCGCGGGTCGTCGCTTAGGAACTCCCAAAGCTTCTGAAAGTAGAACCCCAGCTTGGTCATCGTGCCCATGGCGTTGGGTTGATACGCGTGAACCACCTTGCCGATGCTGATCTCGATTTCTTTGCCGTTCGCGTCACGGGCCGTCAGGCTGTCGCGATTGTATTCGGCGTGCAACGCGCCCAGCCGCGATTCGACGTCCTTATAGCGCGCGTCGTATTCAGCGCGCTCAGTGGCCATGTCGGCCTGTGCGGCGGCATCGAGTTCGCCGTTGAGCTCAAGCTTGCGCGCCTGCAGACGCAGCCGCTCGATGCCGTGGTTGATCGCGCCGATCTCGCCCTTCTCCAGGTCGTCCAGTTGATCGGAAATGCCCTGCACCCGCTCGATACGCGCCTGCAGTTGCGGCCATGCGGCTTCACCCTCGGCGACTACTTTGCCGTCTTCCTTGACGTTGACCAGATAGCCGTAGAAGTTGCCCCACTCGCGGCGCTCCAGGGTCATCAATTCCGCAGGCTTGCGCGCGTCCTTGAGCCACTCGCCAATGACCCAGTTGAAATCGCTGGGGCTGATATCCCGGTTGCCTACCTTGAACAGATCGCGGGTCATGAACTCGGGCCCCTGATCAGGAACCGGCAACCCGGCGGCCTTGAGCCTGGCGCGCGGCACTTGTTCAGGCTGAACAAGCTCGCCAACCAGCACATGGCTTTCCTGCCCGGGAACGTCGTACTGGGCGGAAATGACATCGGCGGGCCAGAAATGCCCCAGCCCGCGCACGGCAATCACCGCCAGCAGGCCGATGGTCATGATCACCGCGATGGACACCGCACCCGCGCTCAACCAGACGCCGGGGCCGCCACTGTTGAACCACCGCTTGAGGGAGGTCTGCTTCATCGGTTTCAACCTGCCCTAGAGAGACGAATACTGCTTGCGCAGGCGCTGACGAATCAGCTCTGCCAAGGTATTCATGACAAATGTGAACATCAGCAGCACCAGGGCGGCGAGGAACAGCACGCGATAATGACTGCCGCCCACTTCCGACTCGGGCATCTCCACCGCCACGTTGGCCGCAAGGGTGCGCATGCCTTCGAACAGGTTCATGTCCATGATCGGCGTGTTACCGGTGGCCATGAGCACGATCATGGTCTCGCCCACAGCGCGGCCCATGCCAATCATCAGCGCAGAAAAAATCCCCGGGCTGGCCGTGAGAATCACCACGCGAACCAGCGTCTGCCACGGCGTGGCGCCGAGGGCCAGTGAGCCGAGGGTCAGGCCACGCGGCACGCTGAACACGGCATCCTCGGCAATCGAATAAATGTTGGGGATGACCGCAAAACCCATCGCGATTCCGACCACCATTGCGTTGCGCTGGTCGTAGGTGATGCCCATATCGTTGGTGATCCACGCGCGCATGTCGCCGCCGAAGAACCAGTTCTCCAGGTGCGGGCTCATGCTCAGTGAGACCCAGCCAATCAGCAGAATGACCGGAATCAGAATCGCGCTTTCCCAGCCGTCGGGTACCCGCAGGCGAATCGAGTCAGGCAAGCGCGTCCAGCCAAACCCCGCCAGCAGAATGCCGATGGGGGTGAAGATCAGCAGACTGAAGATGCCCGGCAAGTGCCCTTCCAGGTACGGCGCCAGGAATAGCCCGGCGAAGAAGCCGAGAATGACCGTCGGCATCGCTTCCATCAGCTCGATGACCGGCTTGACCTTGCGACGCATGCGCGGCGCCATGAAGTAAGCCGTGTAGATAGCAGCGGCGACGGCGATCGGCGCCGCCAGCAGCATGGCGTAGAACGCAGCTTTGAGCGTGCCGTAGGTGAGAGGCGCGAGGCTGAGCTTGGGCTCGAAGTCGCTGCTGGATGCGGTGGATTGCCAAACGTATTTGGGTTCGTCGTAGTTCTCGTACCAGACCTTGTCCCACAACGCGCTCCAGGAAATTTCCGGGTGCGGATTATTCAGGCTCAAGGGCAGCAGCTTGCCGCTGTCTTCAACGATGAGGCGATCCGCGCGGGGCGACAGACCCATCACCGCGGGGCCGCTGGCTATCGGGTCGATCAACAGCGTGCGGTGAGCGGTGCTGTGGAAAACGCCGAGCTTGCCGGAGGTGTCCATGGCAATGAACCCTTTGCGGCGCTGCTCGGCGGTGATCTGGGAAATCGGCGCGCCGCTCATTTTGAAGTCACGAATGTGCTGCAGACGCATCTCGCCATCGACGTCCCGCGCCATGAACCACTGCGCGATGTTGCCCCTTGAGCTGCCGATCACCAGCGAGATGCCACCGACCAGTTGCGTGCTGGCGGTGGTTTCGGCGTTGGCGTCTTCAAGCAGTTTGTAGCGGCCGTTCAGCGTGCGATCGCGCAGGTCGAACACATCCACCAGCGCGCGACCGTTGATCACGTACAGCCACTGCTGGCGCGGGTCGACGTAGATGGCTTTGACCGCTGCTGACAGCTGAGGCAGGTCAATGCGGCTCTGCTCGCGATCGGTTTCGCCGGTCATCAGGTTTTCGGATTGGGTCAGCGACAACACGTGCAGCTGGGTACCGGTTGCACCGGCCAGAATCAGGGTCGTGTCGCTGGCATTCAGATTGACGTGCTCAAGCGCCCGCCCGCCTTCGTCCAGCACCAGCGGCGTCTCGCCGTAGGGATAGGTAATCGTGGGGGTGATGGTTTTCTTGTTGTCGGGATAGCTGATCGGATAAGCGTGCTTGAACACCAGCACCTGTCCGTTGGACAGGCCGACCGCAATCAAAGGCTTGCCGGGCTGATCCTGGGCCACCGACGTCACCTTCGCGCCAGCGGGGATCGGCAAGGCAACGCGGGAAATTTCGCCGCCGTCCTTGAGGTGGAAAAACAGCGCTTCGCCCTTGTCGGACACGCGCATGGCGACCTGATTCTGCTCTTCGATGACCAGCACCATGGGGTTGCCAGCATCTTGCAGCCAGGCGGGTGTTTGAGCATCGCTGCGCGTCAGTTTCGCCCCCTGAAACAACGGCGCGACGACGTAAGCCAGGTAGAAGAAGATCAGGGTGATGGCGGCCAACACGGCAAGACCGCCCACTAACACGTACCAACGCGTCAGGCGGTCTTTGAGCGCACGGATCCTGCGCTTGCGTTGCAGCTCGGGCGCATTGAAATCAATGCGCTCGGGACGGGGTTTTTCGGTCATTGATGAATTGGCCAAATCATTCATGCGCACACCGTAGCCACTCTGTATGACAAATACATGACAGCGAGGTGACGCAAAAAAGCCCGCCGCTCCTGAATCGGGGCAACGGACTGTTCAGTGTTCTGCGAGCCTCGTTCCATAAGGCCTTTGTCGTTTGTGGCGGGACGAACCTGTCACCCCGCATCAGGGTTGTCTGGGCAGCGCGCTCGCTACCGTTCTTGTAGCCCCAGATCAGCCAAGGCTTTGCTGACGACCTTGGCTGGTAACGGAATGTACCCGTCTTTCATGACAACTTCCTGACCTTGTTTTGACAGGATCAATCTGACGAACTCGGCTTCGAGCGGATTCAATGGCTTGTTCGGCGCCTTGTTGACGTACACATAAAGGAAGCGCGCCAGCGGGTAAGTGCCATTCAGCGCGTTGGCCTCGTTGTCTTCGACAAACTCGCCGCCCTCTTTTTTCGCGAGGGGTACGGTGCGCACGCTGGATGTTTTATAACCAATGCCCGAGTAGCCAATGCCGTTCAGCGAATTGCTGATGGAGCTGACCACCGAAGCAGAGCCGGGCTGTTCATTGACGTTGGGTTTGAAGTCGCCCTTGCACAGGGCCTCTTCCTTAAAATAACCGTAGGTGCCGGAAACCGAATTGCGTCCGAACAGCTGGATGGCCTTTCCGGCCAGATCTCCTGTCACGCCCACATCGCCCCAGGTTTTTGCATCGGTCCTGGCGCCGCACAGGCGGGTCGCGGAGAAAATCGCGTCGACCTGCTGCAGCGTCAGACCCTTGATCGGGTTGTCCTTGTGGACGAATACGGCCAGCGCGTCCACCGCCACGGGAATCGCGGTCGGCTTGTAGCCGTGCTTCTGCTCGAAGGCCGACAGTTCGCCGTCCTTCATCTTGCGGCTCATGGGTCCCAGCGTCGCAGTGCCCTCGGTCAGTGCGGGCGGCGCTGTTGAGGAGCCGGCAGCCTGAATCTGGATGTTCACGCTTGGGTATTCTTTCTTGTAGGCCTCGGCCCACATCGTCATCAGATTGGCGAGGGTGTCGGAGCCCACGCTGGACAGATTCCCGGAGACACCGCTGGTTTTGACGTAGGGCTTGATTGCAGGGTCGACGGCGGCAGAAGCACTGCCGATAGCCGCGCCAGCCGCGACGAACGTCAGCGCCGTCATCAAACGTTTGAAGGTCATGCCTTGCTCCTGGCGAGGTGAAGAGTGCCGCCATCGATGATGGCCATGTGACTACTCTATGACCGGAATATGACAATCAAATGAAAGGCCGCCAGTCATTACGACTGGCGGCCTTGGTTTCAGCAGGAGGATTTGCCGGTGGCTCGATCAGGACTCGACCGGCTTTCTCTTGATCAGGTAAACACCGATCCCCATGCCCATGGCGCAAAGAATCGCTACGTACCAAGCCGGGCCCATCGGGTTGGCCGCGAACATCAGGCTGACGACCATGGGCGTTAAGCCACCAAAGATGGCGTACGCCAAGTTGTAGGAAAACGACAGCCCGGTGAAGCGGATCACAGGCGGAAAGGCCTTGACCATGACGAACGGCACTGCGCCGATAGTGCCGACAAACAAGCCGGTGATTGCGTAGAGCGGATACAGCAGATCCGGGTGCGTGCCGATCATGTGGTAGAAGGTCCACGAACTCACCAGCAGACCGAGCGAGCCGAACAGGAACACCAGGCCCGCGCCGAGTCGGTCCGCCAGCGCGCCAGCCCCGATACATCCCAGACTCAGCAAGACAATGGCGAGGCTGTTGGCTTTGAGGGTGTCGGCAGGTGCGAACCCGTAGGCCTTCTGCAGCAGGGTCGGCGTCATCAGAATGACCACCACCACGCCGGCGGAGAGCAGCCAGGTCAGCAACATCGACAGGACGACGGCGCCGCGATGATCGCGCAGTACCGCTTTGAGCGGCACTTCTTCAGCCAGTTGCTTGCGCAATTGAAGCTCGGCGAACACCGGGGTTTCGTGCAGCCAGCGGCGCAGGTAAACCGACATCAGCCCGAAGACGCCACCGAGCAGGAAAGGAATCCGCCAGGCGTAGTCCGATACCTCAACGGGCGAGTAAACGCTGTTGATCCAGGTCGCGACCAGCGAGCCGAGCAAAATCCCGGCCGTCAGGCCGGACGTGAGGGTACCGCAGGCGTAACCGACGTTACGGGCGGGAACGTGTTCGGAAACGAATACCCACGCGCCAGGCACTTCGCCACCGATTGCGGCGCCCTGAATGACGCGCATCAGCAGCAGCAACATGGGGGCCCAGATGCCGATCTGCGCGTAAGTGGGCAGCAAGCCCATGATCAGCGTCGGCACGGCCATCAGGAAAATGCTGAGGGTGAACATTTTCTTGCGGCCCAGCAGATCGCCGAAGTGCGCCATGACGATGCCGCCCAGGGGCCGAGCCAGATAACCGGCGGCAAAAATGCCAAACGTTTGCATCAAACGCAGCCATTCGGGCATGTCTACGGGGAAAAACAGCTTGCCTACCACTGCTGCGAAGAATACGAAAATGATGAAGTCGTAGAACTCCAACGCGCCGCCCAGGGCAGACAGTGAAAGGGTTTTGTAATCGTTACGGTTTAACGGGCGCGAAGGCTGGGTGGCGCTTAAAGGCACAGAGGACATGACAGTGGCTTCTCTTTTGAGGCTCTCTTTGGGCGAAAAATCAACGGTGACTCAACCGTGGGTAACGGCTTCACACGCGATTTCTCGACTCGAAAAGTTAATCGGGCATCAAAATTGCGTGCCAAAAATGGCGTAGTGCGCCAAGTCGGTCCTGCACGATAGCAAATTGCGTACAAATGCACATGGATTGCAATGGCGCGAAGGCATCATGAAAAAGCGGCGGTCGTTTCATGACCGCGCGCCCGATATACTCGCCGGCCACGACTCAGCCGGTCTCTTCAGGGAAGTTGTGCGAAGCCATTTACCCAAGTCGTTTTCGCAGAGTTTCCCTTTAAACGAAATGAAGACTACCTAGAGTCATGGGTCAGAGGGACCCAATAATGATTGAGCTCGAACAAGAAGATCCGATACCGCAGGGCGATCTTGCCCTGCAGATTACCGCCCTGCCCCGCGAAACCAACGGCTTTGGCGACATTTTCGGCGGCTGGCTGGTTGCCCAGATGGACCTCGCCGGCACTGCCATGGCGAGCAAGGTGGCCGGCGGCCGTGTGGCGACTGTTGCCATCGACCGCATGGCGTTTCTGGTGCCCGTCGCGGTGGGCGCGCAGTTGTCGTTCTACACCCAGACCCTGGAAATCGGCCGCAGCTCGATTCAGATGATGGTCGAGGTGTGGAGCGATGATCCCCTGTCCAGCGAATGGCGCAAGGTGACCGAGGCGGTGTTCGTTTTTGTCGCCATCGACGGCAGCGGCCGTACCCGTTCGGTGCCGGCTCGACGCTGATCATCAAGCCCGGGTGGGCGCCGATGTGCCCGCCCTTGGCTTTGCGCAACAAACTCATCAAGCTTGGCGCAGTCTGATTCAGTCACTGTCCTTCGAGTGAGAACCCCCATGCCTACGTCAAACGTCGAATCCTTCCAGCTCGGTGAGCTTAATTGCTGGCGCATCCGCCACGGTCAGGCCGAACTGGTGATCGCCCAGCAAGGCGCGCACATCATCAGTTACCAGGTGGACGGCGATGAGCCGCTGATCTGGTCCAACCCGGGCGCGTTGTTCAAATCGGGCAAGCCTATTCGCGGCGGCATGCCTATCTGCTGGCCGTGGTTTGGCAATTTCCAGAAAAACCCGTCCAGCGTGCAGGCCATGCGCGAGAGCGACGAGCCGGCGAAGGCCCACGGCGAAGTTCGGGCGATCGACTGGGAGTTGATGGGCGTCGGTGAGGACGGCGACGCATTGATCGTCGAATTCATCCAGCCCCAGGCCGAGGGACATTTGTCGGGGTGGCCGCACACCGTTGGCCTGAAGCTGCACATCCGCCTGGATGCCGCACTGAATGTCAGTCTGGTGAGCTTCAACGCTGGCGCCGAAGACGTCACGCTGAGTCAGGCGCTGCACAGTTATTTCGCGGTGAGCGATGTGAGCCGGATCAGTATCGAAGGGCTGGATGGCGTCGAGTACCTGAACACACTGGAAAGCTGGGATACCCAGAACGTACAGGTGGGTGACATCACGTTCACTGGCGAGACGGACCGTATTTATCAGGACACGCCTGACCTGATTTCAGTGGTCGACCCGCAGTGGAAACGCCGGATTCAGATTCAGACGACGGCTTCGCAATCGGCCATCGTCTGGAACCCGTGGATCGACAAGACCAAAACCTTCGACGACATGCAGCCTGACGGCTGGAAGGGCATGGTGTGCGTTGAGACGGCCAACGTCCTGACCGACGTCGTGACGCTCAAGCCAGGTGATATGCATGCGTTGAGCGTCAGTATCTGGGCCGAGCCGTTGGCAGAGGCCTGACAACACTGCGCTATTTTGTAGGACCGGCTTTAGCCGGGAAGGGGCCGGTTTGAGCACCATCAATTTTGTGGTGTGACACCCGACGCCTTCCGGGCTAAAGCCAGTCCTACAATGCATCGAGCCGGACCCGCCGAATATGCGCGGTGTGTAAGCGCCCTACAAATCCGCCTCAACCACCACACGCACTTTCGATGCGTCCAGCGCATAGGCGGCGTCGGCGAGATCATTGCTGACCTTCTCCACCTTCAACGTGCCGATGACCCACAACGGTGTGTAGATGTCCGAGATCTTCAGGCCTTTCGGATAACGCACCAGCACCAGCTGATTCGGCGGCGGTGGCGGCACGTGGATGCAGGCGCCCGGGTACGGGACGAGGAAGAACAGCGTGCTGTGACCCTTCGCATCAGTCTCCAGCGGAACCGGATAGCCACCCAGGCGGATGGTTTTGTCGTTCATCGACGCGACGGTTTTGGTGGAATACATGACGGCAGGCAAGCCCTTGCTCTGCTTCAAACCGCCTTTACTGTCGAACGTGCCCTGGCCTTCCGGCGAGTTGTGGTCGATTTCGGGCATGGCTTCGAGGGCTTTCTGATCCGACTTCGGCATCAGTTCAAGCCAGTCGGTTTCGGGTAATTCAGCGGCGCGTACCAGTCCGCAGACCAGCAGCAGTGAAACGAAGAGGAGATGACGCATTGGAGATGCTCGGCGGGAGGAGTTGAGTGCCGGGCATTCTAGCCCTCTGCGCCGCAATAGCGCAGAGGGCCAGGCGTGCTTAACGCTTTTTAATCATGCCGTAGATCACCAGCAGGATGATCGCGCCGACAAGCGCACCGAGGAAACCTGCACCCTCGCCTGCGCGGTAGATACCCAGCGCCTGACCACCATAAGTGGCGGCCAGCGAGCCGCAGATACCGAGCAGGATGGTCATGATCCAGCCCATGCTGTCGTCGCCTGGCTTCAGAAAGCGCGCCAGCAGACCTACGATCAAGCCGATGAAGATGGTTCCGATGATTCCCATGCCATGTCCCTCTGTTTGAATGAATATGCCAAAGCCTAGCTGGCTATTGGCAACACGCTATGAGAGGTGTGGCCCGGCGAAATGGTTCAACAGGATATGAAGGACACTGTAGGAGCGAGCTTGCTCGCGATCACGCTGGGTCAGACAGCAATGATGTCGCGGACAAATGCTATCGCGAGCGAGCTCACTCCTGCGGAGGCGGTCAAGACTGGCCACCGCGGTGATCAGTTTTTGATCAGAGCCTCGACCTGCTTCACCTGACGATCCAGCGTCGCGCGGTCTTTGCTGCGCACGGTGGCGTGGCCGACCTTGCGCCCGGCTTTAAAGGCTTTGCCGTAGTGATGCAGGTGGCAATCTTCGACGGCAATGACCTGCTCCACTGCAGGCACTTCACCGATGAAGTTGAGCATCGCGCTTTCGCCGACCTTGGCCGTCGAACCCAGCGGCAGTCCGGCAACGGCGCGTAGATGGTTCTCGAACTGGCTGCACTCGGCGCCTTCGGTGGTCCAGTGACCCGAGTTGTGCACGCGCGGGGCGATTTCGTTGGCTTTCAAGCCGCCATCGACTTCGAAGAATTCAAAGGCCAGCACGCCCACATAATCGAGCTGCTTCAGCACGCGCCCGGCGTAATCTTCAGCCAGCGCCTGCAGCGGGTGATCGGTACTGGCGATCGACAAGCGCAGAATGCCGCTGTCGTGGGTGTTGTGGACCAGCGGATAGAAGCGGGTCTCGCCATCACGGGCGCGTACGGCGATCAGCGAGACTTCGCCCGTGAACGGCACGAAGCCTTCAAGCAGGCATGGCACGCTGCCCAGCTCGGCGAAGGTGTCGACTACGTCTTCGGGCGTGCGCAGGACTTTCTGGCCCTTGCCGTCGTAACCCAGCGTGCGGGTTTTCAACACGGCCGGCAGACCAATGCTGGCCACCGCAGCGTCCAGATCCGCCTGGGACTGGATGTCAGCGAACGCCGGCGTCGGGATGCCGAGGTCCTTGAACATGCTCTTTTCGAACCAGCGATCGCGGGCGATGCGCAGCGCTTCGGCACTCGGGTAAACCGGCACGAACTGCGAGAGGAAGGCGACGGTTTCTGCCGGCACGCTTTCGAACTCGAAGGTGACCAGATCGACATCATTCGCCAACTGGCGCAGGTGTTCCTGATCGCCGTAATCGGCGAGCAGATGCTCGCCAAGCGCAGCGGCGCAGGCGTCCGGCGCGGGGTCAAGGAAGGCGAAGTTCATCCCCAGCGGGGTCCCCGCCAGTGCCAACATGCGACCCAACTGGCCGCCACCGATTACGCCGATCTTCATGAAAACCTCAGGCCTCGCGTGGGTCTGGATTGTCCAGAACGCTGTCTGTCTGCTCAGCGCGGAATGTCTTCAGCACTGCGTGGAAGTGTGGGTGCTTGGCGCCCAGGATACTGGCCGACAACAGCGCGGCGTTGATCGCGCCCGCTTTGCCAATGGCCAGGGTCGCGACCGGAATGCCGGCAGGCATCTGAACGATGGAGAGTAATGAATCAACGCCCGACAGCATGGAAGACTGCACCGGCACACCCAGAACGGGCAGATGAGTCTTGGCAGCGCACATGCCAGGCAGGTGAGCGGCGCCACCGGCACCGGCGATGATCACCTCGATGCCACGGCCTTCGGCTTCCTCGGCGTACTTGAACAGCAGATCAGGCGTGCGGTGCGCCGAGACCACTTTGACTTCGTACGGAATGCCGAGCTTTTCAAGCATGTCGGCGGTGTGGCTAAGGGTGGACCAATCGGACTTGGAGCCCATGATCACGCCAACCAGTGCGCTCATCGTCGTGCCTCTCATCGGGCGCCCGCAGGCGCGGCTAAAAACAACAAGCCACGCGGGAAAACCGGCGTGGCTTGTCGTACAAATTATGACCAGTCGAACCGGCCGAAGGCCGCGGAGTATACCGCAAAGAGTCTCGTTTGACAGACTGCCCGCGACCTCCTGTCAGCCTACCAAACCGGCCCACGGAAGCCCGGATTTACTGACTCCGAAGTCAGGCGGCTGGCGAGCTGCCGCCCGCTTCCAGCTTGCGCCACAACAGCCGGACATTGGCCTTGCGAACCAGCGCGCATCGGTACAGCCGAATCTCCAGCGGGACGTGCCACTGAGTGCCGCCGCAGATCACCAGTTCTCCCCGTTCGAGCTCAGCCGTCACGCTCAGGCGCGGCACCCACGCGATACCCAGCCCCTGGAGCGCCATGCCCTTGAGGCTGTCGGCCATCGCCGTTTCGTAAATCGTCGTGAAGCGCACGCTGCGCTGGCGCAACAGAAGGTTCACCGAGCGACCCAGAAACGCACCCGCGCTGTACGCCAGCAGCGGCACGCTCTGTTCCCCTTCCAGGTCGAACAGCGGACGCCCCTCTTCATCGGTTGAGCAGACTGGCAGCATTTCGGTCACGCCCAGGTGCAGCGACGGGAATATCTCGGCGTCCATCTGCAGCGCGGCGTCGGGGTCGTAGAACGCCAGCATCAGATCGCAGCCGCCTTCACGCAGCGCATGCACCGCGTCGCCGACGTTAGTAGCGACCAGGCGCGTGGCGATATTCAGCCCTTCGTTGCGCAGTTGCGCGATCCAGCGCGGGAAGAAGCTCAGCGCCAGCGAGTGGGCAGCGGCGATCTGCATGACCTCGCCCTGCCCGCTTTCCAGATGGTGCAAATGACGTAGCACCTCGCCGAGCTGGTCGACCACTGTCCTGGCGGTGACGAGGAATAACTGCCCCGCCGCCGTCAGCTCGATTGGCGTGCGCGAGCGATTGACCAGCGTCAGGCCAAGGGCCGCTTCAAGGCTGCGAATGCGCCGGCTGAAGGCCGGTTGCGTGACGAACCGACGCTCCGCCGCCTGGGAAAAACTGCGGGTCGCGGCCAGCGCGCTGAAGTCTTCCAGCCATTTGCTTTCCAGGTTCATCGTTTCTCCAGCCTTAAAAGTTGCGCATTCGCGGGTGCGAACAGGAGCCTCATACACTGATTCACACGCTCGTCACAATCCCCGCGTCACAGCGACATTATGCCGATTGTGCATAGGGCAGCGTTTTACAGCATTGGTCCAGAATAGCCCACAGGCCTAGTATCAAGGGCGTTCCGGCTTAGTCCGTGCCCATCTTGAGACTTTCTCTATCATGTCCTCCGCTGCATCATTTCGCATCGAAAAAGACTTGCTTGGCGTTCTCGAAGTACCCGCTGAAGCGTATTACGGCATCCAGACCCTGCGCGCAGTGCACAACTTCCGCCTCTCTGGCGTTCCGCTTTCGCACTACCCCAAGCTGGTCGTAGCGCTGGCGATGGTCAAGCAGGCAGCAGCGGATGCAAACCATCAGCTGGGCCATTTGAGCAACGAGAAGCATGCGGGCATCAGCGAAGCCTGCGCACGGCTGATCCGCGGTGATTTCCACGATCAGTTCGTCGTCGACATGATTCAAGGCGGCGCCGGCACCTCCACCAACATGAACGCCAACGAAGTCATCGCCAACATCGCGCTTGAAGCGATGGGCCATGCCAAGGGCGAATACAAATACCTGCACCCGAACAACGATGTGAACATGGCGCAGTCCACCAACGACGCCTACCCCACGGCCATTCGCCTGGGTTTGCTGTTGGGCCACGACGCACTGCTCGCCAGCCTCGACAGCCTGATTCAGGCGTTCGCGGCCAAAGGTCACGAGTTCAACCACGTGTTGAAAATGGGCCGTACCCAATTGCAAGACGCGGTGCCAATGACCCTGGGTCAGGAATTCCGCGCCTTCGCCACCACTTTGACTGAAGACCTCAATCGCCTGCGCAGTCTGGCGCCTGAGCTGCTGACCGAAGTCAATCTGGGCGGCACTGCCATCGGTACCGGCATCAACGCCGACCCCGGTTATCAGCACCTGGCCGTTCAGCGTCTGGCGACCATCAGCGGCCAGCCGCTGGTGCCGGCTGCCGACCTGATTGAAGCCACCTCCGACATGGGCGCTTTCGTGCTGTTCTCCGGCATGCTCAAGCGCACTGCAGTCAAGCTGTCGAAGATCTGCAACGACCTGCGCCTGCTCTCCAGCGGCCCGCGCACCGGCATCAACGAAATCAATCTTCCGGCGCGTCAGCCAGGCAGCTCGATCATGCCGGGCAAGGTCAATCCGGTGATTCCGGAGGCGGTGAACATGTGCGCCTTCGAAATCATGGGCAACGACCTGGCGCTGACCATCGCTGCCGAAGGCGGCCAGTTGCAGCTCAACGTGATGGAGCCGTTGATCGCCTACAAGATCTTCGACTCGATTCGCCTGCTGCAGCGCGCCATGGACATGCTGCGCGAGCACTGCATCGTCGGCATCACCGCCAACGAAGTGCGCTGCCGTGAACTGGTCGAGCACTCGATCGGCCTCGTCACTGCGCTGAACCCGTACATCGGTTACGAAAACGCCACTCGTATCGCCCGCGTCGCCTTGGAAACAGGCCGTGGCGTGCTGGAGCTGGTGCGCGAAGAGGGCTTGCTCGATGACGTCATGCTGGCGGACATCCTGCGCCCCGAGAACATGATTGCGCCGCGACTCGTGCCCTTGAAGGCTTGATCCGTCCGGCCCCCTTGCGACACTTGCAACACGATCACCAGGCTGAGGGTCTAGACACCCCTCACCCTTTTGAGGGCCGGGAGCACACGCTTCCAGGCCCTTTTTTTTGCCCGGCGTCATTTGGGCATGAAACAAACCGGATAAAGACTCCAATAACGCGCGCCGGTATAGTGCGCACCCTCTAAGAAAGCGAGGAAACACCAATGCTTGAAGTCATCAACGACTTCCTCTCGGGAAAAGTACTGATCGTGCTCATTGTTGGGCTCGGTGGATATTTCACGATTCGCTCGCGTTTCGTTCAGTTCCGTCACTTCTTTCACATGTTCGCGGTGTTCCGCGACAGTCTGCGTAGCAGCGCGGGCCAATTGAGTTCGTTCCAGGCCCTGATGCTGAGCCTTGCCGGCCGCGTCGGCGCTGGTAACATCGCAGGCGTCGGCATCGCGGTCACCCTCGGCGGACCCGGCGCGGTGTTCTGGATGTGGGTCACTGCCCTTGTCGGCATGGCGAGCAGCTTTTTCGAATGCTCCCTCGGCCAGCTGTACAAACGCTGCGACGCCGAAGGCCAATACCGCGGCGGCCCGTCGTATTACATTCAGCACGGCCTGGGCAAACGCTGGCTGGGCATGATCATGGCGGTGCTGTTGCTGGTGACCTTCGGGTTCGCCTTCAACGGCCTGCAATCCCATGCCGTGACCCACTCGCTCAACGACGCCTTCAAGATCTCGCCAAGCTACGCCGGCGTCGGTCTGGCGATTCTGCTGGGCCTGGTGTTCGTCGGCGGGATCAAGCGCATCGCCAAGGTCGCCGACCTGCTGGTGCCGATCAAGACGCTGGTTTACATCGCCGTCACGCTGTATGTCATCGGCGTGCAGTTCGAACACGTTCCGCACATGCTGATGACCATCGTCAAAAGCGCGTTCGGCATGGATGAAGTGTTCGGTGGCCTGATCGGCAGTGCCATTGTCATGGGCGTCAAACGTGGCGTCTTCGCCAACGAAGCCGGCCTGGGCAGCGCACCCAACGTGGCAGCGGTGGCTCAGGTCGAGCACCCGGTGGCACAAGGTGTGGTTCAGGCGTTCAGCGTGTTCCTCGACACCTTCGTCATCTGCACCTGCACCGCGTTGCTGATCCTGCTGTCGGGTTTCTATACCCCCGGCTTCGAAGGTGATGGCATTGCCCTGACGCAGAACTCCCTCGCCGCCGTCGTCGGTGACTGGGGCAAGCTGTTCATCAGTGTGGCACTGGCGCTGTTCGTGTTCACCTCGATTCTCTACAACTACTACCTGGGCGAAAACAGCCTGCGCTTCTTGCTGGGCGAGAACCGCAAGGCGATCTTCGGCTACCGCGTGTTGGTTCTGGCGTTGATCTTGTGGGGTGCGGTCGAGGATCTGGGCACGGTGTTCGCCTTCGCCGACATCACCATGACGCTGCTGGCCTTCGTCAACCTGATCGCGCTGGCGATGCTGTTCAAAATCGCGCTGCGGGTGCTGAAAGACTACGATGCCCAGCGTAAAGCCGGCATCAAAACGCCGGTTTTCGACTCCAGCCAGTTCCCCGATCTGGACCTGGATCTGAAAGCCTGGCCAAAGCCCGGTGCTGCGCAGCCTGCAGCGCACGCGGCAGCGATCAGCGGCAAACCGGTCACGGACGCGCGTTGATCATTTGAACGTCAATCAAGGGAGACAGGCATGAATCGCGAAAACCACGCATCAGCCCGCCAGGTAATGGTCCTGTATACCGGTGGAACCATCGGCATGCAGGCCAGCGAAAACGGGCTGGCACCTGCCTCCGGCTTTGAGGCACGCATGGCTGAGCAGCTGGCTGCACTGCCCGAAATGGTGGTGCCCCAGTGGTCATTCCGCGAAATGTCCCCCCTGATCGACAGCGCCAACATGACGCCCACCTACTGGCAGCGATTGCGTGAGGCGGTGGTCGATGCAATTGAAGCGCAGGGGTGCGACGCCGTGCTGATCCTGCACGGTACCGATACCCTGGCTTACAGCGCAGCGGCCATGAGTTTTCAACTGCTGGGCCTGAGTGCCCCTGTGGTGTTCACCGGTTCAATGTTGCCAGCGGGCGTTCCCGACAGTGATGCCTGGGAAAACGTCAACGGCGCCTTGCAGGCTTTGGGGCAAGGGCTTGCCGTGGGAGTGCATCTGTACTTCCACGGGGAGCTGCTGGAACCGACTCGTTGCGCAAAGATTCGCAGCTTCGGCCGTAATCCTTTCGCGGCGCTTAATCGCGCCCGGGGTGGTGAGGCCGTATCGACATTGCCTGCGGCACTGGACTATCGCCAGCCCAAGCAACTGGCGAACGTTGCGGTGCTGCCGCTGTTTCCCGGCATCGGCGCTGCTCAGCTAGACGGTTTGATCGACAGCGGTATCCAGAGTCTTGTGCTGGAATGCTTCGGCAACGGCACAGGGCCTAGCGATGATGTCGACTTCCTCGCCAGCCTTCAGCGTGCTCACCAGAAAGGCATCGTGGTCGTGGCGATTACTCAATGCCACGAAGGCGGCGTCGAACTGGATGTGTATGAGGCCGGCAGCCGGCTGCGGGGCGTCGGGGTGCTGTCCGGCGGCGGCATGACCCGCGAAGCCGCGTTTGGCAAGCTGCATGCGCTGCTGGGGGCTGGACTGGAGGGGGATGAAGTGCGGCGGCTTGTTGAGCTGGACATGTGTGGCGAGTTGCGTTGAGCGAGTAGCGCCGCTCAGATAATCGTCTGCAGGCCTTTGTCGGCGATGAACAAGGACATTTCGCAAGGTCGGTAACCCGCAACGGGCCGCAAATTACCCGGCGTCCAGACACTTTGCTCGCGCAGCAAACCCAATCCTGTGGGAGTGAGCTTGCTCACGAAGACGGCATTTCAGCCGCTGAAGATTCAGCGCACCTTCCCACCTCTTCGCGAGCAAGGTGGAACGCCACCCCGGTCGCTCCCACAACTCGTGTAACAACAGGTGCATTTGCGGTGGCTTCATTCTTGATGCAAAAGCGGCCTCTCGACCGCTGGATAGCTCGCGGATAGAGCATCCTCTCAGTCCAGATGCGCCTAGCGTCGTTCATGCCCTCTCAGAGCAAGGGCATGACCTCATCACGAATAAGCCACCTCAACCGGCCGCTTGTCCATCGCATCCTGCAGCATTGAATTCAGATTGCCGGAGATGTTTTCGCACAGCGCTTTCATCTGGATCTCGTGCTCGGAGGCTTTGAACGGGCTTTGCAAGTCAGTGCCGATTTTCTCGATTGCCAGCAGCATGAAGCCGACCACGGTGGACGCCAGCGGCGTGAACCAGCCCAGCGTTTCGACCAGACCAATCGGCACGATGATGCAGAACAGCGTGATGAACAGGCGCGGAAACGTCACGTACGGGTAAGGCAACGGGGTATTGGCGATGCGCTCCATGCCGCCTTGGTTGTTGGAGATTTCCACCAGCGTCGCTTCGAGCCGTTCCAGACGAATGCTGTCCAGGCGGCCGGCCTTGTATTCCTGAGCGATGATCGCCGCGGACTCATTGAGAATCGCGTTGGGGAAGTTGTTGGTGCGCGTGCGGCGCTCATACTCTTCCCGGGAAATCATCGCGGTGACCTGCTCGCCACAATCACTGCCCTTCAAATGGGCCGACAGGCATTCGACAAAAGCGACGTGCCGACGCAACAGCGTGGCCTTGACCGGGTTCAGGCCGTCCTCGTCATCAATGAACGTCAACACCTGCCGGGCGAAGCTGCGGGAGTTATTCACCAGCGCACCCCATAACGTGCGCGCCTCCCACCAGCGGTTATACGCGCTGGTGTTGCGGAAGCTGGTCAGCACGACCAGCGCAGAACCCAACAGGGTCAGGGGCATCGATGGGAGGGTGATCTTGCGATCCAGAAACAGCATGAAGTCGACGGTGACGACGACGTCCCAAATCAGCAGCCAGAACAAAGACCAGCCGATGTAGGTAAACGTCCGGATCATGGCCCGGTACTTCTTGACGATCAATTCCTGCAAAAGCCACCTCCGCAATGCGCTTAAACCGGTCGGCAAAGGCTCGACCCAAGGCTTCGAATACGTGAGAACAACTTCGTTCGTTACGCCCACAGGCTATATGTAACCAAATACGAGCGGAAAGCTGAATCGCTTCTCCACCGGGTCGACTGACAGATTGTTCATGGAACGATCACAGCCTCCGAGGGCTCAACACCTATCTGGATGCTTCCGCTACCCGTCACGAGGAGAACGTTAATGAGCTCGTCTGCCAACTCTCACTCCACCGAACGATCAGGCGCAGTGCGCACGTTTACGCCGCACACCGACCGCGACCAACTGACCATCAACACCATTCGCACCCTGGCCATGGATGCGGTGCAAAAAGCCAATTCCGGGCACCCCGGCACGCCGATGGCGCTTGCCCCTGTGGGCTACACGCTGTGGAAAGATTTCCTGCGCTACCACCCGGAACACCCTGACTGGCCAAACCGCGACCGCTTCGTGCTATCGGTCGGTCACGCTTCAATGCTGCTTTATTCACTGCTGCACCTGGCCGGTGTGATCGAGATCGACGAGCACGGCAAGCCATCGGGCAAACCTGCGGTGAGCCTTGAGGACATCAAGCAGTTTCGCCAGATGGACTCCAAAACCCCGGGCCACCCCGAATACCGCATGACCACCGGCGTGGAGACCACCACTGGCCCGCTGGGTCAGGGTTGCGCCAACAGCGTCGGCATGGCGATGGGCGAGCGCTGGCTGGGCGAACACTTCAACACGCCGGGCGCGACGCTGTTCGATTACAACGTTTACGTGCTCTGCGGCGACGGCGACATGATGGAGGGCGTCACCGCAGAAGCGGCCTCACTTGCCGGTCATTTGAAGCTGTCGAATCTGTGCTGGATTTACGACAACAACACCATCAGCATCGAAGGTCATACCGAGCTGGCTTACAGCGACGATGTGCAGAAGCGTTTCGAGGGCTACGGCTGGAAAACCCTGCACGTCAAAGACGCCAATGACGCCAGTGCGCTGGCAAAAGCGCTGCAGACCTTTCAGCAAACCAGCGATGCACCAACCCTGATCGTGGTCGACAGCGTCATCGGCTTTGGCTCGCCCAACAAACACAATACGTCTGCCGCCCACGGCGAACCGCTGGGCGATGAAGAAATCAAGCTGACCAAAAAAGCCTACGGCTGGGACGAAAACAGCAGCTTCCTGGTGCCGGAAGACGCTCGCCATTACCTGCGGGATGCGCTGCTGGAACGTAGCGGCGGCGATTACGACGCCTGGCTTGAGACCTTCAACCAGTTTGAAAAGGACCGGCCTGACCTCGCCAATCAGCTTAAGCGCATGCGTGCCGGTGAGATGCCCGAAGGCTGGCAAGATAAGCAGATGAATTTTGAAGCCGACGCCAAAGGCATTGCCTCGCGCGCGTCGGGTGGCAAGGTGCTGAACGCATTTGCCGAGCAGATTCCTTGGCTGATCGGTGGCTCCGCAGACCTTTCGCCGTCGACCAAAACCAATCTGACGTTCGACGGAGCCGGTAGCTTCGAAGCGGGCAATTACAGCGGTCGAAACCTGCACTTCGGTATCCGCGAACATGCCATGGGCTCAATCGCGAACGGCTTGGCCCTGTCCTATATCCGCCCCTACACCTCCACCTTTCTGGTGTTCAGCGATTACATGAAGCCGCCGATTCGTCTGGCGTCGATCATGGAATTGCCGGTTATTTTCGTCTTTACCCATGACTCCATCGGCGTCGGCGAAGACGGCCCGACACACCAGCCCATCGAGCAACTGACTCAGCTGCGGGCAACACCCGGTGTGCTGACGATTCGTCCGGGCGATGCCAACGAAACGGCCGAAGCCTGGAAAATAGCGCTGGCGCAAACCAGCAGACCGTCCTGCCTGGTGCTCTCCCGCCAGCCGTTGCCGACCCTTGATCGCTCGAAATACGCCGCCGCCGAGGGCCTGACTAAAGGCGCGTACGTGCTGGCCGATGCGATAGAAGGCAAAGTGGACGTGATCTTGATCGCCACTGGCAGCGAGGTCGGCATGACCGTCGAAGCGTTCGAGACGCTCAAAGCCGAAGGGGTTGCGGCGCGAGTAGTGTCGATGCCGAGCTGGGAATTGTTCGAGGATCAGGACAAGGCCTATCGCGACGGCGTGCTGCCGCCGGACGTCAAAGCCCGAGTCGTGGTGGAACAGGCAGGGCCTGTGGGCTGGGATCGGTATGTCGGTCAGACCGGCGCGAAGGTTGTGATGAACACCTTCGGTGCGTCGGCCCCGATCGAGAAGCTGCAGGCCAAGTATGGATTCACGGCGGAAAACATCGCCAAGCTGGCGAAGGAGCAGATCGCCGGTTAATCCTGTGTAAGAGCGCTTGCCCGCACCTCGCGGGCAAGCGCCCTCCCTCCTTCAGAACCCTCGATCAGCACCCTGTCAAAACAGCCGGACGACGCTCGCCCTCAAAGAATATCGGCCGAATCCGCACACCCACTGCGTTGCCCGCAAAGGCAGCGACCAGCCAGAGCCAGCCGTGCAGGCTGCCTGAGGCGATCCCGCTGAAGTACGCGCCAATGTTGCAGCCGTACGCCAGGCGCGAACCGTAACCCAGCAACAGCCCGCCAATCACTGCAGCGATCAACGAGCGCGTCGGGATTTTCAGACTCGGAGCGAATCGTCCTGCAAGGCCTGCCGCCACCGCCGCGCCCAACATGATGCCGATGTCCATGACGGTGGTGATGTCCTCCCACACCGGCGCGGCCAGCGCCTTGGCATTCGCTGGCATCTGCCAGAACGGCCAACTGCCCACGTCCACCCCCAGACCACCGGCGACTTTCGCACCCCACAGCGCGAAGGCCGAGGTGATGCCCCAAGGGCGACCCGCCAATGCCAGCGTGGCGTAGTTGAGCAGCGCCAAGCCGACCGCGCCCCACACCAGCGGCCACGGCCCGCGAAAGAAACGGCGCACGCCAACATGCTCACTGGTGACGGCCGCTTCCAGCTGTCCGTGCCGACGCTTTTCCAGCTTGACGGTGACAAGGGCAATGATCGCGAACAGCGCCAGGCTCATCAGCAACGCAGGGATCACGCCGAAGGTTTTAACGATGGAAGTGGCGGGGAACGACGGCAACGAGAACCACCAATCGACGTGATGCGTGGCGATCAGCGAGCCAATGATGAAGAACAGCAAGGTTACGAGCATCCGCGCATTGCCGCCGCCGACGGTGAACAACGTGCCGGACGCACAGCCGCCGCCCATTTGCATGCCGATGCCAAAGATGAAGGCGCCGAAGACAACCGACACGCCCGCCGGGGCCACAAGGCCGGTGACCGGCGTGCCGAACAGCGTACCGGCACCCAGCGCGGGGAAGAACAGCAACACCGCGACGGCCAGCATCACCATCTGCGCGCGCAAGCCGGCGCCGCGTCGCTCGTTGATGAATACCCGCCAGGCCGAGGTGAAGCCGAAGGCGGCGTGATAGAGCGTGAGGCCCAGCGCCGCGCCGACGATCAGCAACAGCACTTGCCTGACGCCAACGGCGGATTGCAAAAACAGAGCGCCGACCACCAGCAAAAGGAAAGCGATCAGCGGCGCGCCGAGCTTGCGCTGCGGCGCCGCGGAGAGAGGAAGACTCATGGGCGTATCTCGAAGAAGGATTGCGATGGGCGCGAGTATACGCCGGTGCCTGCTGGATGACGCGCCAGGCCGCCATCGGGTTCACCAAGATCAAACCCGCCATGCACTTCGCAATCGCGCCAGCGCCGAGGCGATATCGGCCTCAGGCACCGCTGCAAACCCCAGGACCAGACCGGCCCGATCATCCACCGGCGTCTCTGACCCCGGCAGCCAATACTCACTCAACGGCGCGACCTCGACGCCGACACTTTCCGCCTTGGCGACCAGTTCCGTTTCACGCTCTAACGTATCCACTGCGACGGTCACATGCAGCCCTGCAACGGGCTTGATCATCGGGCTGCAACCCGCAAGCTCCTTGGGCCAGCCGGCCAGTAATGCATCGCGTCGACTCAACGCAGCCCGGCGCATGCGGCGGATGTGCCGCTGAAAGTGACCCGCCGCGATGAACTCGGCCATGACCATCTGTGTGCCCACCTCGGAATGACGCATGTCCACGGCCCGGCGCCGGCTGAACGGCTCAACCAGGTTGCGCGGCAACACCAGATAACCCAGGCGCAGCGCCGGAAATGCGACCTTGCCGAATGTCCCGACGTACAGCACGCGACCGCTGCGATCCAGCGCTGCCAACGGCGCCAGCGGGGCGCCGCTGTAGCGGTATTCGCCGTCGTAGTCGTCTTCGACGATCCAGCTTTGATTGCGCTCGGCCCACGCGAGCAGTTCAAGCCGCCGAGCCAGACTCATCGTCACGCCCAGCGGGTATTGGTGAGAGGGCGTCACGTACGCCAACTTGCAGCCAGAGTCACCCAGAGCCGGACTGCGCATGCCCTCGTCGTCAACCGCCATGCCCTGCAACCTGGCGCCAGCCACCCCGAAGGCATGACCGGCCGCGCGATAGCCCGGATTTTCGATCGCCACCACGTCGCCCTGCTCAAGCAGCAGCTGTGCACAAAGGGTAATCGCCTGTTGCGCGCCATTGGTGATCACAATTTGCTCAGGTGCGCAGCGCAGGTCGCGAGAAGTCCTCAGATAAGCCGCGATCAGCTCCCGCAGCCGCCATTCGCCAGCCGGGTCGCCGTAGCCAAGATGTTGGAGGCCCGGCTTACGCCAGAAAGCCGCGTGCAGCTTGCCCCACGTGTCGAAAGGGAACAGATCGAATGCCGGAACCCCCGTTCGAAACGCCTTCGGTAGGCCACTTTTCGGAGGCCGTAAATGATGCTGATCAAGCGTGTGCATCGCTGTGCTGTGGATAAGATTGTTGGACAGTTCAGCGTTCGAAACAGGCAGTTTTGTGGATAACCCTGTTGATAAGCTTGGTGATAACCCTGTGGACAGTTGTGTGGATAGTTTTTTTGCAGCGGGCGATTTTTCTCTCAACAGTGCGACGTAAGTGCCGTCCCCGACGCGGCTTTCGGTAAAGCCTTCGGCGTAAAGCTGGTCATAAGCGCGCACCACGCTGTTGCGGGAGATGCCGAGGGATAACGCCAGATCCCGGCTCGCCGGCAAGCGCGTGCCACCGGACAAGCGACCGTCGAGGATGCGCTCGCGCAGTGTCTGATAGAGCTGGCGGCTAAGACCCTGGCGGCGGTTCAGCTCAATGCCGGCAAAATCAAACGTCAGCGCAGGCGTGGGTGCGCGCATGGGATTGGCCCTATGAGATAGACCATTAATGGCTCTTACAACGAACCAATAGGCTGCCTAGGATTGACTCAGCCGCCAAGGAAAATCTCATGTACATGCCCAGTTATTTCAAAGACGAAGACTTCGCCAGCCTACACGGACAGATAGAAGCCACACGCCTGGCTACTCTGGTCACCTTTGACGAGACCGGACTGCAGGCGAGTCATATTCCCTTGTTGCTCGAACCGACTCAGGGTCCGCAAGGCACGCTGTACGGGCATCTGGCCAAGGCCAATCCGCAATGGAAAGCCCTCCAGACGGGCGCTGAAGCACTGCTGATTTTCCAGGGTGCAGACGCTTACATCAGCCCGTCTTTCTACGCCGCCAAGGCCGAGCACGGCAAAGTAGTGCCCACCTGGAATTACCTGGCGGTGCACGCCTACGGCCGTGCCGATGTGTTCACTGATCCCGAGCGACTGTTGCGGATTGTCACCGGCCTGACCGACAAGCACGAAGCAAGCCGCGCCGAGCCTTGGGCTGTCAGCGACGCACCCGCCGATTACATCGAGAAAATGCTCAACGGCATCGTCGGCTTCGCGATCCCCATCGAGCGGCTGGAAGGCAAGCGCAAGCTCAACCAGAACCGCAGCGCCGCAGACATCGCCGGCGTGAGCAAAGGCCTGGCACTCAGCCAGGACCCATCCGATCAGAAAATCGCTCAGTTGATGAGCCAGGGAGCACCGCGTGTCTGACCTCCACATCCGTCCCGTCACCGCCGAAGATCACGACGCCTGGTTTCCGTTGTGGCAGGCCTATCTCACCTTCTACAAAACCACGCTGGCCGATGCGGTTTCACAGAGCACCTGGCAGCGGTTTGTGGACAGCAGCGAGCCCACCAACGCTGCTCTCGCCTGGCAGGACGGCAAGGCGGTGGGCATGGTGCATTTCATTTATCACCGCTCCAACTGGAGCATCAGCAATGCCTGCTACTTGCAGGACTTGCTGGTGGTACCGGAACAGCGCGGCACGGGCATTGGCCGCCAGCTGATCGAATATGTCTACGCGACCGCCAAACGGGACGGTGCCGACAAAGTCCACTGGCTCACCCACGAGACCAACGCAACCGCCATTCAGCTCTACGAGCGCATCGCTGAGCGCCCGGGCTATATTCAATTTCGCAAACCGTTGTAAGACAGGGACTCTCGACATGTCGGATCTTGAAAACTGGCAACCGGCCAAGCTGCCGGATACCCGCACACTGCAAGGACGCTTTATTCGTCTGGAAAAATTGAACGCCGCCCGCCATGGCGATGGGCTGTGGGATGCACTGGAAGGCCCGGCCGCAGACCGCAAATTATGGGATTACCTGTTCGTGGGCCCGTTTCCAGAGCGCGGCGCATTCGATGACTATCTCGCAGGACTGGAAGGCTCGACCGATCCTTGGTTCTACACCGTCATCGATCAACAGACCGGCGCCATCAACGGTTTTCTGGGCTTGATGTCGATTTTCCCGAGCGCGGGCCGCATCGAAATTGGCCATGTGACCTTCGGCGCCTCAATGCAACGCACCCCCAAGGCAACGGAAGCGGTTTACCTACTGGCGAGGGAATCCTTCGCGCTGGGCAATCGTCGTCTGGAATGGAAATGTAACGCCAACAACGCCCGTTCCAAGCGTGCGGCGGAGCGCTTCGGATTCAGCTTCGAGGGCACTTTCCGTCAGCATTCCGTGTTCAAAGGTCAGAATCGGGATACGGCCTGGTACTCGATCATCGACAGCGAATGGCCTGCAATACAACAGGCGTTCGAAGCATGGCTGGCTGTGGATAACTTCCAGAACGGTGAGCAAATCAGGACGCTTGAGCAACTGCGCCACCGCTGAGAGCGTCGAGTCCCACAGCCGGAGACGCTTGGCTGAAGCAAAAAAAAGAGGAGCCACGAGAGCTCCCCCAGAGGTAACTGTTCAGCCTGCCGCATCTGTGCGCGGCGGGCTGTTATCTATGCAGTGGGTTATCAGCCCTCGATCTCGACCAGAATCTCGCCCGGGTTAACCCGATCGCCTTTCGCGACATGGATGGCCACGACCTTGCCAGCGACTGCCGCCTGAACTTCGGTCTCCATCTTCATCGCTTCGGTAATCAGTACCGCCTGACCGGCGCGAACGCTGTCGCCCTCCTTCACCAGCACGTCGACGATATTGCCCGGCATCGAAGTGCTGACATGGCCTGGCTTACTGGCCTGGGCACGCTTGCCAATACCGCTGCCGACAAACTCGTTGAGCGGCTCGAACACCACTTCTTCCGGCATGCCGTCGATGGACAGATAGAAGTGACGCTTGCCCTCGGCCTTGACGCCCACACCGGTGATATCAACGCGGTAGCTTTCACCGTGAACGTCGATGACGAATTCGGTCGGGACGCCCTCGCCGCCCGCCTTCGCCACTGCGCCCGGCTCTGGAATCGGCAGCAACGGCTCTGGCGCCAGCGTGCCCGCCGTACGTTCTTCGAGAAACTTACGCCCGATGTCCGGGAACATGGCGTAGGTCAGCACGTCTTCTTCGCTGGTGGCCAACGCGCCGATCTCGCCGCGCAGCTTGGTCATCTCCGGCTTGAGCAGGTCGGCCGGGCGCACGTCGATCAGCTCTTCGTTGCCGATGGCCTGACGGCGCAGCGTCTCGTCCACCTGCCCCGGCGCCTTGCCATAGCCGCCAGTGAGGTAAAGCTTCACTTCGTTGGTGATGGTTTTGTAACGCTCGCCGGCCAATACGTTGAAGAACGCCTGGGTGCCGACGATCTGTGAAGTCGGCGTCACCAGCGGCGGGTAGCCCAAGTCTTTGCGCACTCGCGGAATCTCGGCCAGCACTTCGCCCATGCGGTTCAACGCGCCCTGCTCTTTGAGCTGGTTGGCGAGGTTGGAGATCATGCCGCCCGGCACCTGGTTGACCTGCACGCGGGTATCGACCGCCGTGAATTCGCTTTCGAACTGGTGATACTTCTTACGCACCGCGTAGAAATACAGGCCGATTTCCTGCAGCAGTTCCAGGTCCAGGCCGGTGTCGAATTCGCTGCCTTTAAGGGCCGCGACCATCGACTCAGTACCCGGATGGCTGGTACCCCAGGCGAAACTGGAGATCGCGGTGTCGATGTGGTCAGCACCGTTTTCGATGGCCTTCAACTGGCACATCGCGGCCAGGCCGGCCGTGTCGTGGGAGTGAATGAACACCGGCAGCGATTGCTCGGCCTTCAGCGCCTTGACCAACTCGCCCGTGGCATAGGGAGTCAGCAGACCGGCCATGTCCTTGATCGCGACGGAATCACAACCCATCGCTTCCATCTCTTTGGCCTGCGCCACAAACGCGCCGATGGTGTGCACCGGGCTGGTGGTGTACGCGATCGTGCCCTGGGCATGTTTGCCGGAAGCCTTCACCGCTTCCACCGCCACGCGCAGATTGCGCACGTCGTTCATGGCATCGAAGATGCGGAACACGTCGATACCGTTGTCCGCCGCCTTGGCGACGAATGCCTTGACCACGTCATCGCTGTAGTGCCGATACCCCAGCAGGTTCTGACCGCGAAGCAGCATTTGCAGACGCGTGTTGGGCAGCGCCGCGCGCAACTGGCGCAAACGCTCCCACGGGTCTTCCTTCAGAAAGCGCACACAGGCGTCGAAGGTCGCGCCGCCCCACACTTCCAGCGACCAGTAGCCGACTTTGTCGAGCTTGCCGCAGATCGGCAGCATGTCCTCGGTGCGCATGCGGGTCGCCAAAAGAGACTGGTGGGCGTCGCGCAGAATGGTGTCGGTGACGAAGATTTTCTTGGACATGTTCGGATCTCCTTTTAGCTTCAAGCGGCAAGCTACAAGCGGCAAGTCACAGCGGATCGGCTTCAACTTGCAGCTTGCGGCTTAGCGCTTGCAGCTGGCTTTTTATAAGCCCGCGTGGGCAGCGATGGCGGCGGCGATGGCCAGGGCCAGCTCTTCGGGTTTGCGCTTGATCGAGTAATTGGTGAGCTCGGGATGGCTCTCCACGAAGCTGGTATTGAACTGGCCGCTGCGGAATTCCGGGTTACGCAGGATTTCCTGGTAATACGCGGCCGTGGTCTTCACCCCTTGCAGACGCATGTCATCCAGCGCACGCAGGCCGCGGTCCATTGCCTCCTCCCAGGTCAGCGCCCAGACGATCAGCTTCAGGCACATGGAGTCGTAATACGGCGGAATGGTGTAGCCGGTGTAAATCGCCGTATCGGTGCGCACGCCGGGGCCGCCGGGCGCGTAGTAACGGGTGATCTTGCCGAAGCTCGGCAGGAAGTTGTTCTTCGGGTCTTCCGCGTTGATGCGGAACTGCAACGCGAAACCACGATGGATGATGTCTTCCTGCTTCACCGACAGCGGCAGTCCCGAGGCGATGCGGATCTGCTCGCGGACGATGTCGATCCCGGTGATTTCCTCGGTGATCGTGTGCTCGACCTGTACGCGGGTGTTCATCTCCATGAAGTACACCTCGCCCTCGGCCAGCAGGAACTCCACGGTGCCGGCGTTCTCGTAGCCCACGGCCTTGGCGGCGCGCACGGACAAGTCGCCGATGTAGGCGCGCTGCTCCGGCGTCAGTTGCGGGCTTGGGGCGATTTCGATGAGCTTCTGGTTGCGGCGCTGGATCGAGCAATCACGCTCGAACAGGTGCACGACGTTGCCGAAGCTGTCGCCAAGGATCTGCGCTTCGATGTGCTTGGGATTGACGATGCACTTTTCGAGAAAGACCTCAGCCTTGCCGAATGCCTTGGTGGCCTCGGAAATGACTCGAGGAAACGCCTGCTCCAGCTCTTCCCGGCTGTTGCAGCGACGAATGCCGCGCCCGCCGCCGCCCGAGGTGGCTTTGAGCATGACGGGGTAACCGATGCGATCGCCTTCAGCCAGTGCTTCGGCGATGTCGGCCACGTTGCCTTCCGTGCCGGGCGTCACCGGCACGCCGGCCTTGATCATGCTGCGGCGAGCTTCGGTCTTGTCGCCCATGCGGCGGATCACTTCAGCGGACGGGCCGATGAACTTGATACCCCGTTCGGCGCAGATATCCGCCAGCTCTGCGTTTTCCGAGAGAAAACCATAGCCGGGGTGCAACGCGTCGCAGCCGGTTTCAACGGCGAGGTTCACCAGCTTGCGCGGGTTCAAATAGCCTTCAAGGGGCTCCGAGCCGATGCCAAAGGCTTCGTCGGCACGCTTCACATGGAGCGCGTGCCGGTCCGCGTCGGAATAGATCGCCACCGAGCGGATGCCCATTTCGGCGCAAGCGCGCACGATCCGAACAGCGATTTCCCCACGGTTGGCGATCAGGATTTTTTTTATCACTGGTATTTCCTCGACCGATTAGCAGACGGACCAGATGGCTGGCCAATACCGCGCGACATTCCGTTACTGCATGTTGCTCGCAGGTGAAGCCACCCTATGACGAATCAGCAATTAACAAAAATGAGTAAATATTGGGTGAACCATAAGCAAAACCTTATAGTTCCCGATATCAACTAAACGGCTAGGGCTGGAAAAATGCGTAAGTCATTGATGCGAATGACATTGCGTCAATTGCGGATCTTCAATGAGGTCTGTGATTTGCGCTCTTACAGTCGCGCAGCTGAGGAAATGTCGCTGACCCAGCCGGCGGTGAGCCTGCAGATGCGCCAGTTGGAAGAGTTGATCGGCCAGCCGCTGTTCGAATACGTGGGTAAGAAGCTCTACCTGACGGAAGCCGCCGAAGCGCTGCAGCTTGCCAGTCGCGACATCTTCGGTCGGCTGGAGAACCTCGACATGCAGCTCTCCGACATGCAGGGCTCCCTGCAGGGGCAGCTCAAACTGGCGATTGAATCCAGCGCAAAGTATTTCGTTCCCCACCTGTTTGCAGCTTTCAAGCGCAAATACCCGGAAGTCATGCTCAACCTCACGGTCGTCAATCGGGCGCAGGTGATTCGGCGGCTGTCGGATAACCGTGATGATCTGGTCGTCATGTCGATGGTCCCACAGGACATGGGCCTGGAGTTTTTGCCCTTCCTGAATAACCCGATCGTTGCCGTAGCGCAGCCGGACCATCCGCTGACGCTATTGCCCAATCCGGCACTGAAGGATCTGGAGGCAGCAACGCTGGTGGTTCGCGAACAGGGTTCAGGGACGCGCAAGGCCTGCGAGGAGTATTTCAAGGAGAAGCGCATTCATTTCGAGCACACGCTGGAGGTGTCCTCGGCCGAGGCGCAGCGCGAATGCGTGGTGGCGGGGCTGGGCGTCGCACTGCTGACGCGCCATGCGCTGAGCCTGGAACTTGCCACTGGCACGCTGATTGAGCTGCCAGTGGCCGAATTGCCGCTGTACCGAAGTTGGTGCGTCGTACAGGCACGGGACAAACGTCTGTCGCCGGTGGCTCACGCGTTCCTGTCATTCATTCGGACGGAGCGTACGCAGATCAGCGAGCTGGTCGCGCGCTTTGATGGCCACCTTCCGAAGCGCTAGCGCTCTGCCAGAAGTGAGCGGTGGCGCCATCCAGGTAGCTCGACAGCTCCTGATTCAGGCGGCGTTCTTCTGAATGGCTTTCGATCGCACGCCGGAACGCCATACGGCGCTGGTCTTCCTGCTGACGGCGAGTTTTTGTGGAGGTGCTGTGCTGCTGCGAGTCATCGTAGTGCCGAGGCATATCCTGTCTCCCATTCGTGTGCGGGAGTACAGAGTGGCGGGACGCGGTGACGATCAGACGTCGGAAGCGTTACAGGTTGGTGAAGGTTTCGGCGCTACGCGAGTTCAGATCAATCTTCAGACGATTTGATCGACTTCGGCGACAACCGCAGGCTGCGCAAGCTGCGCTTCACGCTCTTGAGGTGATTGACCAGGCTCGGACCGCGCGCCATCGCAACGCCCATCGCCAAGACATCAATGACCACCAGATGCGCAATACGCGAGGTCAGCGGCGTATAGATTTCGGTGTCTTCGTGCACGTCGATGGCGAGATTGACCGTGGACAGCTCGGCCAGTGGCGTCTGACTCGGGCACAGGGTGATCAGGTTGGCGCCGCTTTCGCGCACCAGGTTGGCGGTGATCAGCAAGTCCTTTGAGCGACCGGACTGGGAAATACACACCGCGACGTCCGTAGGCTTGAGCGTCACAGCCGACATCGCCTGCATGTGCGGATCGGAGTAAGACGCTGCCGTCAGTAACAGACGGAAGAATTTGTGCTGGGCGTCAGCCGCGACTGCGCCCGATGCGCCGAAGCCGTAGAACTCGACACGATGCGCCGCCGCCATGACCGTCACCGCTGCCTGCAAAGCATGGGGGTCGAGCTTTTCGCGCACTTCTATCAGCGTGTGCAGCGTGGTGTCGAAAATCTTCAGGCTGTAATCGGCGACGGAATCGTCTTCGTGGATGGCGAACTGGCCGAAGCTCGCGCCAGCGGCAAGGCTTTGCGCCAGCTTGAGTTTCAGGTCCTGAAAGCCGGTGCAGCCAATGGCGCGACAGAAACGCACGATGGTCGGCTCGCTGATACCGACCGCATGCGCCAGATCGGCCATGGAGCTGTGCATCACGGCCGCCGGATCGAGCAGCACGTGATCGGCTACTTTCAGCTCCGACTTGCGCAAGAGATGGCGTGACTGGGCGATGTGCTGCAACAGATTCAAAGGACAGGACTCAAGTGAAGGATGGGCCGGGCTGTAGCTTTCTTGTAGTTATACTACATGACCTGCAAACCGCACAGTTAAACGATCTCGCCGTGGTCAACCGATCGTTGTTGAAGCTCAGGTCGCTTTGTAGTGTAGGGCTTTTCGCACAGGACTCCAGGCTTCGGTCAGCCGACTGCGCAGGATGCCGCCCATAACGCTGGCCTCCACTGGCCGACTGATCAAGTAGCCTTGCACCTCGTCGCAACCGTGAGACCTGAGAAACTCCAACTGTTCGCAATCTTCCACGCCTTCGGCCACCACCCTGAGGTCAAGACTGTGGGCCATCGCGATGATCGCTCGGGTAATCGCAGCGTCTTCTGCGCATTCATTCAGACCACGAATAAAGGCCTGGTCGATCTTCACGCAGTGCACCGGAAAACGTTTCAGGTAGCTCAACGATGAGTAGCCGGTGCCGAAGTCGTCGATGGCCAGTTTTACGCCGAGTGCGCGCAGTTGCTGAAACGTAGTGATGATGTGCTCGACGCTCTCCAGCAGTTGACTCTCGGTGAGCTCAAGCTCCAGGTATTCGGGCTTGAGCCCGGTCTCTTCGAGCACTTGCCGAACGAGGCTGACCAGCTTGCCCTGACGCATCTGATGCACAGAGAGATTGACTGACACCCTGATAGGAGCGAGCCCCTCCCGCTGCCATTCGCAGGCCTGATGACAGGCTTTGCGCAGTACGAACTCGCCGATGTTGGCGATCAGGCCGGTCTCCTCTGCCAACCCGATAAACTCGCCGGGTGAAATCAGACCGCGCTCAGGGTGACGCCAGCGCACCAGCGCTTCCGCCGAATTCAGGCGACCACTTTCCAGCTCCAGCTTCGGCTGATAGAAAACCTCCAGCTGCCCTTCTGCAATCGCGCGACGCAGCTGGATTTCCAGCTGCAAACGACCCGGCGTGCCCGCCTCAAGGCTTTCGGTAAAGAACTGAAAATTGTCGCCGCCCAGGTGTTTGGCGTGTTGCATGGCCATATTTGCCTGGCTGACCAACGCGGCGATGTCCCGTGCAGAACCCGGCAGCAACGCGATGCCGATGGAGGCGCTGACCACCAACTCATGGCCGCAAACTGATATCGGCGAGCGCAGTTTTGCCAGCAGGCGCGTCGTGATCCGCGCCAGTGTGGTCAGGTTGCCGTGGCTGTCGAACAGCACGGCAAACTCGTCCGCCGACAAACGCGCGACGGTATCGGCATCGGTCACATGAGCGTTGAGCCTGCGCGCGACAAGGCGAAGCAACTGGTCAGCGGTATCGTGACCCAGGCTGTCATTGAGCAATTTGAAGCGATCAAGGTTGATGTGCAGCAAAGCCAGCGTGCGCCCGCCATGACGCGCCCGCTGATTGGCGTCACGCAGCCGCTCATTGAACAGCGCGCGATTGGCGAGGCCGGTCAGCTCATCGTAATGGGTCAGATAACGCGTACGTTCTTCGTACTGGCGGGTCAGTTCGCGGTTGAGCTCGTCGCTTTCGGCCTGGGCCTGTTGAAGGTGCTCGATGAGCGCCACGTTCTGAAATCGCCGGATAAGACCCCGCTCGATCAAACGGTTGACCTGCGCAGCCACCACGATAAGCGCCAGCAGGAGAATCAGTCCGAGCCAGCCCCAACCGTGGCATTGGGGGTCGCCGGTCCAGAACAGATAGAGAATGGGCGGCAGCAGACACGGCAGCGTGAACGTGAGAAACGCCGGAATGCTTACCGCATAGGCCACACTGGCAGACAGCGTGGCCGCGCCAATCAGGCCGAACACCCAGGCCTGCTGGGCCAGGCTTTGCGCCGGCATCAACACCAGCGCGGCGCTGGAGAGGGTGAACCCGCTGACGCAGGCGCCGGCCAGAAACATGCGGTTCCAGATCGGCTGCGATCGACGATCGAGTGATGCTGACCTGAACGCTGCGACTTGCAGCACGCGCAGACACACCAGCGCTGACAGCCAGCCCAGCCAGACGCCCACCAGCACGTAACGCTCGGGACTCCAGAGCAGCCACGCGCAGAGCAAACCATTGATGAACATGAACAGGGTCGGCAGCAGCGATCCCTGATAAAGAAGGCGGGTGCGCTCGGCGGCAAGCTGGGTCGCGAACTGCTTGCAGATGACACGACGTGTCGCCACGGAGTCTGCCGGGGCTTCGGAACTGAAGGTCATGGCGTTTCTTATAATTGGGGGCCTTGAACGTTCGCGGAGGATACACAAGGGATCGTCGAGACCAAACAGTCATCAATTAAAATCTACAGACGGCAAAAATGGGACCGGTAACATCACGACCGGCCAGCGTTAGGGTTTGCCCATGCCCTCACGGCACCCTAGAATGCCCCGATGCGCGATGACCTCTCCCTTCTGCTTAACTCCCTCAACGATGCCCAACGCCAGGCCGTAGCTGCCTCCGTGGGTCGTCAGTTGGTCCTGGCCGGCGCTGGTTCCGGCAAAACCCGTGTGCTGGTGCACCGTATCGCCTGGTTGATCCAGGTCGAGAACGCCTCGCCCCACTCGATCCTGTCGGTGACGTTCACCAACAAGGCCGCCGCCGAGATGCGCCATCGCATCGAGCAGCTGATGGGTATCAACCCGGCCGGCATGTGGGTGGGCACTTTCCACGGCCTGGCGCACCGCCTGCTGCGGGCGCACTGGCAGGAAGCGGGTCTTAACCAGAGCTTCCAGATCCTCGACAGCGATGACCAGCAGCGACTGGTCAAGCGCGTCATGCGCGAGCTGAATCTGGATGAGCAGCGGTGGCCGGCACGGCAGGCGCAGTGGTTCATCAATGGCCAGAAGGACGAAGGGCTGCGCCCCAAGCACATTCAGGCCTCGGGCGATCTGTTTCTGACGACCATGAAGTCAGTCTACGAGGCATACGAGGCGGCGTGTCAGCGCGCCGGCGTCATCGACTTCTCCGAGTTGCTGCTTCGCGCGCTGGACCTGTGGCGCGACAACCCGAGCCTGCTTGCGCACTATCAGCGTCGTTTCCGTCACGTGCTGGTAGACGAATTCCAGGACACCAACGCCGTTCAGTACGCCTGGTTGCGTCTGCTCGCCCAGGGTGGCGACAGCCTGATGGTGGTCGGCGACGACGATCAGTCCATTTACGGCTGGCGCGGCGCGAAGATCGAGAATATTCATCAGTATTCCGAAGATTTCCCTGACACCGAGACCATTCGCCTGGAGCAGAACTACCGCTCCACCGCGAGCATCCTCAAGGCCGCCAACGGCTTGATCGTCAACAACACCGGGCGTCTGGGCAAAGAACTGTGGACGGACGTCGGCGATGGCGAGCTGATCAATCTGTATGCCGCGTTCAACGAACACGACGAAGCGCGCTACGTGGTCGAGACCATTGAGAGCGCGATCAAGACCGGCCTCGCGCGCAGCGACATCGCCATTCTGTACCGTTCAAACGCCCAATCGCGGGTCCTCGAAGAGGCCTTGCTGCGCGAGCGCATCCCGTACCGTATCTACGGCGGCCAGCGATTCTTCGAGCGCGCCGAAATCAAGAACGCCATGGCGTATATGCGTCTGCTGGACGGGCGCGGTAACGATTCGGCGCTGGAGCGGGTCATCAACGTCCCACCGCGCGGCATTGGCGAGAAAACCGTCGAAGCGATTCGCGAGCATGCGCGCCATGCCGACGTGTCGATGTGGGAGGCCATGCGCCTGCTGGTCGCCAACAAAGGCTTGGCCGGTCGTGCGGCTAGCGCGTTAGGCGCGTTCATCGAACTGATCGAAAACCTCGCCGCCAAGGCCGCGGACATGCCGCTGCACCTGATGACCCAAACGGTCATCGAGCAGTCCGGCCTGATCACGTACCACAAGGAAGAGAAAGGCGAGAAAGGCCAGGCCCGAGTGGAAAACCTTGAGGAACTGGTCAGCGCCGCGCGCGCCTTCGAGAACAGCGACGAGGAGGAAGACCTGACGCCCCTGGCTGCATTCCTCGGCCATGCCTCCCTGGAGGCCGGCGACACCCAGGCGGATGAGCACGAAGACAGCATTCAGCTCATGACGCTGCACAGCGCCAAGGGTTTGGAGTTCCCGTACGTGTTCCTGGTGGGCATGGAAGAAGGCCTGTTTCCGCACAAGATGAGCCTGGAAGAGCCGGGCCGTCTGGAAGAAGAGCGCCGTCTGGCATACGTGGGCATCACCCGCGCCATGCAGCATCTGGTGATGACCTACGCAGAAACCCGACGCCTGTACGGAAGCGAAACCTACAACAAGGTCTCGCGCTTCGTACGGGAGGTCCCGCCTAATCTGATTCAGGAAGTGCGGCTGTCTAACAGCGTGACCCGTCCGTTCGGCGGCTCCAAAACCATGGCACCGAGTCGTCTGTTCGACGGCGAAGCCATTCCGCAGAGCCAGTTCTCCCTGGGTCAGCACGTGCAGCACGCGGTGTTTGGCGAAGGCGTGATCCTCAACTTCGAGGGTTCAGGCGCTCAGGCGCGGGTGCAGGTGAATTTTTCGGAAGGCAGCAAGTGGCTGATGCTGGGGTACGCGAAGCTCGAGCCGGTGTGAGCGGTAACTGAGGATGCGTTGATGCACCCCTTGCATTCCCACATCCACCCCCCATCTTTCCTACAGAACTTTCTTCACCTGCCTACAACCCAAATAGGACAGGCAGGTGAAGATTCACGCAAAAGCCGGAAACATATGGCCGCTGGTCATCCCCATTTGTCCTGTGCAACATGGCGCGCGTGCAATCCACAAACGGGAATTCCCTTATGCAACGTTTTCTTAGCATCGCTTTGGCACTGATGATCGGGCTCACCATGAGCCTCGACGTCAATGCTGCGCGTTTCGGTGGTGGCAAGAGCATGGGCTCGGCGCCAAGTCACCAGGCGCGTCAAACAGCTCCTTCCGCTCCTGCCGCTGCACCTAACGCCGCGGGCCGTCCTGCGCCTGCTGCGGGCGGTGCTTCCAAATGGCTGGGCCCATTGGCCGGTCTCGCCGCCGGTGGTCTTCTGGCCTCCATGTTCATGGGCGGTGGCTTCGAAGGCATGCAGTTCTTCGACATCCTGATCATGGCGATCATCGCCTTCGTGATCTTCCGCTTCATCGCGGCGCGTCGACGCAAACAGCAGCCACAGATGGCTCCCGCTGGTGCTCCTTATCAGCGTGAAACCTTCGAGCAACCCCAACCGGCACAGAATTCGATCTTCGGCGGTTCCGCTCCAGCAGCGGCAGCCCGTCCGGTGATCAACGCGCCAGCCTGGTTCAACGAAGAACGCTTTATTGAAGCGGCCCGCAGCCACTTCCAGTCGCTGCAACAGCACTGGGACGCGAACGAGATGGACAAGATCTCCGAGTTCGTGACCCCGCAAATGCTGCAGTTCCTGAAAAAAGAACGTGCCGATCTGGGCGACGGTTTCCAGTCCACCTTCATCGACAACCTCACCGTGCAACTTGACGGTCTGGACGATCGCGCCGACAAGACCATCGCCACGCTGACGTTTAGCGGTGTGTCGAAAACGTCGCGCTTCGATCAGGGCGAAGTGTTCAGCGAGAGCTGGAACATGGAACGCGCTCAGGGCGACAACCAGCCTTGGCTGGTGGCAGGTATCCGCCAGAACGGCTAATACCGCTGAGCTGCTGCAACTGAACCCCGGACTTGTTCCGGGGTTCTGCTTTTTATAGAAGCCAAGTTAATTTGGCGATGCCTTTGAGCTACTGTATAACCCGCGCAAATCGTTAGAGGATCCACGTCGTGGAAGAAGTCATCGAACAACTCCGTGAAGCCAATGAACCGGTCCCTGTCCCGCTTGAGCTGCCTGATGAAGATCAGTTGGTCGAGGTTGAAGAGCAGCTGTTCATCAATATCCCCTTCGTCTTCAAGGAGTTCTTGCTGACCGTCAGCGACGTGGTCTACGGCAGTCTTGAGCCTGTCACCGTCACTGACCCGGTCTCCCATACGTATTTGCCGGAAGTGGCAGCGACCGCCTGGGATATCGGCGTACCCCGCGAGCTGATCCCGATCTGCCAGGACGGCGAGGATTACTACTGCGTTGAAGAAGACGGCACTGTGGTGCTGTGGTCTGGCGAAGAAGAACTCGTCACCGAAGAAAGCTGGGAATCCGTCTGGCACTGGGCGCGGGACGTCTGGCTGGAAAGCTGAGAAGCACAACCGCTCCCCTGAATCAGCGTTGAGGCACGCACCTCAACGCTGATTTACAACTCAGGGCTCAGGATGATTGCCCAGGGTTTCAAGCAACGCGATCTGCATGCGCGTATGCACCCGGATGAACCAGCGCCACAGGACGGCAGCCACCACAGACGCCACGACGACAATGAGCATTAGCCATTCGCGCGTCGGCAGCATGCTGGATGACAGCAATGCGATGAGCAGAAAAATCACCAGCAAAGACAGCAGCGGGATCACTTCGGCGATCACCCGACGGACGCGCGCTGTGTGCCTGCCCGCCATCTCCGGCTTCACGCTCATCTCCGCCAGCAGCATCGACAGCGCCTTTAGCTTGCGGTAAGCCGCGATCAGAAACGGCAGTGAAAGCAGCAACGACGCACCCCAGATCCAGGCTTTTTGCTGCCCGACATCGCTGACCCAGTCGCTGAAATACACGCCAATCCGCTCCGCAAAGAATGCTCCTGTAAAGAAGATGGCGATGACCAATGCCAGATTGATCCCGACTTGTAGCAGAATCTTCCGGATCATCGCTGCCAGCACTGCGCCCTGCCCCTGGGGCTGAATGCTGCGCAGCCACTCCCCGTACATTCCAAACACACGCGCCATGCGTGCAGGAACAATGGCGCCCAGCGTGTGGGACAGAGGGTCTGCTGCGCGGATGAGATAAGGGGTCAAGAGCGTCGTGATCGCGGAGACCGCCACGGCGACCGGGTAGAGAAAATCGCTGGTGACCTGCAGCGTCATCCCCAGCGCTGCGATGATGAAGGAGAATTCGCCAATCTGTGACAGCCCCATCCCCACCCGCAGCGAGGTCTTGCCGTCGTTGCCGGCGATGAAAGCGCCAAGCCCACAGGAAATCATCTTGCCCAGCACCACAGCGACGGTGATCACAGCGATGGGCCAGGCGTAATCGAGCAGAATCTTCGGATCGATCATCAAGCCGATCGCGACGAAGAAGATCGCGCTGAACATGTCACGGATGGGCTCGACCAGGTGCTCGATCTTCGCCAGTTGCCTGGATTCGGCCATGATCGCGCCGATGAGAAACGCCCCCAGCACCATGCTGTACTCAAGCTTCACCACCAGCAGGCAAAACCCGAAGCACAAGCCCAGCACGGTGATCAGCAGCATTTCGTTGCTCTCGAACTTCGCCACGTAGGCCAGCAATCGCGGCACGACGAGAATGCCGATAACCAACGCCACGATCATGAACAGCGACAGCTTGCCGACCGTTGAAAACACCTCCCCGGAACTGACCGTGCCGCTCACGGCGATCCCCGATAACAGCGCGATGATGCCAATGCCGAGGATGTCTTCAACGATGAGCACGCCGAAGATCAGTTGGGCGAAGCGCTGGTTTTTCATCTTCAGGTCATTGAGCGCCTTGACGATGATGGTGGTGGACGAGATCGCCAGAATGGCACCGAGGAACAGCGAGTCCATGGTGTTCCAGGCGAAGAACTGGCCGATTTCGTAACCGATCCAGGTCATCAGCATGATTTCGAGAAACGCGGCGATGAACGCCGTCGCACCGACCTTGAACAGTTTGCGCAGGCTGAATTCCAGGCCGAGGCAAAACATCAAAAAGATCACGCCGAGTTCGGCGAGGGTCTTGATGGTGTCCTCGTCGTGAATGAGGCCAAACGGCGGGGTGTGCGGACCGATGATGAAGCCGGCCACGATGTAGCCCAGCACCACCGGTTGCTTGAGCCGATGAAACACCACCGTTACAACGCCAGCCACGAGCATGATCACTGCCAGGTCCTGAATGAAACTGATGGCATGCATGGGCGCTGCTCCTGCTGGCAATCGATGAAATACGCGTATCCGTCTGAAAGAGAGACGACTGCTGTACGAAAACTCGCCAACGAAGCCTGAATATTCTGACTGAGACGCAGGATTTACCCCATCCAAGGGCTTCCGCAGGTTAACACCGCACAAAAGCGGGAGAAGCCAGTGCAATATATGGAAACAGATGGGTACAGGGCGTGACGGCTGAGCGGCCGTTGGCGTCCCGGTATCGATGGTTTTGTCGCCAATCTGCATTCGAGCACCCGAGCAAGGTGCCTTCTGACCCTTTTAGACCGTGAGCAACGCTATGGAACCCGGAAACGCCCAGCTGTCGATGACTGTATTGATGACCCCGGACATGGCCAACTTCTCCGGCAACGTGCACGGCGGGACGCTGCTGAAGTATCTCGACGAAGTGGCTTACGCGTGCGCGAGCCGTTACGCAGGGCGCTATGTCGTGACGCTGTCGGTGGATCAGGTGATTTTCCGTGAGCCGATTCACGTCGGCGAGCTGGTCACGTTCCTGGCGTCGGTCAACTACACCGGCAATACGTCCATGGAAGTGGGCATCAAGGTGGTGACCGAAAACATCCGCGAGCGCTCGGTTCGTCACACCAACAGCTGCTTCTTCACCATGGTGGCGGTGGATGACCAGCGCAAACCTGCCAGCGTACCGCCGCTGACACCGGCCAACAGCGAAGACAAGCGCCGTTACGTGCAGGCACAACAACGCCGCCAGATCCGTCAGGAACTGGAGAAGCGTTATCGTGACATCAAGGATGAGCCGGTTTAAGCAAGCACCGGTTCGGCTTACAGCCGGACCGCTTCGAACTTGACGCGCGGATGGGCGATTCGGTCCTGCGCGCGCACCAGTTCCAGCTCGTAGCTGCCGCAGGCCTGGGTCTCCAGCAGCACTTCATGCACCGCTGACGCCGCGAATTCGAAGGCGCTGCGCAGGTCGTCACCGAGCAGAATCCGGGACAGGAACAGCCCGGACGTCAGGTCGCCCACGCCCACCGGCTGCCGGGGAAAGGCCAGAAGCGGCCGACGCAGGTGCCAGGTTTCGTGCTCGGTCACCAGCAGCATCTCAAAGCCGTCCGCGGGTTTACCCGGGTAGGCCAGGTGCTTGACGACAACCGCCTTGGGGCCTCGGGCCAGCAACGCCCGCGCCATGGCCACGCAGTCAAGCAACGATTCGGGTTTGCGGCCGGAGAAGCTGTCCAGCTCCAGCTGATTCGGGCACAGAAAGTCGGCGACTGCAGCGGCTTCGTCCAGCAGGAAATCGCTGACCTCTTGCGGCACGATGCAGCCCTTCTCCGGATGCCCCATCACCGGATCACACAAATACAGCGCGCGTGGATTGGCGCGTTTGATCTGCGCAACGGCGCTCAGAATCGCGCGTCCCTGCGCTGCGCTCCCCAGATAACCCGACAGCACCGCATCGCAATTGCCCAGCTCGCCTATCGCCGCAATCCCCTCGACCAACGCCGGAATCTGCTGCGGCGCCAAGACTTCCCCCGCCCAGTGGCCATACTGAGTGTGATTGGAGAACTGAACGGTATTAAGCGGCCAGACATTGATGCCGATACGCTGCATAGGGAACACGGCTGCGCTGTTGCCGGCGTGACCAAACACGACATGCGACTGGATAGCGAGTAGATGGGGCGTACGTTTCATGACAGGTTCCTGAGACCGGGAAGGCACAGTAGTGGCGATGCCGGACGAAGTGAAGCGAAATTAAACTTTAGGGCTATGGCTGTCTGTCACCCGACGCAGTTAAGCTGCAAGCCTTCTGTTGGAGTTCCTTTTCCATGCTGACCCTGGGCAACATTTTCGTCCTCATGCTGCTGGCGACTGCCGGCGCCTGGCTGTGGCACGCCCATGGCCTGCGTGAACGGGCGCTCGAACGCGTCAAACAGCACTGCGCCAAACTTGATCTTGAGTTGCTCGACGGCAACGTTGCGCTGAAGCGACTCGCGTTCAAGCGCGACAATGAGGGCCGCAAGCGACTGGCGCGGGTGTATAACTTCGAGTTCACGGTCACCGGTGAGCACCGGCATCCCGGCACGATCACCATGTTCGGTGCCCACGCGGCGCAAATCGAGCTGGCGCCCTACCCGTTCGAGATCAAGGACCCGAAACCGACCGCCGAGATCATTCAGCTGAGCCAATGGCGTCAGGAACACAATAAGTGGAAGCAGTGATCCTCTGTGGATAACTCGTTTCAGAGCAGACAGGCCGCCAGCGCTGTCTGCAAAGCGGCCTCGTCCTGAGGCCCATCGAAGATCAGTTCGAGGCGAGAGTCCTTGCGCCACTCACTCGACGCCCATTCCAGCGCACTCCCGTTCACCGCATTGCCTGAGATCCATCCCTTTTCGCTGTGGATAACCAGCTTGGCACGCCGCCAGTTCAAGGTTTGCAGCCAGGACTGGACTTTCGCCGCATCAAACACTCGCTCAGGGTGCCAACGCCAGCCGATGCTCCAGCCTTCCGCCTGCTGCTGACTCAGGCATACCGGCGTCGTTGGGTCCGCCCACGTTGCGGGGAGTTGCGGCAATGACCGGGGGATGGCCGGATTGGCCGAGCCAGCGTGAGCGTTGACCTCAATGCCAGGCAACGAATCCAGAGACAATACGCCGTGGTCGGTCCAGCACAGCCTGCTCGCAGGCAGTGCGTCGATGATTGCCTTTCGCGTTAAGGCGTCCAGCCCTTCAGACTTGTTCAGCACCAGCAGGCCCGCCTGCGCCAGGGCTTCTCGCTGGGTGTCAGGCAGCTCTTTGCCCTGGGCGAGTGCCTGGGCGTCGAGCACCATGACATTGGGCTGGACCGACAGCACCCCGACCCAGGGCGCCTCGTGTAATTGCTTGATCAACTGGACCGGATGCCCCAGCCCGGAGGGCTCGATGAGCAAGCGGTCCGGCCTGGCCTTGCGCAAGAGCCGGCCGAGCCCAATCTGAAAAGGCGCGCCATTGACGCAGCACAGGCAGCCACCAGCCACTTCGCCAAGTGCGATACCATCATCGCCGGTCGTCAGCAGCGCAGCATCCAGGCCGATCTGGCCGAACTCATTGATCAGCACAGCCCAGCGCTCGCCCGCAGGTTTCTGCTTCAAAAGATGCCTGATCAGACTCGTCTTGCCAGCACCTAAAGGGCCAGCAATGACATGAGTGGGGATGTTCTGCAGCATGTCGGCCATTTTGAGATCGCTCCTGAATGAGCGCTGACGGAGGTAAATGATGCGAGCAATCTGGCTGCCTATGGGGCTGGCATGGGCGCTGATGGCAATGACGTCGACGCCGGTCCGGGCTGAGTCGTGCGTGGTGCACAGCCAAGGCGAGCGAGTGGACGTCAAAGTCTGTCAGGAAAATCTGAACATCCCGCCAGACCTGTTCCACGACGGATTCTGCAAACCTCAGCTCAAGGATCAGAAAACCGAGGTCACGTACTCGGAGCAGTGCCCTGCCGGGTCATTTGGCCAGTGCAGCAACGCGCAGGTGGCCAATATGCCTTATCGGCAGAACATTCACTATTACGGCGTTGCCAGCGACGCTGCGTTTCTCAAACCGTTCTGCGAGCAGCAGAGCAAGGGCATCTGGAAAACGCAGTGAGTCAGACGGGTGCTACGCCGCGTCGCCATACCAGTCGCCAAACGGATCAGGCATCGAGCGCCAGTCCGCAACGCCGCCTGCCATCTCGGCGTCAGTCAGCAGGCATTGATCAAGCTCTGCCGCCAGCCGGGCAAAGTCGATGTTCTGACCGATAAACACCAGTTCCTGACGGCAATCGCCGGTCTCGGCTTCCCAGCTGCGCATGATCACCTGCGTGCTTTCGTCGTCCTGCGGCCACTGCGCCTTGGGCACGAACCGCCACCAACGACCAGCGAAACCGTGACGCATCAAACCTCCGGCCTGGGACCAACTGCCCGCGTCCTCGTGTTTGCTGGCGAGCCAGAAAAAGCCCTTCGAGCGCAGCAGTCGTCCGTTTTCCCACGGCGCATTCAGGAAGTCGAAAAATCGCTGTGGATGAAACGGCCGACGCGCCCGATAAGCCGTGGACGCGATGCCATATTCTTCGGTCTCTGGCGTGTGCTCGCCGCGCAACTCCTTGAGCCAGCCCGGTGCCTGAGCCGCACGTTCGAAATCGAAACGGCTCGTGTCCAGAATCTTGCTGAGGGGCACGGCGCCCATAACCATCGGCAGAATCTCTGCCTGGCTGTTGAGCCGCCGCAAAATTGCCATCAGCTCTCGCCGGTCGGTTGAGCTGATCAGGTCGATCTTGCTGATCAGGATCACGTCGGCGAACTCGACCTGCTCAATCAGCAGATCAGTGATCGCGCGCTCGTCCTCCTCGCCCAGGGTCTCTCCGCGCGAGGCCAGACTCTCTGCAGCGTTGAAGTCCTGCAGAAAATTAAGGCCATCGACCACCGTCACCATGGTATCGAGGCGGGCGACATCGGCCAGGCTCCGGCCCAGCTCATCGCGAAAGGTGAAGGTCTCCGCCACGGGAAGCGGCTCGGAAATGCCCGTGGATTCGATCAGCAGATAGTCGAACCGGCCTTCATGGGCCAGCCGGCTGACCTCTTCCAGCAAGTCTTCGCGCAGGGTGCAGCAAATGCAGCCGTTGCTCATCTCCACCAGTTTTTCTTCCGCCCGATTGAGGCTGACGTCCCGCTGAACTTCGCTCCCGTCGATGTTGATCTCGCTCATGTCGTTGACGATCACGGCGACGCGCAGATTGTCGCGATTGCGCAGGATGTAGTTCAGCAGCGTGCTTTTACCAGCGCCAAGGAAGCCGGAGAGAACGGTAACGGGAAGGCGGTTCATGAAGGTTTCACCAGAGTACGGATGATATCGCTTTTTACGTTATAGTATAACGATACGCACACGCTAATCTTTTTTGAGGCCGCTTCATGACTCGGTTGTTTTGGCTTTTGTCAGGGTGCTTACTGGCGTTGAGCACGCAGGCGTCCGCCCTGCCGCCCTCGCCCAGGCTGGACAAGGCGCTATGCACACGCAGCGCGACGCTGTTGGCCTGCATCGATGCCGGCAACAACACGTACAGCGTGGCGGTCGCAGGGAACACGATGTTTGTGCGCGGCGTTGAAAGCGTGGGCAATCGCCGCTGGGCGCAGACCAACAGCCGATACGGTTCGCTAACGTTTTTTACCGGGCTCGCATCGGACGGCGAGACGTGGGTGGGTTACATCCAGAAAGTGGGCTGGACGACGATCAGTCGGGTGTCGAGCTCAAATGGAAGCCGTACCAAGATCACCTGCGACCGGGTGATGGGTTGTCGGTAAGCTGACCCCTGCAGGCATCAGGGAAGATTTCGTCGTCCATACGCCGTGCTGGCTCCCTGGCAAACACTGTCCATGTGGGAGTGAGCTTGCTCACGAAGACGGTGTTCCAGGCGCTATACATGCAGCGGATGTTCCGACCTCTTCGCGAGCAAGCTCGCTCCCACGATGGGCGTTTAGGCAGGTGCATTTGCAGTAGTGTCACGTTGGATGAGAGCGAACTTGCACACCCTCACGACTGAGTCCGTCAGACGACCGCCTGATTCGCCTTTTGCTCTTGCCGCCACGCCACGTACGAGCCTGCTGGCGGATTGCGTTCGAAGTAGCGCTTCATGCCGTCAAACAACCCATCGGCCACGGCCTGTTGGTGGCGCGCAGTGACAAGGCGCTGACTGTCGCGGCTGTTGGAGATAAAGCCGGTCTCGACCAGAATCGACGGCACATCGGGTGATTTCAGTACCGCAAACCCGGCCTGTTCCACGCGCTTCTGGTGCAGCGTCGTGATCCCTTCCAGGCTACCCAGTACGGTGTGACCCAAATCCAGACTCGCGGCGATCGTGGCGTTCATCGACATGTCGAGAATCACCCCGGCCAGCATCGGGTCCTTGTCTTTCAGGTTCAACAGGCTGGTCGCGCCGATCAGGTCGGCGCCGTTTTCACGCTGGGCCATGAAGCGCGCCGTGGCAGATGTCGCGCCGTTCTCCGACAAGGCAAACACCGACGCGCCGGAAGCCGTCAACCGAGGGGCTGCGTCGGCGTGGACCGAGATGAACATGTCAGCGTTGTATTTGCGTGCGACGTCGACGCGCTTGCGCAGCGGAACGAAAAAGTCGTCATTGCGGACCAGGCGCACATCAAAGCCCTTTTCGCGCTTCAAGCGTTTCGCGAGCAACTGCGCGATGGACAGCACGACGTCTTTCTCGCGCTCACCCTTCGAGCCAACGGCGCCCGGGTCCTTGCCACCGTGCCCGGCGTCGACGACCACCATGATGTCGCGCTTGGATCGATCTCTCCCTGCTGTCTGCAAGGGTGGCTCTTTCGCCAATGGCGCAGCGGCGGCCAACTGCACCGGAGGACGAGAAAGCACGTCATGGCCCAGATCCAGCACCAGCCGGTTGCCTTGGGCACCTTCGGGACCCAGCAGGAAACTGTTGAGCTGCACGGGCGATGCGAGGTCAAGGACGATGCGCGTATCACTCTGACCGAAGTGGCCGGAGCGGATGGATTTGATCGGCGTGTTTTCGAGCGCCAGCTGACTGAAGTTGCCTTCAAGCCGCGCGCCGCTGACATCGATGATGATCCGTTCAGGCGCGCTGAGCGTGAAGGTCTTGTATTGAACCGGGCCACTGAGATCAAACACGAGCCGCAACTTGCTGTCAGTACGCCACAGGCGGGCGTTTCGGATCTGCGTCGCATTGACTGAGAATGGCAGCGCAAAGGCGGCGCTGGCCAAAAGCATGTTAAGCAGCATTTGACGTCGGTGCATGGCACGTTCCGAAGGCGAGGAGCATCCCGGCTCAGAGATGGAGGACATGGTTACAATATAACAGCCGGAATATCGGGCGAAGATGAAGCTTTTTATAAGATCGGCGGGAGTTTAGTGAGCCTCTTCAACGCCTAAGGCGGAAAAGCTCATGTGAAACAACAAGATGTTCCACGTGGAACACGACCCTCTGTCAGCACAGACAAAAACGCCCTGACAAGTCAGGGCGATTAGTAAGCGGAGAATCAGGTCCTTGGTTTTACAGTGCCGCATTGCTGACCGAGCCATACAGCGCGCGTGTCCATGCTGCCGCTCTGTTGCTGGCCTGTGGCGTTGAACGAGCCAATAACGTGGGTGTTGAACTCGCGATCACTAAGGAACTGTGCTGTGCCGGTGCCTTGGGCGCGAGGGCAACTGAATTTGAACTTCCAGGTCGCTCCGGTGCGTTCGGTAATCTGCTGGGTGCAGCCCGATTTCGGGTCTGTCAGAGGGATCTGCTCATTTTTGACCTGCTCCTGAGTGAGACAAATACGGACCCCCTTCCCTCCGAGGGTAACGCCTTGTTTTTCCAGCATTTGTTCCATGGCCGCGCGCTGCTGCGGCGCCATCATCTGCAGCTGAGACAGCATCACCTGTAAGTCCGGCATCTGCTGGCCATCTACCTGCATGTTGCTTGAGCTCAGCTCCCAGAGTCCGGGCTGCAACACCTGCGCCTGGGCGAAGGGCGCAGTAAGACAAACCATCAACGCCAGTACGCGCTTTTTCATGAATCGGGTTTCCTTTAATGACTCTTGGGCATCTAGATGCGGCCTGCACGCAGGCCACTGAACGTTGACGATTAGACGGTGAATCGGGCAGCCAGTTGCAGCCTCAATAAAATAGCGACAATCCCGGCGCCTTGTGGTCTGTTAGACACCAATAAGCTTATGGCACAAGGTTGCGCATGGATTACCACAGCCCGTATTTCTTTGGCTATTTGCTCGGTTTCACTCACCTGCTGGGCATTGTCGCAGCTATCCACGCCTTACTCACGGTGCGTACGGCTCAGGGCTCAATCGCTTGGGCGATGCCGCTCATCTTCATCCCTTATGTCGCACTGATTCCGTATCTGGTCTTCGGCAGGAGTACGTTCGACGCGTACATCAAGGCGCGGCGTCAGGCGAACACAGAAATGCGCGTGGCGATCGCCGACTTCAACTGGAAGCCATGGATTGAAGAGGCGGTAGCGGCGCGGCGCTCGGACGCTTATCGTTCCCTGCGCGCGATGCCGAAGCTGGGACGCATGCCGTGCCTGGCGAACAACGAAGTGAAGCTGTTGATCAACGGCGATGAAACATTCGACGCGATCTTCGAGGCCATCAAAAGCGCCCGGCAAGTGGTGTTCGTACAGTTTTTCATCATCCACGACGATGATCTCGGTCGACGCCTGCAAGGGTTGTTGCTGGAGAAGGCCGCTGAAGGCGTGGCGATTCATGTGCTTTACGACCGCATTGGCAGCCATGCGCTGCCGGCGCGTTATATCGAGAAGCTCCGCGATGGCGGCGTGCAGATCAAGGCCTTTGCCACACGTGGCGGCTGGCTGACACGCTTCCAGATCAACTTCCGTAACCACCGCAAGATCGTCGTGGTGGATGGCATCAAAGGCTTCGTTGGCGGCCACAACGTGGGCGATGAGTACCTCGGCCTCAAGCCGCCGCTGGCGCCATGGCGCGATACCCATGTGAGCGTCGTCGGACCTGTCGTGGCGTGTCTGCAGGAATCGTTCGCCGAGGACTGGTTCTGGGCGACCCGGGAGATACCGCCGCTGATCCTGCCGGACAGTTACCCGGAAGACGGCGTGCTGTGCCAATTACTCGCCAGCGGCCCTGCCGATGCGCAGGAAACCTGCTCGTTGTTCTTCGTCGAAGCCATTCACGCGGCGACCGAACGGGTCTGGATCACAACCCCGTATTTCATTCCCGATGAGCCTGTCTCCGCAGCGCTGCGACTGGCGGTGCTACGCGGCGTGGATGTTCGCTTGCTGCTGCCGTCCCGTCCTGACCACTACACGGTGTACGCCGCCTCCAGTTTGTTTGCCTTTGAAGCCGTGCGCGCAGGCGTTCGCATCTTTCGCTACAAGCCCGGATTTCTGCACCAGAAGGTGGTGCTGGTGGACAACGCGATCTCGGCGATCGGCAGCGCTAACTTGGACAATCGTTCGTTCCGGCTCAACTTCGAACTCATGCTGCTGACCGTGGATGAAGACTTCGCTCGGGAGGTGGAAAACATGCTCATCGACGACTTCGCCCTCTCCCACGAGATCTCCAGCGAAGAGAGCAAAGAGACACATCACTTGCAGCAGCTGGGGATGCGGGTTGCTAGGCTGATTTCGCCGATTCTGTGAGTGGTATTGAAGGCCTGTGGAAGTCAGCTGACTCCCACAGGCTTGGGGCACTCACCGGTACAAATCATCCCGCGTCAGCGGCAAATGATGGCTGCCGTCTGCATACGGCTTCACCGCCAATATCTGGTGCAAGTTGATCCAGCCCTTGGAAAACGCATAGGCACAGCCGGCCAGATACAACCGAAAGATCCTCAGCGCCTGCTCCGGCACCATGGCCGCAGCGACGTCGAGTTTCTCTTCCAGACGGGCGCTCCAGTGTTCGAGCGTCTTGGCGTAGTGCAGGCGCAGACTTTCCACATCGACCACTTCCAGACCCGCCTCGCTGATGAACCCGGTGATCATCGACAGGTGCGGCAGTTCACCATTGGGAAACACATAGCGATCAATAAAGTCACCCGCGCCGCGCCCGACAGGACGCCCGTCGGTGTGCTTGGCGGTGATGCCGTGGTTCATCACCAGACCGCCCTCCTTCACTGCGTCGAACAGGCATTTTGCGTAAAGCTCGAGATTGGCGTGGCCGACATGCTCGAACATGCCGACGCTGACGACCTTGTCGAAGCGGCCGTCTTTGGGCAGATCCCGGTAATCGAGCAGCTGCAGTTCGACACGGTCCTGCAGACCGTCTGCGCGCACCCGCTCCCGGGCCAGCGCCAATTGCTCGCGGCTCAACGTGATGCCGAACACCTTGACGCCGTATTCACTCGCGGCGAAGCGGGAAAGCCCTCCCCAGCCACAGCCGACATCGAGCAGGTATTCCCCGGGTTTAAGGCGCAGCTTGCGGCACAGGTGGTGAAACTTGTCCTGTTGGGCCTGATCGAGCGTCTCGTTGCCGGTCTTGAAATACGCGCAGGAGTAGACCATCTCCCGGTCCAGCCACAGGCGATAGAAGTCATTGGAGAGGTCGTAGTGGTAGGAGATCGACGCAGCATCGGTGGCCTTGTCGTGCTCGGTGCGCACAGGGAGATTGTCGTCGTCCTCATCCACCAGTGCCTTGGTCAGCTCGTCGCACACCCGGACTACTTCGCTGATCGAACCTTCCAGCTCAAGCCGGCCCTCAACGAAAGCACTGCCAAGAAGGCCAAGACTAGGGTGGGTGAAATCGGAAACGAGGGACGGGTCCTTGACCACGATCGTGACGCGGGGATCACTGCCCAAATCAAGCTCGTTGCCGTCCCAGAGCTTGAGACGCAGCGGCAGATGAAGGTTCTGTAACGCCGGTGGAAGTTGCGCGAGCATATGAAATCCCCCTGATCCAGCTACATGGAAAAGGGTAGTCCATAACCGGCTCCAGATCAGGAGCCGTCAGGCGATTGGCTGGTTTGAACGACGACGAACCTACAACGGGTACGACGCTGTGCCCCAGAATTCGAGCCAGTGTGTCGCCTGTAAATGGAGCACCCCGAAACGAGACTGGAGTTAATTTGTAACAGAGTTCTTCAAAGCTCAAGCGAATTTTAATACTTAGTGGAGGCCTCTAACCCGGCGTTTTCGGTACAAGCGCCGGGGAATCTGGCTCAGGAGGGATTGTGAAACTTCGCAATGGGCTCATGAAAACGCAGCAATCGCCCGGCATTGCCCAGTACCAGCAGCGTGCTGAGGTTATGCAAGACCGCAGCGATCATGGCGCCTGCCGCGCCCAGCACGCCGAAAGCCGCCATGGCGACAATGGCCAGCGTCCAGCCGAGTCCGATGATCACGTTCACCTGCAAAGTGTGGCGGCACTGGCGGCTCAACCGCACACAGGTGCCCAAGCGGCGCAGGTCACTGCCGATCAAGACGATGTCGGCGGAGGCCAACGCGATGTCCGCCCCGCCCGCCCCCATCGCGACGCCGACAACGCCGGCCTTTAGCGCCAGGGAGTCGTTGATGCCATCGCCGACGACCATCGGGCGAAAGCCTTTTTTGATTTCGCTCATGACCCGATTGAGCTTGTCCTCGGGCAACGCCTGGGCGTGGATATCACTGATGCCGACCTCGTGGCCCAGGCTGTCGGCGACACTCTGGCGATCACCGGTCAGCAGCAACTGCCGGCCCAGGCCCAGCTCGCGCAGCTCACTCAACGCCTGACGAGCCTCGGGCTTGAGGCTGTCCGCCAGCAGCAGCCAGGCCAGAAAGTGCCCGTTTACCGCGAGCCCGGCAATCGGGCCATCGTGGTCGGGAACCGGCGAGGTCGCGATGCCCAACTGCGCGAAGAGCTCAGGCCGCCCTAACGCCGCTTCACCCCGGGCGGTCTGTGCAACGACGCCCAGCCCCTGGCGCTCACGAATGTCGTCCAGAGGAAGCAGATGATCCTTGCCGACCAACGTCGCCAGCGCGCGACTGACCGGGTGGCTGCTCGCCGAACCCAGGCTTGCCGCCAGCGCAATAACGTCGTCACCTGCGCCCTCCTCGGCCTGAACCGACTGCAGGCGCAAACTCCCATAAGTCAGCGTGCCGGTCTTGTCGACGACCAGCGAAGTGAGATCGGCCAACTCTTCAAGAAAGGCCGAACTGCGGATCAGAATGCCGTGGCGCGCGGCGACTGCAATACCGGCGATGGCTGTCGCCGGCGCCGACAGCACCAACGCGCAGGGACACGCGGCGACCAATACCGCCAGCATGGCCTGCGCGTTGTTGGTGATGAACCAGGTCACGGCCGCGATCAGCAACACCAGCACCATGTAGCTGCCGGCGTACTTTTCCAGCAGGCGAGTAATGGGCGGTTTGGAGCGTTCGGCGCTTTGCATCAGCGCGATGACCTTGCCCAGGGTCGACTCGTTGCCGATACGCGTCACTTCGATACGCAGCAGCCCGTCGAGGTTGATGGCGCCGCCGAAGACTTCCATACCTGCGCGCGCTTCAAGCGGGACCGACTCGCCGGTGATCGGCGCCGTGTCGAGGCTGGCTTGCCCCGAGATCACCAAACCGTCAGCCGGTACGCGATCGCCAGCGCGCACTTCGACGCGATCACCTGCCACCAGCGTCCCGTTGTCGACTTCGCGGATCACGCCATCCTTGTCGATCAGCCGGGCGTGGCTGCGGGTCAGACGGCCCAATGCCTGAATGGCTTCCTGGGAGCCAATCACGCTGCGCTCCTCCAGCACGTGGCCGAAGATCATGATGATGGGCAGCAACGCGGCGGTCATCAGATCGCCCGTCGCCCAGGCGCCGAGCATGGCCAGGGCAATCAGTTGATCGGTAATGCCGTGCAGGCTGGGATAACGCAGGCTGTGCCAGCCGGCGCTGACCACCGGGATGGCCACCAACAGCGAGGCGGCGCCCAGCAGCAATTGGCTGACGCCGACTTGCTCGGGCGAGAAGAATCGCCAGACCAGCCCCAATGCAAGCAAGCCCAGAGCAAGCATCGCCAGCGTCAACTGACGGGCTGCGCTGCGCTGTTCGCGGCTGGTGAGCATGCTGCCGGCCGCGACTGGCGCGGCACGCGTGTGAGAAGGATCGTGGGAATGGTTATGCACGGCTTCGCCACTCATTTGTCAGCTCCCTGGATGATCAGACGGGAATCGTCGCGGGGATCGACCGTGGTCACTGAACCCGCCTGTCTCAGGATGGCAGGCACCCGCTCGCGGTAGATACGCAGCAGCAATCCGGGATCGCTCTTGTTCTGGATCGACATCGCCAGGCCGGTCACCGCGGCGGTGTCGGTCTGCGCCTTGGCCAGCCGTTCGGACGCCTGGGCATGGGCGACCTGCAGGGTACGGTCAGCCTGCTGATTGGCGGTCTGGTTGAGTTTCTCTGCATCCGTGCGCGCGTTTGCCACCGCCTGCTCGGCCTGCTGACTCGCAGTCAGTACCGCGTTGAACGCATTCACCGCTGCCGCCGGCAAACTGGACTGCACGTCGACCCGTACCACCTCGACGCCCAAACCGACGCCGGTGGCCGTCAGCTCGCCGAGCCGCGTATTGATGCCCTGTACCAGGTCGCCACGCAGGCGTTCGCGACGCTCGGCAGACTGGCTGTCGGAGCCCACCAGTTCGGGACGCGCCACCAGAATGGTGTCCAGATCCCGCGCCGCCGTGAGGCTGACGGCGCTGCGATTGACCAGACGATCCAGCGCCGGTAGCACGTGCTCGCCTTGCAGCACGAACTCCCGTGGGTCCGTCACTTTGTAGTACGCCGTCACGTCGAGTTGTACGACGCCGGCGTCGCCCGTGAGCAGGTAGCCTGACCCTGCCAGCGCGTCGCTCATCGGCGTCGCGAAGCTGGTGATCTTGTCGGCCGCCAACGCAGTGGGTGAGCGCAACAGCGTTTCGACGTGCCGCTCGATCACGCGATCAGCGGAAGGCAGCAGCACCACCTGCTCGAACGGTTGCGGCCAGGCCAGCAGCAAGCCGGCGTTCTGCACACGGTCCAGCTCGCCAAAGCGAAACACCACCGCCCGGTTCTGTGGATCGATTTCCCGCACATTGGAGACAGCCCAACCGAGCGCCGCCATCAGTGTCACGACGTACAGCCCCAGAAACGCCAGGCGACTGGCCTGCAGCCAAGGGCTGTTCACCACCGGCCGCTCGATGTGCGCAGCATCGTGCTCGGTCATGGCTGCGTTCCAGCCTTGCCATCCAGGGTCGGCGGGCCATCGACGAGCACCCGGAACGGTGCGGCATCGGTGCGCAGAATCAGTTTTGTGCTCGGCCCCACCACGGTGCCGAGGGTGTCCAGCGAGCGCAGCAAGTTGTACAGCTGGGGCGAACCGGCGTAGGCACGGCCGTAAATCTGCGCCGCCTCAACGCGGGATTGCGCCTCGATGTCGGCAGCTTTCACGGTTGCATCGGCCTCGACAATCCGCGCGTCGCGTTCCGCAGCGGAGCGGATCTGCGCCGCCTCGCGCTTGCCGATGGCGGTGCGCTCGGTGGCGATGGTTTCGCGCTCGGCGCGCATCCGGTCGACCGTCGCGTTGAGTGTCACCGACGGCAGCGTCAGACGCTCAACCCCCACTTGCAGGACGCGAACGCCGTAGGTGGTCAGCAGTTGCTTGTCGATCTGCTGACGCAGCTGGTTTTCGAAATCGGCGATGCGCACCTGATTGGCGTCGGTGTTGATCAGGCTCGATAGATCGAAGCTGGCGGCGGTGGTCTCCAGTGCCGAGCCGACGAAGGTGCGGATCTGTCGGGCTGCTTCGTCCGGCTGGTTTTGCACGGCGCGCATGAAGCGCTTCACGTTGTCCGGATCGCCCTGCACCTGCCAGGCCACGTACGCCTGAACGATGATGCGCAGACCATCACGGGTACCGACGTCCTGCAAGCCACTTGAGGTCGTGCGCAAACGCAGGTCGACGGGGATCGCCGCTTCGAATGGCGCCGGCCAGCGCCAGCTCAGGCCGGGATCGAGCAGCACTCGCGCCGGATTGCCGAAGCGCGTGATGACCGTTGCCTCGCCGGAGCGCACCTGCACCAGACTCGCCGCCGCGACCGCGAAGGCAATCAGCACTGCCGCCAACGCAGCACGACGCCACGGAAATACGGCCGGGCCGGAGGCTTCGCCATGGTGATGACGGTGATGATGGCCGCCATGACCGTGACCGCTGTGGTCGTGGCCAGAATGGTCGTGATGATCGTGGGAATGAAACAGGCTCAAGGGAAGACTCCTTATTCAGCCGAGGGCTGGTCAGCTGATTGGGTCGACGCTGCGGGGTCGACCGGGAGGGTAAAAGATCGCAAATCAATGGTCGGCGCGCTGGTGCCGCCGAGCCGATGATCCAGCACCAGCAACTTGGCGTGGGTCAGCCCCTGGGTCAGCTGACTGAGGTAGTGCTCGAGCAGGAATGCCTGGCCCGCCTTGGCGTAGCCCTGCTGTTCAGCGCTGAAGCGCAAATCCGCCCCTTGCGCCGTGGCCATGACTTCCCGCGAGGTTGCCGCCGCCTGATCGTGGGCCATGCTGGCGTGCAGCTGCGCCACATTGGCCTGATCGGCCGCCGCGCCACGTTCCCGGGCAATCAACGCCTGAGCGCTGATCTGCGCGGCCTGGACAGCGTGATAGGCGTTGGCCGCCCCTGCTGGCGGATGAATCGACTCGACCACGGTCGCGAGAATCTCCACGCCGCTGTCGAGTTTTTTCAGGTCGCGCTGCACGGCGTCGCCGATGTCCGCCGCCAGATCGTTGCGCTGCTCACCCAGCAATTCGTCGAGGGTGCGGGAAGCAAAGTCGTGCACCAGCACGCGGCTGGCGGTGCTGCGAATCAGGCTGGGAATGTCGGCGCTGTTATAGGTCGCGGCCAGTGCGGCTTCGTCCGTTAAACCGATGCGATACACAAAGCGCACGTCCATGTTGACGATCTGAAAGCTTTGCTTGTCTCCCGAGCCACTGGCGATCACTTGCGACTTGTCGTTGATGTGCGTGGCGTCCCACAGACGGTTGGCGATGGCGGGTGGCGGACCTTCGGCAGGGTCAAGGGTCTGCTCGGCACCGGCTCCCTCTGAGACGCTGGTCGCCAGCTCGTGGACCACGCCATTTTCCACCGCCAGCACCGTTCCGAAAGGCCAAGGCAAACCCGCATGCAGACCCGGCTCCAGGACTTCAACCGGCTTGCCGAAGCGCTCGTAAATGCCGCGGCCCTGCATGGGGATTTCGTGAACACCGCTCAGCAACCAGCCGAGGCCGACGATGACCACCAGCACCGGCAGAAAGGCGCGGCGCATGTAGGTAAACGCCCAGATCTGACGCAGGTCGATGCCGAAGCGGTTGTGCAACTCGTTTTGCAACGCCAGCAGCGGGCGCGGCGGCCAGCGCAGCAGACCGGCGACAAAGCTGGTGGCGATCAAGCGCGGCTCAAGGCGTTCATTGCGCGGGCTAAAAACGGACAGCAACGCGCGGGTGAGCAACTCGACAGCAACCAGCCCTGGCAAGAGTCCGATCAACACTGCGAGCCGGGCGGGCCATACGCGGTCAACGGAGGAGAAAAACAGGCAGAACGCCGTGACCAGTAGCGTACCGATGGCGACCTTGGTCATCTGCGCCAACTGCTCGGCTTCAGGCCAACTGGCCTCGGACTCGTTGCTGAATTGCCGCTCCAGCACCAGCAGCGCAAAACCGATCAACAGGAGCAAACCGCCGACCACGTTACCGACGAGGCCGACATTGCTGCCCGACAGCGCAAGGTTCCAGATCAGGCCAATGCTGATCAGCGACAGCAACGCCCAGCCTGCCAGCCAGAACACTGGCAATCCGACCTGGCCGACCATTGAGGTGCCGGCACCGCTGATACGGCCGAGCACGCGGTCGTACCAGCCCTGCTCTTCGCTGTGAAGCAGCGCTTCTTCGTCTGTTCGAATCGACTCAGGCGGTGAGATGACGCCGACGCGCCATTGGCTGACCACGTGGGCCGACTGCAACGCCGCCGCCAGCACAAGCAGGCTGGCGGCGCTGTTCGTCAGCACCGCCGTCCACAGCGAGTTGGGGGAAAAGAGGTCGACGAACAGCGACACCACCAAGCCGATGACGCCCATCGCCCCTGTCAGGTGCGTCAGCCGTGAAAGACGTCTCGATTGAACAGCCGCCTGCTGAAATCGCGGCAGGCTCGCCGGTGCAACGCCCTCATCATCCAGATCAACCCGCATTGCAACTCCAAAGCCCGTTTAACGCTGCCATTCATCACCCTTCCCGCCCACCCACCGGCGTTGCAATTACGCGGCACAAGTGACGCTGACACAGGGCGTTACGATATAACAGAAGTCGTGAAATTTTCGTCTGATTATTCGTTTGCGTAACGCGAGATGCCGGGTCAGACAGGCAGCAGACAGGTAGATATCGCCTGCCGTCGTATCAAGTTTAGTCACTGCACAGACGGGAAGGCGCCTACCCGGCTAAAGCTGGTCCTGCACACTTCCCGCGAGGCAGTGACCAAACTCGCTCGCTTGACTTTGAAGCGCTTCCGGGAGAAACATTACATCCATCATTTAAGCCGCCAAGTGACGCGCGACATTTGTCCAGACGCGGCTACGCTTCCCTCCATTGCTGGATTCCTCGAGGAGTACGTTCATGAGTCACTACGACGTTGTCATCATCGGTGGCGGCCCCGGCGGCTACAACGCGGCGATCCATGCGGGCCAGAAAGGCTTGAAAGTGGCGTGCATCGAAGGCCGTGGCACATTAGGCGGGACATGTCTCAACGTCGGCTGCATTCCTTCCAAATCGTTGCTTCACGCCTCGGAGCTGTATGAGGCGGCGACGGGCGAGGAATTCAAGAAGCTCGGCATCGAGGTCACGCCGACGCTGAACCTGACCCAGATGATGGCGCAAAAGGCCGAAAGCGTGACCGGCCTGACCAAAGGCATCGAGTTTCTGTTTCGCAAATACAAGGCCGACTGGATCAAGGGCTGGGGCCGTCTCGCAGGGCCCGGCAAGGTCATCGTCACCGACGCCGCAGGTGCCGAAACCGAGCTGACCGCCAAGGACATCATCATCGCCACCGGTTCCGAGCCAACGCCCCTGCCCGGCGTGACCATCGACAACAAACGTATTCTCGACTCCACCGGGGCGCTGTCGCTGAGCGAGGTGCCGAAGCATCTGGTGGTGATCGGCGCGGGGGTCATCGGTCTTGAGCTGGGCTCGGTCTGGCGCCGGTTGGGGGCAATGGTGACGGTGGTCGAATTTCTCGACCATGTGGCCCATGGCACTGACCTGGAGGCCGGCAAGACGCTGCACCGCTCGCTGTCGCGTCAGGGCATGGCGTTCAAACTCGGCTCGAAGGTCACCTCTGCCGTCGCCGCGGACACCGGCGTCACCCTGACAGTCGAACCCGCCGCCGGTGGCGAAGCCGAGCAGATCGAAGCGGACTACGTGCTGGTGTCCATCGGCCGTCGCCCGGTGACGAATGGACTGGGCCTGGAAACCGTCGGACTGGAAGTGGACAATCGCGGCGTCCTGCCCAACACGGGGCATCGCACGGCGGTGGAGGGCATCTGGGTAATTGGCGACGTGACGTCAGGCCCGATGCTTGCGCATAAGGCGGAGGACGAAGCCGGCGTGTGTGTCGAGCGCATCGTCGGCAAGAAAGGCGAGTTGAATTACAACCTGATCCCCAACGTCATCTACACCCAGCCCGAGCTGGCCAGCGTCGGTAAAACGGAAGAGCAACTGAAAGAGGAAGGTCGCGCTTACAAGGTGGGCAAATTCCCGTTCAGCGCCAACAGCCGCGCCAAGGTCAATCACGAAACGGACGGCTTCGCGAAAGTGCTGGCGGATGAGCGAACCGATGAGATTCTCGGCGTGCACCTCGTCGGCCCAAGCGTGAGCGAGATGATCGCGGAGTATTGCGTGGCGATGGAGTTCGCCGCGTCAGCCGAGGACATCGCCCTGACCTGCCATCCCCATCCGACACGGTCCGAGGCGCTGCGTCAGGCGGCAATGGCTGTCGGTGGACATACCACGCAGGCCTGAAATGCGCCGCCAAAATCGGCCGATCAAGCAACACGTTGAAGCGAAATCGGTGATGCCCTGAAACGATTTTTTTCCCTTTGCGCGAACAAGATGCCGAGATTGTTATCTGTTTGTTGGTAATTTGCGTTCGGCAAGGATTGGGAAAGCGCACTTTTTTGTGCAGGAAGGCACAGCATCTTCAGAGGCTTCACCATATGAATCGCAGGAATCTCTTGAAAGCGTCCATGGCGCTGGCAGCCTATAGCGCGCTACCCGCCTCAGGTCTTTATGCGGCACGCGCGCTGGCTGCGGCGGCCGATGGCGACATCGAACATTTTGACTTCAAGACCTTGCAGGACAACGCCAAACAGATGGCCGGCAAGCCTTACGTCAGCACCAAGCAGAACCTGCCGCCAACCCTGGCGAACATGACGCCTCAGCAATTCAACGCGATCAAGTACGACGCCGGCCATTCACTGTGGAATGACGTGAAAGGCCAACTGGACGTGCATTTCTTCCACGTCGGCGCGGGCTTCAAGACCCCGGTGCGCATGTACAGCGTCGACCCGGCCACCCAGCAGGCGCGTGAAGTGCATTTCCGTCCCGAGCTGTTCAACTACGAAGCCAGTCGCATCGACCAGAGTCAGCTCAAGGGCGACCTGGGCTTTGCTGGTTTCAAATTGTTCAAAGCCCCCGAGATTGCCATCAACGACATCCTGTCGTTCCTGGGCGCCAGCTACTTCCGCGCCATCGACAGCAATAAGCAATACGGCCTCTCCGCACGGGGTCTGGCGATCGACACCTACGCCCACAGTCCTGAAGAATTCCCTGACTTCACACAATTCTGGTTCGAGAAGCCGACTAAGGACGCCACACGTTTTGTCGTGTACGCGCTGCTCGACTCCCCCAGTGCGACGGGCGCGTATCGCTTCGATATCGATTGCCAGGCTGACCGCGTGGTAATGGACATCGACGCGCACATCAATGCGCGGGCGGACATCGAGCAGTTGGGCATTGCGACCATGACCAGCATGTTCAGCTGCGGCACCCACGAACGCCGCATGTGCGACACGCTCCACCCGGAAATCCACGACTCCGACCGGCTGGCGATGTGGCGCGGCAATGGCGAATGGATCTGCCGCCCGCTCAATAATCCGGCCAAGATCCAGTTCAACGCCTTCGCCGACAAAGACCCGAAAGGCTTTGGTCTGGTGCAGACCGACCACGACTTCAAGACCTATCAGGACACCGTGGACTGGTACCACCGCAGGCCGAGCCTGTGGGTCGAGCCGACGACGGCATGGGGCGAGGGCTCCATCGATCTGCTGGAACTGCCGACCACGGGCGAAACCCTGGATAACATCGTCGCGTTCTGGAACCCGAAAGTGCCAGTCAAGGCCGGCATGTCGATGAACTACGGCTACAAGCTCTACTGGAGCCCCCTGCCCCCGGTCAGCACACCGCTGGCTCAAGTGCACGCGACGCGTTCAGGCATGGGCGGTTTCATCGAAGGCTGGGCACCGGGCGAGCATTACCCGGAAGTCTGGGCGCGGCGTTTTGCCGTGGACTTCAACGGCGGCGGGCTGGACCGGTTGCCGGAAGGTTCGGGGATCGAGCCGGTGGTCACGGTGTCACACGGCAAAGTCCAGGATTTCAATGTGCTGGTGTTGCCGGACATCAAGGGGTTCCGCGTGACCTTCGATTGGTACCCGACCAGCGACTCCGTAGAGCCCGTGGAGATGCGCATGTTCATCAAAACCGGTGATCGCACGTTGAGCGAGACCTGGCTGTACCAGTACTTCCCGCCCGCACCGGACAAGCGCCGCTACACCTGAGTTTGATCGACTAAGGACGTAACGGGATTCAAGCTTGCTCGCGAAACGGCGTATCAGCAGCTGGATATTCAGCGGTGGATACGCCGTACTTGTAACGAAAATGAGTCATAGATAGCGGCCAACAGGCTAGGATTTCTTCTCCTTTTAACAGCGTCAATTTTCTATCTGCTATATAAATCAATAATTTACGAATACAGACATTTAGCCATCATTAAATATGTCCGTAAATTTGACTAATTGATTGACAGCCCTCCAATCTGCGGCTGATATATCCCTGTCGCACCGCTCGCGAGGGGACCGAAACGCCCTCCTCCTCCCCCGCTGCGATCACCCAAATCATCGCCACTGCACGCCATCGACGGTTATTGCTGCTTGGCCGGGCGGTAGCTTTTTTTCGCCTGGCGGCCTGCTCGCCCGCTGACGCTTATCACACGTACAAATGCTCCCGAGGGGCTGCACATGATGTCGACTTCCCCCGTATACGTTGAAAAACCTTCTTTACTTTCATTCGATAAATCCACGGCGATCGCGCTGGTCGCGATCAGCCTGATGCTGGTCGAGACCTTCAACGGGGCTTTGCGTTTCTATCTGGATCAGGCAGGGATCTCCGTATTGCTCTACGCCCCGAAGGTCGCCTGCCTGCTGTTCTTCGCACTGGAGCTGCGCAGCTTCAAAGCCGGGCCGGGCGTCTGGTTGAGCCTGCTGGTGCTGTTGCTGTCAGCGGGATGGGCAGCGTTGAATGGCGCTCAGGCCGGGAATTTCGCATTTGCGCTGTACGGGATCAGCCCGCTGCTCTTCGGGATCGCCTGCGGTGACCAGATCATTCGCCACAAGCGCCTGTTCATGTGGGCGATTGCCTTCTGTCTGCTGGCTTCGCTGGGCGGCATTGCCCTCGACCGGTACGTCAATCTGCCGTGGAAGGGCTACAGCTACACCGTCGGCGGCACCGAGCTAAGCGCCAATACCGCATGGACCTCCGAAGACATGGACCGCCCGGCCGGATTTGCGCGAATCTCCAGCTCACTGGCCATCATCATCTCGATTCTCAGCCTGTACCTGATGGCGACCCTGCGCTCGAAATTGCTGGGGCTGGTGGTCTGCGTGATCGGTCTGGCCGGGGTGATATTGACCACCAGCAAGGCGCCGGCATTGGCGTTCATCGGCGGCACGGGTCTGCTGCTGATGCTGCGGTTTCGCTGGACAGTACGCGCGACCATCGTTGTTGCGGTCGTACTCGGCATGTCACTGCCCTTCGTGGCGATGATGACCGACTTCGATGCCAACAAAATCTCGGCCACCAGTTCGCTGGCGTCCATCTACGACCGGCTGATCAACACCTGGCCCAACGTTATTCGGACGCTGATGGAGGAGGACCGAACGCTCACGGGTGTGGGCTTCGGGCTGGTTGGCAGTGCCGTCGCCGCTTTCCCCGTTGTCGGCGCCGACATCTTCATGGTGTCCGACAGCACCGTGGTGTACCTGTGGGCGACGTTTGGCCTGGTCGGACTGTTTCTCTACGCCCTGCACATCCCGTTGTTTTTCATCCTGGCCGACAGTATCAGCCGTTATGGCAAGGCGTTGCTGGTGACGAGTTTTTGTATCTGCATTGTCAGCTGGACGACCGATACGCTGGAAGTAACCCTCGCGAACATGTTTCTGGGCATGGCAATCGGCCATGCACTGGCCATGAAATCGCGGGGCAGACTGCGGGCCCCAAAGCCCCATGAGTTGCCCACGTGGAACGGCCTCCCGGGCCTGAGTTGACCGAGGCAATCCCATGAGCTTTCGCAGCATCGGCCTGAGCGGCCTGGCACTGATGGCCGCCCTGTGCGCGGCCAATGTCGCCGTGGCCGAGCCGTTTATCGTCGGCGTCGCTACCCATTCAATGAATAACACCGGGCAACCGCTGCGCAGCCTTCAGATGGCAAGCGTGGCGGGCGTCACGTCCATTCGCGATGACGCCTTCTGGTCTACGGCCGAACCTGTGCGCGGCCAGATGCAGATCATTGCGCCTTGGCGCGCATGGCTGAGCACTGCCAAGGGACTGAATCTCACACCGATGGTCATTCTCGGCTACGGCAGCTCATATCAAGGGGGCGCAAAGCCGCGCATACCTGCGGTCAAGATTCCGTACCTGAAATACGTGGACTACCTCACCCGCCAGTTGGGCAGTCCGGTCAGGTTCTATGAGGTCTGGAACGAGTGGGACCTTGACGGCCCGACCGATCCGCGCCTGAGCAATGACTACGTCACGCTGGTCCGTGACGCGGCACCGATCGTTCGCAAGAACAATCCCCAGGCGCTGGTACTCGCTGGCGCCGTAACGACCATGGGCATCAAGAGTGGCTTCGTCGACCGTATCCTGGCTGCAGGGGTGATGAAGTACGCCGATGGCATTTCCCTGCACCCATACGTGCACTGCGAAGGCAGCTACCGCAACACGCCGGAAAGCTGGATCGGCTGGATGCGTGATCTGGACCGTCGAATCAGCACCAAGGTTGGGAGGCCGGTGCCGCTGTATCTGACCGAGATGAGCTGGCCAAGCCACAATGGCAACTGCGGCGTCAGCGCCGAGCGCCAGTCTGCGTACCTGGCGCGCGCGTACTTCCTCATCCGCACCGTGCCGAATGTCAAAGGCATGTGGTGGTATGACCTGATCAACGATGGCACCAACCGCAACGAGCAGGAGCACAACTTTGGCCTGCTTGAGGCCGATCTCCGTGCGAAACCGGCTTATTCCGTACTGAAGGCCATCAGCCCTTATCTGCCTCAGTTCACCTACGAGCCGGCAAACAGCCTGCAGTCCGACGGCGTCTTCCAATTGGCATTCAGCAATGGCCGCGAGCGCATTTTGGTGGCGTGGGTCAGCGGTCGCGAGCACGAAGTCACCATCAGCGCCCCCGCCATGAAAAACAAGCCGGTGCGCATCCTCGACACGCAGACACCGGACAAGGGCATGACCGACTCCCCGCAGCAGTGGGTGTGCGACGCCCAGCGCTGCTCGGCCCGGCTGACGCTGACGGAGTTTCCGAAAATCATTCGCCTAAGCCCTGACGCCTGAGCCGCGACGCCTTAAGACCGCACCTGTTCCAACCCGCCTGACCTGTCAGCGCGGGTTTTTTTATGTGCGGTAGATTCAGATAGTGGCAATACGACATTTTCTGGACATGTCTTACTGCTACCTTACGGCTTGGGGCAGACACGCTGCCGGAGGAACGTATGGGGCTTCGGGGAAGATTCATCGTTGGCAGTCTGCTCGGGCTGCTCATGCTGCCAGCCGTGGCTGAGCCGTACGTCGCGGGCGGAGCTCAGTGGAAGCCGTATGCCTACGAGGACAAGGACGGCCATCTGGCGGGGATCTCCATCGACATCGCGCGACGCGTGACGAAGCTGGCCAACCTGGACGTTACCTTCGTCAGCTACCCGGTCAATCGCCTGCAGTCGATGCTGCGCAAGGGCGAGATCGATATCAATTACGCCGACGCACTGATCTGGAACAGCCCCGAGGAGCAACGTCGATACGTGTTCTCCAAGCCCTATTCCACGGTTAGAGAGCACCTGTACTTTCTGGCCGACCACCCTGCCCGCAGCCAGACCATCGCCCAACTGGAACACCTGACCATCGGCATGGTTCGGGGCTACAACTACCGGGCACTCGACCCGGCCATCGAGCAGCGCCGCCTGACCCGACTGGAAACCTCGAAGGACGAAGCGCTGATCAAGCTGCTCCAGAGCAAACGCGTCGACGCCATCGCCATGGTCGACGACATCTTTGATGAGCTGATTTCAAGCAATGACCTCGAGCCCGGCCAGTTCGCCCAGGGCGCACGACTCAGCGAAGCGCCGCTGGTATTTAAGCTCCAGCCGCAATACGCCTCGTGGTTGCCGCGGATCAATAGCGCGATCGACAGCCTGAGCAAGACGGGGGAGCTGGAGCGCATTCGACGCAAGTATTTGCCGGGGATGCAGGGGGCGAAGTGAAAGCAGCCCGATCGATGAGCCAGCCATTTTGTAACCTTGGAATAGTAGACAGCGCGCATCCCAGATCTGGAAAGTACAATGCCGACCTCAAAAAAAACCCCACCGTGAGGTGGGGTTCTTGTTACTTCGTCTGTCCTCGGGGGGAGGTGCATGCACCCGCGTGTCCCGTGGCTAGTGAAAAAACTATATGGACATAGGTTTATCAAGTCAATGCAAAAAGCCTGCGCTGTCTCGACCGCCCTCTCATCGGCTCGGATGGCAACGTATCGAAGTGCGGCTGCGGCTGCCGGGTTCGGGGGTGAAGAGGCTTTGGCACTTTACGCCTGGAATGCTCGCGTATCGGGCGCACTGCTTACACCCCTGCATATATGTGAAGTCGTTGTTCGCAACGCCGTTGCTGACGCATTAGAACTAATTCACGGACCCTCCTGGCCATGGAGTTCTGGCTTCGAACGCAGCCTTCCTCGGTGCGCAGGCCCCGGCTATAACCCGCTAACAGACCTGCAGCGCCTTAAGTCGAAGCGCAGCACTGCAGGCCAGATTGTCGCCGAACTAAAATTCGTATTCTGGGAGAAAATGTTTACCAGCCGACATGACGATCGAATCTGGAACTCGTGTCTTATCCAAGTCTTTCCCAACCTGGAGCCCGCCAATACGACCTCAGAAAACCGCAAGAAGATATTTGAAAACCTGAACAACGTGCGACTGCTCAGAAATCGCATTGCCCACCACGAACCTATTTTCAGTCGAGATCTCCAAGCCGACTTCTGCATCATCATCGGACTGGTAGAAGCTCGGTGCAGAGCATCCGCCTCGTGGATGCTGAAGCAGCAGCATGCTCTAGAGGTCATCGCCACCAAACCTTTCTAGGCGTCTCTCATGCGCGAATGCGGTAGAGCGCTGAAGATAGCCTCTAAACCGTCGATTTGACCTCAACATTCAACCCCAACATCTCGCGGGCGATTCGGTCGGCGTCGACGAAGGCACGGGAATAGCTGCCCGAAGACGGGATGTAGTGGTTGTAATAAGTGGAGCCTTCAACAAGAGGGCCGGTTATCCACAGATTCGGTTGTGCTTTGCCTTCACTGTCGACGAGCACGCCCTCTCCATCTTCGGTCAGGCTGTGGATAACTCCGATGCTCTTTAACGAGAGAATGATCTTTGGCAGCGACGATTCGTCACAGGCGGTGCTAACGTGGGCCCTAATAATACAATGCAAGGGCACCGACAGATTGCCCGCGAGAACCACCTTGGGCCCTGCCCCGTCTGCACTGTGGATAACTTGAGAATGCCGCACCCAGTGGACAACTCCCGCGTCGGCCAACGCCAGCAGCTCCTGATGACGTTCCTTCTGCGGCCCGGCCACCATTAGATTGACGTGGGGTGCGTACTCTCCAAAGAAGACACGGTTTGAAGCCGCTTTAAGTCCTCGGTTATCCACAACCCGACGCAGCTGCTCACGGCAACTTCTCCACACTTCGATCGCGGCTTTGATGGGGCTTGCATCAAGTCCTAAACAGCTCTGCCCGATATCGCGCTCGATAAAAGCGCGCATGGCCTGGGGATAATCCGCAGATTCAATGGTCGACACGCGGGGGTTATACACAGCCTCGTCCAGCGGAGGCGCATGAAAACGGGATGCCATTTCTGCCGACACGACTTCAAGCCGGCCTGAGTGATACGCGCGCGCAACTTCCGCTTTGATCCTCACTGCCGATTCGCCTTTTTGGGAAGCGATCATCCCGAAGTATTCCGCGAGCATTTCAGCCTTTATCAACGGCAGGACCTGCTGCTCGAAATCCAATCCGGAAGGGTTTTCTGTTCGCAGATTAGCGATAGCCGACAATGTAAAAATCAGCGCCGCATTCGAGGTCCGATGAGGCACGATGTCCGGCCGTGTGCAATACGGCACACCACTGCGCGAGAACATGTAGATACGCGGCTCTCGCCCACTGGGCTCGTAATGCAAGCCTTCCGCTCCTTCTCGGAATTGGCCTCCGCGACCAACCGTCAGATCGGCAACGACGTCCATGGCGGTCAGGCCTAATCCTTCGATGCCAACCGCCTCTGTGGATAACTTGAAATCGCGCGAATCAAGGTGTGCGTCCTTTGTGAACGCTCCGGGCAGTTCCTTATCATCATCCTGCAACCGCCGCGCATGACCCACTGTGATTGCCAGCCAATCCACAGAACACTCGACCTCGGCTGTGGACAGAACAAACTGGCCCATGTCGGTGTGCTCAATGTTATCCACAGCGTGCGGATGATGAACGACGCGCACGTTCCCCGGCAGACTGCGAACGACTTCCTCGTGAGTCCACGCCAGATACTCCCCCAGCCAGCGGCGCGGCAGGAATTCGTTGGGTCGTACGCTACGTTCAGTCGATTTAAAACGCAGGCACCATTCGTAAAAGTTGGGTCCTTGTCGTCCCGTATGGCCATTGAGGGCGGCCGTGTCCGGAAACATCGAGATCTGCGAGGCAACGGTGTTGAGCATCAGGTATTCAGGCTGGTCGACGGCATGTAGGCCTGGCCCCGGGGACTGAGGGTCAAATACGTTTACCTCGATCTGCCGGGGCGTATTGACCGCCAGCGCACAGATGCGCTCAAGCACCGTCAGCCCGCGTGAGCCGCAACCGACGATACCGAGCCTGATGGCGGGTTTGTCAGAGCCTGGGGATAACTTTTCGCCGGCCAGCGCTGCGCTCAGTTCCATCTCAGGGTTTCTCCGAAGAACGACTCAATGGCGATGCCACGGGCTTCTGCCAGCGCGGTGTCAACGATGAATTTGCTCAGGGCCAGGTCCAACACCCCAAGGCCGAACGGCGAGAAAATCGAGGGCTTTGCAGGATCAAGCTCGACCTCGCCACGGATGAGGCCGGCCAGCGTGCCGTTCATAAAAGCGCGACTGCCGGTCAATTGCTCGGCCAGATGCGGCGATGTGATGGCCTTCATGCAGTGCTCGATGTCGTCGCACAGGTTGTTGGCCTCCAGCAGCAACTGCGGCGCGATGTCCCGCAACGAAATGTTCAGCACGACCTGCCCAGCGCGAAACGCCATCGGTGGTTTGACGTATGGCTCGCCCGCTGTGGTGGCGAAGATCACCAGATCTGCCGCCAGCGCTTGCTCCAATGACCCAATCCGGGCTGTGCATAAGTCGGCATTTTCAATAAAGCCAGTCAGAGCGTCCGCCGATGCCGCATCGAAATCATGCACAACGGCGTGGCCGATGCCCCACCCTTCGACGCCGAGCATGCGCGCGATGTTGCGGGCAATGACCCCTGCGCCGATAAATCCTACCGACGCAGCCTTACGTGACTGACCGTTGAGCCAGTAAGCGCCTGACACCGCCGAGGCGGCCGTTCGCACCGCGCTGATCTGCGCGCCTTCCAGGCAGGCATAGGGATAGCCGGTTTCGCGGTCGTTGAGGATGACCACGGCTGACGCCCTCGGCTTCTGCTGCGCAACATTGCCGGGAAAGCTGGAGATCCACTTGATTCCCGCCACGGCGTCCTCTCCGTCCAGCGCCGCAGGCAGGGCGATGATCCGGTTGGCAGGCTGTTGAGGAAAACGCAGGAAGTAGCTGTCCGGGTTGAGCGTCTGGCCGTCATGGTGCTGCAGATACACCTGCTCGATGCGCCGCACCATGTCGTGGGCGTGGCTGTCGAGGATGTCTTTGATGACTGCGCCGGGGATCACGTGAAAGTCAGACATTTAGCGCTTCTCCCTCGAATGTGTGGACGTACTGCTTCAGATACCGGGTGATCGGTTGCGAGCTGAGCGCAGTCAGCTCGGCGCGGCCGAACTTCTGCATGACCCACTCATCGTTGTAGATGGTTTCCAGGTAACGCTCGCCGGCGTCCGGGGAGATCGCCACGACAACGGCGTCTTTGGGAATCCCCAGCGAGGGCGAGGCCAACCCGGCCACCACGGTCCCGGTGGAGCCGCCGGCCAGGACGCCATTGGATTTCGCCAGCCAGCGACACATGGCCACGGTGGCGCGCTCATCCACCACTTGCTGCTTGTGCAAGTGATGGGCGCGGAATATCGGCGGCATCTGGCTGGAGCCAAGTCCAGGAATGAAGCGCGGGCCGGGTGCCTGACCGAAAGTCACCGAACCCGCGCTGTCTACCGCAATGATCTTGGTGCGCGGCGAATGCTTGCGGAAGTACTGTACGCAGCCCATCAAGGTGCCCGTGGTGCCAGCGCCGACGACCAGGTAGTCCAGCGCCGGGAAGGCGATATGAATCGAGCGCGCCGTGGTGTGTTCATGGGTACGCGCGTTGGCCGGGTTGCTGTACTGGTTGAGCCACAGATGTCGAGGATCGCGGGCCACGGCATCACGGATGTAACGAATGCGCGTGCCCAGATAACCGTCGTTGTCATCACGCTCGGTGACGATGACGATCTGTGCGCCAAAGGCTTCCATCATCTTGATGTTGTGCAGGTTGGTGTTGGGGTCGACGACGCAGCAGAACTTGTAACCGCGCTCGGCGCAGATCATCGCCAACGCTACGCCGAGGTTCCCGGACGAGGACTCGATCAGCACGGTGTCCTTGTGGATAAGTCGGCGTTCGGCATAGGAGTCGATCAAGCCTATGGCGGTCTTCATCTTGATCGAGCCCGCAGGGTTGCATGACTCAAGCTTCAAATGCAGGTTTTCAAAACCCAGGCCTTTTACCCTGACGAAGTTCGAATCGCCGACGATGTGGGAGATGAAATTCATGGCCGCGCCTCGACGTGTGCGGGCCGGGTGTAGCTCGGCATGGTCACCACCGGCGCGCGCTGCCGGGGCTGGGTCGCCAGCAACGCATCGGTCAGGTGCTGCGCACGTAGGGCGACCATGGAAAACGACTGAGCGTCGCTGATGCCATGGGTCTTTTCCGACGTGCCGTTCGCCAAAATCTGCATGCCCTCGCTGTGCTGCAGGGCGACGCGGTAATGCCGGTCGACCGCAAGGGTGCCGTCCTCGTCGCGAACCAGCCAGGGTTGCAGCAGGGTCAGCAGAGGTGGCACTGCAAGCTGCTCGTAGCCTGTGCCCAAGACAATGCCGTCAACGTACAGCACGGTTTCAATGCCGGTATTGCTGTCACGCAGCACCACCGAATAGGCATCGCCCACTTTTTCCACCGAGGCCACTTCGGACCAGGCATGCAGGTTCAGACGTCGGTGGCCGGTGACCTCGCCTTCGTACAGGAAGGAGTAAAGCGCCTGACTCTCGTCGACGTCGATGCCTGCGTAATTGGTCGACCGGATCTCTTCGAATACCCGATTGCGTCTGCCGGGCTCAAGGTCGTGGAAATAGTCGATGTGCTCCGGCAGGAAGGCCATGTTGGGAAACTGCCCGAGCTGTCCTACCTTGAAACCCACGCCGCGGTGCACCGAATGGACCTGCGTGGTGGGGGCGGCGCCGAGCAGGTGTGTGACCGCCTCCCCCGCGCTTTGACCCGAGCCCAGCACCAGCCAGCGCTGCGCGATAGGACCGCCACCGAGGTGGATGTTTTTCAAATACTGGGATGTGTGGAAGACACGGCCGCCGAGATGCGGGCTGAACGCGTCCGGTATCCGCGGCAAGCTGCCGTGGGAAAGCACAAGCCGTTTGGTGCGATAAGTGCCCTTGGCCGTGACGACATCAACACCCTTCAGGATGCCCTTTTCCGCCACCGGTAATACGTCGAGCACGCCTTCGTCGTAGGCCACGTAATCCTTGAGTTGCGCAGCGACCCAGGCGATGTAGTCGGACCATTCCACCCGGCTGGCCGGACGCCCAAGCAGGCCGAACGTGTGCAGACGACCCTTCTCCTTCAGGTACATGGCGAAGGAGAACCGACTGCGCGGATTGCGTGGCGTCACCAGGTCTCGAAAGACATGGTGGTTGATGTCGGTGCCCGCCAGCAGAAACGCGCCATGCCAGGTCGAATCACGCCCTTTTTCGAAGAAACGCACGCGCTGCAAAGGCTTGCGGCCGCTGTCTTCCGCCTCGTCTTCCAGCGCACAGGCCAGTGCGATACCGGCCGGGCCGAACCCGATCGAAACGACGTCAAGCGTTTCACGCACACCTTCGATTTCATACTGAGTCATGGTCATTCTTCCTGAAAGTTGCAAAAGATGTGGCGAGCTTTTGGGCAGGCCGCTTCAACACAGCAGACGTCGCTCGTGGACGTGCTCGTCGGTGTAGACCCACAGCGAAACCCGGGCGTGATCGTTCTCCCCGTCGCTGAAACTGACAGGGCCGGCAGGGGTGGCAAATTGATCGAAGCGCAGCGCATCAAGCAGTCCGCGCTGATCAGCGGCGGCTCGGTCGACCAGAGCAAATGCCGCAAGCGTCTCGACGGCGTAAACCGGCGCCTGTTCGGCGTAGATCTGTTGATAAGTCGCATCGAACGACTGCGCCTCAGCCAGATCTCCCGCGATGGGGAAGCTGATGACATACACCGTGCCGGTTTGCGCCATCCCTTCCACCAGCGCAGGAGATGCGGCGTCGTCGGTGAAGAAGATCGGCAATTCACAGCCAGCAGCGCGGTTATCCACAAGGAACTGGCGGCTGGCTCTCAAACGTCCGCAAAACACCAGAGCCTCGGCGTTATTCACATCGTCTACCAGCTCGACGGTGGATAACTGCGCGGCTGCATGCAGCTCCTGCAATTGCTGGCGCCCGTGCAGGCTCGGGTCAGTGAACACAGCGAGCCGGCGCAGGCGTTCAGATTCGGCAAACTCGATCAACCGCGTGGCAAGGAGTCGGTCAGACGCACAAATGCGGAATGTGGTTTCTCCAGCGCGGGTCAAGGCTGCGCAGGTAGACGCGGGCAGGATCAGCGGAATCCCCGCCTGTGCATAACTTTCCACTGCTGCGGCGGCAGAGTCCGACGCGAAGTGACCAATCACAGCATCCACCTTCGCGTCGATGAAGTGCCTCGCCGCCGCAAGGCCGCCCGCTGCGCTCGCGCCGTCATCAAAGTAGAAATGGCGCGCGCGGCGCACGTGGGGAAACAGGTGACTGGACAGGTACACGCCGCGCAAGAAACCTCGCGCGTGCAGTGTGGTGCCGACGTCGAGTGCCGCGCAGATACCCAGGCGCATCATGACAAGGCGACCTCGGCAAACCGCGAAGGGCGGAACGCTTCCATGACCGATCTATAAGCCGCATCCATCGATACGCCGGACATCAATCCGCTCAGCTCGAACGCCAGCAGCTCGGCAACATTGGGCGCCATCTTGAAACCGATGCCACAAAACCCGGTGGCGAGAAACACATGGCTGTTGGCGCTGGAACGGCCGATCAGCGGGCGGCCGTCTTCGGTGTACGCGTCCCAGCCGACCTGTGTGACCACCGGCAAACTGTGGTGCCGGTCGTAGCCCAGACGAGAGACGCGGTCCATGACGTCCAGCTCGTTATCCAGTGGCGACAAGTTCAGCTGATCCGCATGTTCTGCGCGCTGGCGCCGCTGACCGCCCACTTGCACGAGATTGCGTCCCAGCGGCAGCAGGTAGGTATTCAGATGGTGAGCAATGATCGGCATGCTCGGGGCCTGATCGCAGCCGAAGCGCGTGAATGGAATCGTCCGCGCGTGCACGGCGTTGTGCGGCCGGGGCAGCGGGCCACTGGCGCCACAGGCATCGACGACCCAGGTCGCTTCCAGGCACAGCTTGCCGGCATGAACCTGAGCATAGCCGTCCAGTTCGACGCAGCGGTCGACAGCCAGGTGATCGAGGTACGTCGCTTTTTCACTGACGTAGCGGCACAGATTCGACACCGTGACGCGGGCATCCACCGTGCCGCCACTGCGTTCGATAAGCAGGCATTCGCCGACACAAAATGGCGAGAAACGCCCGTTATCCAAAGCGTCGACGCAAGCGTGCAACTCAATGCTCTCGGACCCTTCGCTGTCCACCGCTTCCAGGTATTGCCCACACACCTCGGCGCTGGCGATGTAAGCGACCCCACTGCGATTCAGTGCGCTCTCGTAGAGGGCGTGGACGATGCCGGAATTGCCGTGAAGTGATACGCGCCGGGTCAACGGACGCAGCGCGGCGTCCAGTTCCAGACCGCGAACAATGCCGCCCGTGTCCCGCGTTGCGCCCTGGGCGCCAGCGATGCCTTTCTCCATCAGCGCGACATCGAGGCCGCTTTCGACCAGCGCCGCTGCAATCGAAGCGCCCATGATGCCGGCTCCGATCACGATCACATCAAATGAAGTTTTCATCGTCGTCGCGCGCCTCTCGGTCAGATTTCGTACTCGACCGCACTGACATACACCAGCTGCTGCAGGACTTCGTTTTCAGTGAAGCGGCAATAGCGCAGGATCTGTCTCGCCAGGTCCGGGAACACCGGCGCGCCGATGGCACCGATCAGCGCCATGTACGGCAGAATCCGCTTGCCGAGGGTCTGACGATCACGGGCGGCGTTGATGATGTCCGACAGCAGCACCGCGAGCCCCTTCATGCTGAAGTGATCCACCGACGTCACTTCGAACCAGCGCGCTACCAAAATCTTGAGGGCCGCCGCGTCCGCCGCACTGACTTTCAGGCTGTCGCCGTCCACCCGCTCGCGCTCGGCCTGGGCGGCCAGCTTGACCAGCACCTCGTTGAAGGTTTGCTCACGCCAGGCGGAGAACTTCTCGACATCGAAGTCATCGGTGTCCTGCTCCGGCGCGATCAGCGCCAGATAGAAGCGCGCGCTATCGGTACAGGCGTCTGCCACCAGGTCTCGCGCCCAGATCGCATAGTTGCGGCTGGTGGAAAGGTTCTTGCCGTTCAAGGTCAGGAACTGGTTGGTGTAGAAGGTCTGGCGCATGCGATAGCCGTGCATGGTCTGCAGCAGCGAGGGGTAAACCATCATGTGGCTGAAGGCGCAGTCATAACCCAGAAAGTGCACCAGCCGACCTTTGCCGGAGCGGCAGTATTCGTCGTACTCCCACGGCGCAAGCTTGTGTTCGTTCAGGTATTCGCGAAAGGCCGCCAGGTAACCGGACAGGCCCATGACCCAGGTATGTATGCGCCGGCTGCCATCCGGCTTGAGATCCAGCCCGCCGTCGTGAGGCCGGGTGATGCCCCAGTCCACCGGACCGATTTCGAATTCCTCCTCCAGGAAACGGCGGATGAAAGGCCGCAGCGGCGCATGTTCGAACGAGCTTTTGAGGTGGTTGCGAAAATTCGACAGCGCCAGAAATTCACGCTCAATGGGACGCCAGATCATGGGCGTCGCACATAACTTGCAGCGGAAGTTGCTCATCTTCGAGGCATTGGGCGTGTGCGCGCACTCTTCGCACTGGCTGGCATCCGAGTCCGAGCCACAGTGATCGCAGTTACCCCGGCCAAATGCTTCGTAACCCCACTTGTCACAGTGTTCGCAGTACGGTTCCTGGCTGACCTTTTTGTAAATGGCCCCCGCCTTCACCGCGTACTCGTACATCTCCTCGACGGCGTTCTTGAAGTAACTGTTGCGATCCGGGCGCATCCAGAAGTCCACCTGGATGCCCATCTTCTTCAGCGTGTCGTTGATTTTGTCAGTGTTTTCCAGCGCCAGCGCTTGAGGCGCACGGTCCAGTTCGATACCTCGACGCAACATGTAGGACTGATAGTCATCGGAGTATGAAACGAGGGTGCAATCGTGGCCGCGTTGACGTTGGGCACGGGTGTAGATATCTGCCGCGAGAAAGGGCCCCGCCATATGACCAATATGCAAATCACCATTTGGCGTCGGCGGCGTGATCGTGACGAGTAACTTGCCCATCACGACGCCCTCTGATCGGACACGTCATGAATGGTCGCTTTGTGCAGGGCGAACTCATTGGCAGCCATCGCCTGCTGGGCATCTTCATCGAGGAAGCGGTTGGCGGAGTCACGGTCCCACCACACGACGTAGAAGTGGAAGTCTTCGTCGGTGTCGTTGAACACATAGTGATCGGTGTGTTTGGGAATGGCGGCGATGTCACCCATGGTGAACGGGTACGTCTGATCCCCGACGATCAACTGGGCGGTGCCTTTGATGCCGATAAAGAATTCCTGGTCTATCTGCGTATGCGACAAGGATTTGGTGTGCGGGCGCACGACGCACCAGCCACCACCAATGGGCGTCGGATAGCCGTTCCACGGCAGTAACCTCGCGCCATCCAGGTCGTATTCATGAACCAGTTTGTCCCACGCCATCGGGCGAAAAATATCGAAATCAGTCATGAGGGTTTCCTTCAGCCAGAGCATCCTGCTCGCTGTTTTATCGGCGCCAGACTGAGCTGACGGGCACGTGCCAGTTAAGGGATAAACTGAAGAAAAGCGCGCGACGGGGCAAACTAGAAATCCGCAATCAGCGGTTAAGTTTGACTTAACGGGTCTTGGCTTAATTGTTTTGATAATCAGCGAGTTGACTGGTTTTAAAAGCGTGGGTGTATCACCCGTGGACACTGAAGCAGGACTTAACTGCCTTGATAACTAACCAAGACTTCATTACCCCGCAGAAATTGAGGGTGTAGGCACTGGCCTATTCCCGGCTGAAGCCAGTCCTACTGACACACCGCGTACACACTGTATGACCGGCTTTAGCCGGGAAAACGTCGGTGGCTACAACGCAGACTCGGCGGTACGTAAAACACGAACTATCGCGTGGTGAATTCACGCTGACTGGCGTTGGCCTGGGACAGCAGCCAGTCCCGAAATAGTTTGCTGGATTTGGGAAGAATGGCCGTCTCGTCATACACCAGGTAATAGGCGATGGGCGTGTCGATCGTCGCGCGAAACGGCACGACCAAACGACCAGACGCCAGCTCTTCCCGAATCAGCGAACGGCGCACCAGCGCAATGCCCATCCCCGCCAGCGCAGCCTCGATGACGCCGTTGGAATCCACGAACACCGATCCTTTGTGAACAGCGGCCTCGCCGTCTTCGATACCCACTGCACGGAGCCACAACGCCCAGTCCTCGCGGTGTTCGTCGTGCAAGAGGTTGTAGCTTTTCAGGTCAATGGGCGAGGAAAGATACCGGGAATCCGGCAGCAGAGAGGGGCTGCAGACAGGCTGCAGTCGGTCGTTGATCAGCATCTCCACTTCCAGACCGGGGTAACGCCCGAGGCCGTGGCGCACGGCGAAGTCGACGCCGTCGCCGAGCAAATCAACCAGTCGGTTGGTGGTGCTGATCAGCACCTCGATGCCGGGGCAGATGGCCTGGAAATCAGGCAGGCGGGGCAGCAGCCATTGCATCGCAAAGCCGCTGGTGCAGCTGACAGTGATTGTATTGGGGCCGTTGTCGCTCATCAGACGCTGGGTGGCGTCGGATATCTGCCCGAGCGCGGGACGAATGGCCCGCAGGTAGATCTTGCCCTCGGCAGTCAGCTCCAGGCGCTTGGTGTTGCGGATGAACAGCGTGACGCCCACGGCTTTTTCGAGCTTGGCGATCTGTTGGCTAATGGCCGCAGGGGTTACGAACAGCTCACCTGCCGCGCCTTTCATGCTGGCGTGGCGCCCCGTCGCTTCAAAACACAACAGCGCGTGCAGGGGCGGGAATTTCATGCCTGACCTCGATTAAGAAAATCTAATGTGCTTAAGAAAAGCTCGCTTGAGCACCACCCCAGACACTGCTCAAATCATCACACCCTGACTCGACGAGCGTCAATCAACAACTTTTCGGTCAGCGGATCGGCGATACGGATCAAGAAAGGAAGCGCAATGAAAGTCTCCGACTATGTTCGACTGATTGTTCTGGCTGCCATCTGGGGAGCCAGTTTTCTGTTCATGCGCGTGGCTGCCCCCGTATTGGGCGCGTTGCCTACCGCCTTCTTCCGCGTGTTGCTCGGCGCCATTGGCTTAATGGTGATTCTGGCCATTTTAAGAACCCGGCATGAGTTCAACGGCAAGTTCAAATCCACCTTGATCCTGGGCATCATCAATTCCGGCATTCCGTTTTTGATGTACAGCATGGCGGCCTTACTATTACCCGCAGGTTATTCCGCCATCTTGAATGCGACGACACCATTGATGGGCGTGTTGATAGGCTCAGTGTTTTTCAATGATTCGCTGACACCCAAAAAAGCCGTTGGCGTATTTCTCGGTTTGCTAGGGATAACGTTGCTGACCACGACAGGCCCGGTGACTTTCACCACGTCGGTGGTCATGGGCGCAATTGCTTGCCTGGTCGCGACCAGTTGCTACGGCGCTGCAGGATTCCTGACCCGTCAGTGGATCGGCGACCGGGGAGGCCTGGACGCGAAACTCGTGGCGTTCGGCAGCCAGATTGGCGCGACGCTGTTTCTGCTGCCCTTCTTCGCCGTCTCCGCCACCGTCAACCCGCCGGCCACCTGGGGCGACTCAACTGTGTGGCTGTCCCTGGCAGCCGTTGGGTTCGTGTGCACGGCCTGTGCTTACATTTTGTACTTCCGCCTGATCGCCGATATCGGCCCGGTCCGCTCGCTGACCGTCACTTTCCTGATTCCGCCATTTGGCGTCCTTTGGGGCGTGATGTTCCTCGGTGAAAAGGTCTCCGCCGGACACCTTTACGGCGGTGGTCTCATCTGCCTGGCGGTCTGGTTCGTGTTGAGCCAAAGCAAGCCGAAGCCGGCACCTGTTCCTCAAGACCGCGCCGCCACAACCTGACAGCAACGTTATCCACAACTGTTTTCGGCGCCGGGTAAATACCCGGCAGGGCCCGGCTGTGCCTGAAATATCCAAGCTCGGGTGATAAGAACGCTTTGGGGATTCATCCGATGGCAACTCCAACACGCTTTTCCATCACCTGGCGCACTGGCAGCACTCTCACGGCGAGGTATGCAGGATGAGCAGAGCGATCCCGTTGATAGCCCTCCGCACGTTCGTTGAGGTGTGCAAGGCCGGGAGCATGAAACGTGCAGCGGACCAGCTGTGTGTGTCACCGGCCGCCATCAGCCAGCAGATCAAAGGGCTGGAAGACCAGATCGGCAGGCGGCTGTTCGAGCGAGACGCCAAGGGCATCCAGCTTACCCCTTCCGGACGCAGCCTGTTCGACGAGCTCGCCGGCACCTTTGACGTCATCGAAAAAGCCTGGTCGCGCGCTGCACTCAAGGCGCCACGTCAGACGCGCCTGGTGATCAGCACGACGTCCACCATCGCAAGTTCGTGGCTGATCCCGGCACTGGGTGGTTTCAAGGAACGTTGCCCTAACGTCGAAATCTCGATTCAGATCTGTAACGGTCTGTCGGAGCTCAAGCACGGCCATGTGGATATCTGCATCCAGCGCGAGATGGCCGCCAGTTGTGAAAACCACGCCACGCACTTGTGGTCGTCCTACTTGATCCCCGTGTGCAGCCCGCATCTGCTCAGCACCCAGCGCAATATCGAGAGCCCGCAGGATTGCCTGACCTTCCCGCTGCTGCAGGACACCGAGCGCAACTACTGGAAGGTCTGGATGAACGCCTTCGGCATGAGCAACCGCAAGATGATTCAGGGTTCCAGCTATGGCGACGAGTCCCTGTTGATAAGTGCGGCCTGCGCCGGCCAGGGCATCGCGCTGGTCAACAGCGTCTTCGCGTCCGAGGCATTGCAGAGCAAACGGCTGGTGCAGGTCACCAATGCCACGGCGGAGCTCAAGTTCGACTATTTCGTCTATTGCGCGAAAGAGCGGCGGGAAGAATGGGCGATTGCTGAGTTCATGAAATGGGCTGTGCAGCAGGCGGGCAAGACAGCGAAGGGGCATGCCCGGGAGATTGAAAGCGCGAGCCAGGTGGCTTGATTCACGAAGCTCGGCGAGTGGGTTTCACTGGGTCATACGTGTTGAGCTGACGGCGTCGCATGCCATGTGCAGATCTGTGCCCCTTAGCCATTTGCCGTAATGAGCTTTGAGCTCATCTTCCCAACTCGCCACCTCATTCAGCACTTGCTCCGGTTGCGCACGGGATAAAGCGAAATGGGCGTGATGGCTGAGCACATTGGTTCGGTTGATTGCGCTTCCATCGCGCCCGACAGCCATGGCCAACGTCTTCGCCGGCCCCTCGTCGAGCATCGGCAAGACATCGTACATAGGCGAGAGTCGCCATCCTTCTTCCCGCCAAATAATCGCGTGATTGCGTGGGTGGTCGTCGCTGTTACCGGCCAATGCGTTGTAGCACCTGCGTTTGAACAGCTCTTGCAGGTCCTCGTCCGGGACTCCTCTGCGTCGCATCTCGTCTGCCACCGATGCATACCGCCAGTCGCGGTGGTGCGGTTCGTTCCAGTCTGAATCGAGCAAAGTGAGTGCGCTCAGCATCGGAATGCGATGGGCGCCGTCCGCACAACCCGGTGTTTGCGACGTGCATGCCCTTGGAAGCGGCGAAGGTCATGCAGGCAAATTCGATGGAGGGGAAATCATACTCATCAAACTGGTCACGGGGCTTGGCCAGGATCAGCATGCCTTTGTCTTGCAGCGTTCGCTTGGGCCTGGCTCCACCGAGGGACGAACGCTGCTGCCGTATGTTTAGCGTTACGAGCGATTCGGCATCCAGCTGCCTGTCGTAAACCGCTTCACAGGCTTCAATGAATTTCGCCAGACCTTTGAGCGTATAGTTGATGGGATCTGGCACCCATCCACTCCGTTTCACGTGATCAGGTGCATAAAGAAACTCACCCACCGCGCCTTTGAGCGTCAATCTGCCGAGCGTCACCACGTCTTTGGTCTTGGGGTCTTCCATATAGATATAGGCGCGAGACATCAAAAGTCCTCCGACTTGGGTTTCGCCAACCGCACCCGTCGCGCTGCGAGGCCGTCCTTCGCATCTTCGTCGCTGCCATAGCGAGTGATTTCAGACGTTTTTTCAATCCCGTCCAATGGCGCGAAAACCTGGTCGCTCAAGCCCAGGCGCCATAGCACCAGCATGAATGATCGCAAGTCGACCCGTTCCGAGCCGTTTTCGATCTTGCGTAACGTATGTGCCGAGATGCCGATCGCGCGTGTGAGATCAGCTTGGCGCAAGCCTGCTGATAAGCGTCGGGCCTTTACCAGCAGCGCGATTCTAGCAAGGCTGTCGGCGCACGCGACGGGGAAGAAGTCAGTCATAACACTCACCTGGGCTTACCTTAACTGACTTAAGGTAAACCAAGCTGAGTATTAGCGCGATGTGAAGGTCAATTAATACGCACTTAAATGCGTTTTAGGCCGCCTAAAGCTTACTGTGGTGAGTTTTATGTGTGGGTGCCCACGACTCGCACGACTGTCCGTCGGCTTAGGAATCTGCGATCCGCCGCTGACTTGCGCTGCGAAAGCACCTTGAACGTTCGTTCCGGACATCATAGAACAGCTGTGTGGCCTGTTCGCCAGTCACAGCCTTCTGTTCGTGCCTGCTCGATCCGGCTGAATAGCGAGTCACACTCATCCTCAAGCCTGGGCCGGTCGATCTTATGCAGATCGTTTATGGACTGCTTGAGAGCATCGAGCATAAGGATCACCTGGATCGCGCTTTACCTTGGGGTCACTGAGAGGTGCAGACGTGAAGCATTGCAGCAATCATTACTGCCCGGCTTGACCCGAGAACTGCTCAACGGCGACCACAACACTGTTGGCACCTTGTTGAATGTCCTTGATCACCTCGTCCGCCTCACTGGCGAAACCCAGCGCCGCCCCGGCCTGCTGCCTGCTTTTTCCGATCATGGTCACAGCGCTGGACGCCAGAACCTGATTGTTTTTCACGACCTCGAAGATCTCCGCCGTCGCCTTAGTGGTTCGAAGGGCCAGGTTTCTGACCTCGTCGGCGACCACAGCAAAACCGCGGCCCTGTTCCCCGGCACGTGCGGCTTCGATCGCTGCGTTCAAGGCCAACAGATTGGTCTGGTCCGCGATGCTGCCGATGGTTTTGACGATGGTGCCGATTTCCTGGCTCTGGGCATCCAGTGCTTCAATGCCATGGGCAGCATCTTCCATCAACGCCGACAGTGTATTGAGGGTCGTGACGGTGTTCTGGATGACTTCGCGACCTTGCTCTGCGCTGGCGTTGGTTCGAACCGACGTGCCGTGGGCCATGCCGGCTGCTTCGGATACAGCGCGCTCGCGGGTGACCTGGTCGGTGATAACGGTGGCTATTTTGGCAATCTTGTACAGCTTGCCATTGGCATCCACGATTGGATTGTAGGAAGCCTCCAGCCATACCTCGTTGCCATGTTTATCCACTCGGCAAAACCTTCCCGCGACATAGGATGCCTGTCTAAGGGTCTGCCAAAACCGATCATATTCTTCCGACTGAGCGTCGGATGGCATGCAAAAGATTCGGTGGTGCTTGCCCAGGATTTGGGGAAGCGTATAGCCCATAGCGTCCAGAAAATTCTGATTGGCTGCCAGCACTAACCCATCCAGAGAAAACTCGATGACGGCAGTGGAGCGCATCAGAGCCCCCACCAGCGCTTCATTCTCCCTGGAGGCCTCAATGGTCCTCGTCAGCACGCTTGAATACAAAACGATGCGTTCGACCCGCCCGCTGTCACCTGCGAAGGGTATGACCATTGCCCGTAGCCAGACGTGTCGACCTTCACGGCTGCACAGACGCAACGTGCCGCTGTAATGCTTGCCTTGGGCAACGGCATCAAGAGCGCGGCGCTGATGTACGTCTCCGCTCAGCTCTGAAGGACTGAATTCACGGAGGGCACGACCAGACAACTCAGCCTGGGTGAATCCCAGCTCTGTTTCAAACAGAGCATTCACCTCAAGGATGACGCCTGCCGCGTCCAGGGTGACCGACACGGTTTCGAGATCCAGCGTCGCCTTGACCTGCTCAAGAGCCCCCAGCCGTTTTTCCAATTGCTGGATTTTATCTTTTAACCGGGTATTGAACATGGAGGCCGCTCGCATTGACTTGAGAAGCTATCGACGCGGCGAGCGAAACCTTGAGAAGCATGGCCAGCAGCCTGATGGCCGGTGCAGATCAAGCATTCGGTCCAACGTGTAGGCCCTCCTTTGCCTACACATTAACAATCTGCGACTGCGCTGATTCCATAAGAACCAGCGCAGTACGCTGTGGATAACTTATTCCACCGTCACGGACTTCGCCAAATTACGCGGCTGATCCACATCCGTACCCTTGAGCACTGCCACGTAATACGAAAGCAGTTGCAGCGGAATCGTGTAAAGGATCGGCGTCAATGCGTCGAGGATGTGGGGCATGGAAACCACGTGGGTCCCCTCTCCGTTGACCAGCCCGGCCTGTTCGTCCGCGAAGACGATCAGCTCGCCGCCCCGTGCACGCACTTCCTGCAGGTTGGATTTCAGCTTCTCCAGCAGCTCGTTGTTAGGTGCCACGGTGACAACCGGCATGTCGCTGTCCACCAGTGCCAGCGGGCCGTGTTTCAGTTCGCCGGCCGGGTAGGCTTCGGCGTGGATGTAGGAGATCTCCTTGAGCTTCAACGCCCCTTCCATCGCCACCGGGAATTGCGCGCCACGGCCCAAGAAGAGGGTGTGATTCTTCTCGGCGAACAGTTCGGCGATTTTCTCCACCGTCGTGTCCATCGCCAGTGCTTCACCCAGGCGGGTCGGCAGGCGGCGCAGCTCTTCAACCAGTTCTGCTTCCACGCCAGCGCCCAGCGTGCCTTTGACCTGACCCAGTGACAGCGTCAACAGCATCAGCGCGACCAGCTGCGTGGTGAACGCTTTGGTCGACGCGACGCCGATTTCCGGGCCGGCCTGAGTGAGCAGGGTCAGATCGGATTCACGCACCAGCGAACTGATGCCTACGTTGCAGATCGCCAGGCTGGCAAGGAAACCCAGTTCCTTGGCATTGCGCAGCGCGGCCAGGGTGTCGGCGGTCTCGCCGGACTGGGAGATCGAAACGAACAGCGTGTCCGGCTGGACCACGACCTTGCGGTAGCGGAATTCGCTGGCGACTTCGACCTGGCAGGGAATGCCGGCCAGGCCTTCGAGCCAGTAACGCGCGACCATGCCGGCGTGATAGCTGGTGCCGCAGGCGACGATTTGCACGTTGCGTACTTTGGCGAACAGCTCCGCCGCTTGCGGTCCGAATGCCTGCACCAGAACCTGCTGCTGACCGAGGCGGCCTTCCAGGGTGCGCTGCACGACTTTTGGCTGCTCGTGGATTTCCTTGAGCATGAAGTGGCGGTACTCGCCTTTGTCCGCCGCCTCTGCGCCCTCGTGGTACTGAACGATCTCACGCTCGACGGGCAAGCCGGAAGCGTCCCAGATCTGCACGCTGTCGCGACGGATCTCGGCGATGTCACCCTCTTCCAGGTACATGAAGCGGTCCGTCACCTGACGCAACGCCAGTTGATCGGAGGCGAGGAAGTTTTCCCCAAGGCCCAGACCCACAACCAGCGGGCTGCCACTGCGGGCAGCAATCAGGCGATCCGGTTGATGTGCGCTGATGACCGCAAGGCCATACGCGCCGTGCAGTTCCTTGACCGTCGCCTTCAGAGCCGCAGCCAGATCGGGCGTGTCCTGCAGTTTATGGTGCAGCAGGTGGACAATGACCTCCGTGTCCGTGTCAGACGTGAACACATAACCCAGACCCTTCAAGCGCTCGCGAAGCGGCTCATGGTTTTCAATGATGCCGTTGTGCACCACCGCCAATTGCTCGTTGGAGAAATGTGGGTGAGCGTTGCGCTCCAACGGTGCGCCATGGGTCGCCCAACGGGTGTGGGCGATCCCGAGGCGGCCTGTGACAGGTTCGCCAGCGAGCGCCCGCTCCAGTTCGCTGACCTTGCCGACCCGACGACAACGCTCAAGCACGCCGGCGTTGTTGAATAACGCCACGCCGGCGCTGTCGTAGCCCCGGTACTCCAGGCGCTTGAGGCCCTCCAGCAGGATAGCCGTAACATTCCGTTCAGCAACAGCGCCGACAATTCCACACATGGTTCTTCTCCTAGGAAACAGCAGCGCAAATCAAGGTTACGCCGCGAGCCTGAATTTGTTCGCGTGCCTCTTGAGGCAGGCGGTCATCGGTAATGAGGGTATGGACGCTGCCCCAGGGCAGCTCCAGATTGGGAATCTTGCGACCGACCTTATCGGCCTCGACCATCACGATCACTTCCCTGGCAACTTCGGCCATCACCCGGCTGAGGCCAAGAAGCTCGTTGAATGTGGTTGTACCGCGGGTCAGATCAATGCCGTCGGCGCCGATGAACAGTTGATCAAAGTCGTAGGAACGCAGCACCTGCTCCGCCACCTGACCCTGAAACGACTCTGAATGCGGGTCCCATGTGCCGCCGGTCATCAGCAGGACCGGTTCGTGCTCCAGTTCACCCAGCGCGTTGGCGACATGCAGGGAATTGGTCATCACCACGAGGCCCGGCTGCAATCCCAGCTCCGGGATCATCGCAGCCGTGGTACTGCCGCTGTCGATGATGATCCGTGCGTGTTCCCGGATGCGGGCAACAGCAGCGCGGGCAATGGCTTGTTTGAACCTGGAAACCGGCTGGCCGGGTTCGCCAATCAATTCTTGGGGCATGGGGATGGCGCCGCCATAACGACGAAGCAGCAACCCATTGCTTTCGAGCGCAGCCAGATCCTTACGGACCGTCACCTCGGAAGTTTCGAAGCGTTTGGCCAACTCGTCCACGCTTACCTCCCCCTGCTCATTGAGCAACGCAAGAATGTTGTGGCGGCGTTGCGGCGTATTACGTTTCGACATGATTGGCTTAAGTTTCGTTTCGAAAGTTAACGAACGCAATGAAAGCTCATCGAAAGATATACGTCAAGGGGGGCTTTGGATTTTTTGGGGAGGATGGTTAAACGATTTTGTAGAGGGATTGTTGTTTAGCGACTCGGGATCAGCTGCCTGCCTGGCAAGCAGCCGATGTGACTGTGGATAACTTAGTCTTTATTGATTTTCACCGGCCGCTTCCAGCCTTCGATGTTGCGTTGGCGAGCACGGGCAACCGCAAGCTGTTCGGCCGGCACATCCTGATTGATGGTAGAGCCAGCGGCAGTGCTAGCTCCTGACGCGATATGCACAGGGGCGACCAGCGAGTTGTTCGAGCCAATGAACACGTCTTCCCCCATCACCGTCTTGTGCTTGTTCGCGCCATCGTAGTTACAGGTGATGGTGCCAGCGCCAATGTTGGTGCGCGCGCCGATCACTGCGTCACCCAAATAGGTCAGATGACCTGCCTTGGCGCCCTCGCCCAGATGAGCATTCTTCAATTCGACGAAGTTACCCACATGGGCACGGGCATCGAGCACGCTGCCCGGGCGCAAACGAGCAAAAGGTCCTGCATCCGCGCCTTCGCCAACGATCGCCCCTTCAAGGTGACTGTTCGCCTTGATGATTGCGCCCTTGCGCAAGGTGCTGTCCTTGATCACGCAGTTCGGGCCGATGGAGACGTCGTCTTCGATGACGACTCGCCCCTCAAGGATGACGTTCACGTCGATCATCACGTCGCGGCCAACAGTAACGTCGCCACGAACGTCGAAACGCGCCGGGTCGCGCAACGTGACACCCAGCGCCATGAGTCGGCGAGCCTCCCGCTGCTGGTAATGACGCTCGAGCTCGGCAAGCTGTTTACGGTCATTGGCGCCCTGCACTTCCATTGCGTCATCGGGCTGAGCAGTCGCGACCACGAGGCCATCATTGACGGCCATGGCAATAACGTCAGTCAGGTAATACTCACCCTGGGCGTTTTTATTGGAGAGGCGGCCCAGCCAGTCGGCAAGGCACTTGCCCGGTACCGCGAGGATTCCGGTGTTACCTTCCTTGATAGCCTTCTGCTCTTCAGTTGCATCCTTGTGCTCGACGATAGCGCTGACGCGATGCTGCACGTCACGGACGATGCGGCCATAACCGGTCGGGTCTTCCAGCGTGACCGTCAGCAGACCCAACTGCTGATCATTTACCAGCGCGAGGAGGCGGTTCAGGGTCTCTACTTGTATGAGCGGGACGTCACCATAAAGAATGAGTACCGTCTCGGCCGTCAGCGCTGGCAACGCCTGAGCAACGGCGTGGCCAGTGCCCAATTGTTTGTCTTGGAGCACGAAATTCAGATCATCGCTCGCCAATTGCTCTCGGACCCGCTCTGCTCCATGGCCTATGACCACGTGAATGCCCTGGGGCGAAAGCTGGCGTGCGCTGTGGATAACATGGCCGAGCATCGATTTACCGGCTACAGGATGCAAGACCTTGGGCAGAGCGGAACGCATACGAGTGCCCTGACCCGCGGCGAGAATGACGATATCGAGAGACATGAAGGGATTCCAGACGAGCAGGCCACATTAGCCGGGCTGATGATTCAGGCGAGAAGCCGAAAAAAGAAAAAGGGTAGCCGAGGCTACCCTTTTACTCAATCGCGCAACGGGTCGCCGGGGTTAGCCGCCGAACTTCTTGCGAATTTGCTGGACGGTGCGCAGCTGAGCTGCGGCCTCCGCCAGACGTGCAGCAGCAGCTCCGTAATCGAAATCTGCGCCTTTTTCATTCAGAGCACGCTCGGCAGCCTTGACGGCTTCCTGAGCTGAGGCTTCGTCCAGATCAGCAGCGCGTTGCACGGTATCGGCAAGCACTTTGACCATGTTCGGTTGAACCTCAAGGAAACCACCGGAGATGTAAAACACCTCGGCTTCGCCACCCTGCTTGATCAGGCGGATCGGACCTGGCTTCAGATCGGTGATCAACGGTGCGTGACCTGGAGCAATACCGATATCACCCAGGTTACCGTGTGCAATCACCATCTCGACCAGACCGGAGAAAATTTCTCCTTCCGCGCTGACGATATCGCAATGGACTGTCATAGCCATTTGCATGCCTCAACCTGATTAGCGCCCGTTGCCGGGCGCCTGGATTACAGTTTCTTGGCTTTCTCGATCGCTTCTTCGATGCCGCCGACCATGTAGAACGCCTGCTCAGGCAGATGGTCGTAGTCACCGGCGAGGATGCCTTTGAAGCCAGCAATGGTGTCTTTCAGGGAAACGTATTTACCCGAGGCACCGGTGAAGACTTCAGCCACGAAGAACGGCTGCGACAGGAAGCGCTGAATCTTACGAGCACGGGATACCAACTGCTTGTCGGTTTCCGACAGCTCGTCCATACCCAGGATCGCGATGATGTCTTTCAGCTCTTTGTAACGCTGCAGAACATACTGAACACCGCGAGCGGTGTCGTAGTGGTCCTGACCGATCACGTTCGGGTCCAGCTGGCGCGAAGTCGAGTCCAGTGGATCGACCGCTGGGTAGATACCCAGGGAAGCGATGTCACGGGACAGAACGACGGTGGCGTCCAGGTGAGCAAACGTTGTGGCTGGCGATGGGTCGGTCAAGTCGTCCGCCGGTACGTATACCGCCTGGATCGAAGTGATCGAGCCTTCCTTGGTCGAAGTGATGCGCTCTTGCAGCACGCCCATCTCTTCAGCCAGCGTCGGCTGGTAACCTACTGCAGAAGGCATACGGCCCAGCAGTGCGGATACTTCAGTACCGGCCAGTGTGTAACGGTAAATGTTGTCGACGAACAACAGAACGTCGTTACCTTCGTCACGGAACTTCTCAGCCATGGTCAGGCCAGTCAGGGCCACGCGCAGACGGTTACCCGGCGGCTCGTTCATCTGACCGTAGACCAGCGCTACTTTGTCCAGAACGTTGGAGTCCTTCATCTCGTGGTAGAAGTCGTTACCCTCACGGGTACGCTCGCCCACACCGGCGAACACGGAATAACCGCTGTGCTCGATGGCGATGTTACGGATCAGTTCCATCATGTTTACGGTCTTGCCGACACCGGCACCACCGAACAGACCGACTTTACCGCCCTTGGCAAACGGGCAAACCAGGTCGATGACCTTGATGCCGGTTTCCAGGAGGTCGTTGCCGCCAGCCTGATCAGCGAACGAAGGCGCAGGACGGTGAATGCCCCAGCGCTCTTCGGTTTCGATCGGGCCCGCTTCGTCGATCGGGTTACCCAGTACGTCCATGATCCGGCCCAGCGTCGCTTTACCGACTGGTACGGAGATGGCTGCGCCGCTGTCGATAACGTCCAGACCGCGCTTCAAGCCTTCGGTGGAACCCATCGCAATGGTACGAACTACGCCGTCGCCCAGCTGTTGCTGAACTTCCAGAGTAGTTTCCGCGCCTTGTACTTTCAGCGCGTTGTAGATGCTCGGTACGCTGTCGCGTGGAAATTCCACGTCGATCACGGCGCCGATGATTTGAACGATACGTCCGCTACTCATTAGCTGGATCCTCTGAATATTTGAACCGTTAAACCGCGGCAGCGCCGCCGACGATTTCCGAGATCTCTTGGGTGATCGCTGCCTGACGCGCCTTGTTGTAGATCAGCTGCAAATCGCTGATCAGGTCACCGGCGTTGTCGGTGGCGTTCTTCATCGCGATCATCCGCGCAGCCTGTTCAGCCGCGTTGTTCTCGACCACCGCCTGATAGACCTGCGACTCCACATAACGGACCATCAAGCCGTCCAGCAGCTCTTTGGCGTCGGGTTCGTACAGGTAATCCCAGTGGTGCTTGAGTTCTTGATCCTGGGTCGCGACCAACGGAATCAACTGCTCGACCGTTGGTTGCTGAGTCATGGTGTTGATGAATTTGTTGGACACCACGGACAGGCGATCAATACGGCCCTCCAGGTAGGCATCCAGCATCACCTTGACGCTGCCGATCAAATCGTTGATCGACGGCTCTTCGCCCAAGTGGCTGATCGCAGCGACGACGTTACCGCCGAAGTTGCGGAAAAACGCCGCACCTTTGCTGCCGACCACGCACAGATCGATCTCTACGCCGTTTTCACGGTTCTTCGCCATGTCCTTGACCAAAGCCTTGAACAGGTTGGTATTCAAGCCACCACACAGACCACGGTCACTGCTCACCACGACGTAACCGACGCGCTTTACTTCGCGTTCGATCATGAAGGGATGACGGTATTCCGGGTTAGCGTTGGCGAGATGACCAATCACCTGGCGGATGCGCTCCGCGTAAGGACGGCTAGCAGCCATGCGCATTTGAGCCTTGCGCATTTTACTGACCGCCACTTTTTCCATGGCGCTGGTGATCTTTTGCGTGCTTTTGATGCTCGCAATCTTGCTGCGAATCTCTTTTGCGCCTGCCATGTAACACCTATCAGGTTAGCAAGCGGGAGCCTCGCGACTCCCGCTGCGGCTTACCAGGTTTGGGTGGCCTTGAACTTCTCGATGCCGGCTTTCAGGCCAGAATCGATTTCGTCATTGAAGTCACCCTTCACGTTGATCTTCGCCATCAAATCGGCGTGATCTCGGTTGAAGTAAGCAATCAGCGCTTGTTCAAAGCTGCCAACCTTGGCGATTTCGACGTCAGTCAGGAACCCACGCTCAGCGGCATACAGCGACAGCGACATGTCAGCGATCGACATTGGCGCATATTGCTTCTGCTTCATCAGCTCGGTAACGCGCTGACCATGTTCAAGTTGCTTACGGGTCGCTTCGTCCAGGTCAGAGGCGAACTGGGCAAATGCTGCCAGTTCACGGTACTGAGCCAGAGCGGTACGGATACCACCGGAGAGCTTCTTGATGATCTTGGTCTGAGCGGCACCACCCACACGGGATACCGAAACACCGGCGTTCACTGCCGGGCGAATGCCGGAGTTGAACATGGCCGATTCCAGGAAGATCTGACCGTCAGTGATGGAAATCACGTTGGTCGGAACGAACGCGGAAACGTCGCCAGCCTGGGTTTCGATGATCGGCAATGCGGTCAGGGAGCCGGTTTTGCCGGTCACTGCGCCATTGGTGAACTTCTCTACGTACTCTTCCGAAACGCGGGATGCACGCTCCAGCAGACGGGAGTGGAGATAGAACACGTCGCCTGGGTAAGCTTCACGGCCTGGTGGACGACGCAGCAGCAGGGAAATCTGGCGATAAGCCACAGCCTGCTTGGACAGATCGTCATAGACAATCAGTGCGTCTTCACCGCGGTCGCGGAAGTATTCGCCCATGGTGCAACCGGCATACGGAGCCAGGAATTGCAGCGCAGGCGATTCCGAAGCACTGGCCGCCACGATGATCGTGTTGGCCAGAGCGCCGTTTTCTTCCAGTTTGCGAACAACGTTGGCGATGGTCGATTGCTTCTGACCGATTGCAACGTAGACGCAGAAAATACCGCTGTTTTTCTGGTTGATGATCGCGTCGATCGCCAGAGCGGTTTTACCGATCTGACGGTCACCGATGATCAGCTCGCGCTGGCCACGGCCGACAGGGATCATCGCGTCGACAGCCTTGTAGCCAGTCTGTACAGGCTGGTCTACCGACTTACGCCAGATCACGCCTGGAGCAACTTTCTCGACCGCGTCGGTCTCGGTGTTGTTCAGCGGACCTTTGCCGTCGACAGGGTTACCCAGTGCGTCGACTACGCGACCCAGGAGTTCCTTACCAACCGGAACTTCGAGGATGCGGCCGGTGCACTTGGCACTCATGCCTTCAGCCAGAGAGGTGTAAGCGCCCAGTACGACAGCACCCACGGAGTCTTGCTCCAGGTTCAGTGCCATACCGTAAACGCCGCCCGGGAACTCGATCATTTCGCCGTACATAGCGTCGGCGAGACCGTGAATCCGCACGATACCGTCAGACACGCTGACGACTGTGCCTTCGTTTCGGGCTTGGGAGGCAACATCGAGGTTCTCGATGCGGCCCTTGATGATTTCACTTATTTCGGAAGGATTGAGTTGCTGCATTGCTCTGCTGCCCCTTCAAACTCAAGATTTCAATGCTTCGGCTAGTTGCGCGAGTTTGCCGCGAACTGAGCCATCGATAACCAGGTCGCCGGCGCGGATGATGACACCACCTATCAGGGCGGCATCCTCCGCAGCGTGCAGGCGCACTTCCCGGCCGAGCCGTGCACTGAGAACCTTGGCGAGTTTGTCTTGCTGTTCTTGGTTCAATGCAAAAGCACTGGTCACATCCACATCTACCGATTTTTCCTGCTCGGCCTTGTAAAGCTCGAACAGTTCGGAGATCTCCGGCAGAAGCTGGAGACGGTCGTTTTCAGCAACGACGTGAATGAAATTCTGTGCCTTGGCATCGAACTTGTCGCCGCACACTTCAATAAAAGTGGCGGCCTTGTCTGCGCTCGTCAGTCGCGGGGCCTTGAGCATGCGCTGCATCGTGTCGTCTTGCGACACTGCAGCAGCCAGGCCGAGCATGGCTGACCAATTGGCCAGTTGCTGGTGCGCCTGTGCATGCTCGAAGGCTGCCTTAGCGTAAGGTCGGGCCAACGTGGTCAGTTCTGCCATGATCGCCCTCGCTTAAATTTCAGCAGCCAGTTTGTTTACCAGCTCCGCGTGCGCGTTTTGATCGATTGTGGCACCCAGGATCTTCTCTGCGCCGTTGACTGCCAGGCTACCCAATTGGGCGCGCAGCGCGTCTTTGACGCCGTTCAGTTCCTGTTCGATCTCGGCCTGAGCCTGAGCCTTGATGCGGTCAGCTTCAACGCGAGCCTGTTCACGGGCTTCGTCGACAATCTGGGTACCGCGTTTCTTGGCTTGCTCAATGATCTCAGCTGCCTGAGCCTTAGCTTCGCGCAGTTGCTGACCCACTTTGTCTTGGGCCAGCTCCAGGTCGCGAGCTGCTCGTGTAGCAGCGTCCAGTCCATCCGCAATCTTCTTCTGACGTTCGTGCAAAGCCGCGATGACCGGAGGCCACACGAACTTCATGCAGAACAGCACAAAAATGAAGAACGCAACGGACTGGCCAATCAGGGTTGCATTAATGTTCACGCCAACACCTCGCTCGTTCGTTGTCCATCACACCAATCAACTCGAAAATTCGAGTGATCAGCCAGCGAGTTGACCAACGAAGGGGTTCGCAAAAGTGAAGAACAGAGCGATACCAACACCGATCATGGTCACGGCGTCGAGCAGACCAGCCACGATGAACATTTTAACTTGCAGCATTGGAACCATTTCCGGTTGACGCGCAGCGCCTTCCAGGAACTTACCGCCCAGCAGGCCGAAACCGATTGCAGTACCCAGTGCGCCCAGGCCGATCAGCAGTGCAACAGCGATAGCAGTTAGACCAACTACAGTTTCCATCTTTCCTCCCGACTTTTACGTCGTATTGGTTAGGTTTTCTTAGATTAAAGCGGTAAAGCAAAATCGTTTCTTACATCAAGCCCTCGCGGGCACCCCCTCACCTAAGCGAGGGGATCATCAGACTCGCCAGGCGGGTCTCAATGGTTATCTTCGTGAGCCATCGACAGGTAGACGATGGTCAGCATCATGAAGATGAACGCTTGCAGGGTGATGATCAGGATGTGGAACACAGCCCACGCCCATTGCAGGACCACGCCCAGACCGCTGAGCCACAGCAGGCCGCTGCCGAACATGACCGCGATCAGAATGAACACCAGTTCACCCGCGTACATGTTGCCGAACAGCCGCAGTGCCAGAGAGATCGGCTTGGCCACCAGAGTCACGAATTCAAGCAGGAAGTTCACCGGAATCAACAGCGCTTGAACGAAAACGTTCTTGCTGCCGAACGGGTGCAGGGTCAATTCGCCGATGAAGCCGCCGATACCCTTGATTTTGATGCTGTAGAAAATGATCAGGGCAAACACGGACAGTGCCATACCCAGCGTCGCGTTCGGATCGGTGGTCGATACGGCGCGGAAAGGAATGTGGTGATCACCGGTGATCATGATCGCCAGTTGCGGGATCCAGTCGACGGGAATCAAGTCGACGGCGTTCATGAGGAATACCCAGGCGAAGATTGTCAATGCCAGAGGAGCGATCACGGCGCTACGGCCATGGAAGCTGTCCCGGACGCTGCCGTCGACGAACTCTACGAGCACTTCAACGAAGTTCTGCAGCGCGCCCGGCTGACCGGAAGTCGCCTTTTTTGCGGCCATGCGGAAGATGAGGACGAAAATCAGACCCAGTGCGACCGACCAGCCGAGGGTATCGACGTGGAAAGCCCAAAAGCCCATTTCTTTTGCTTCCGCTGCGGAATGCGCGAAGCCCCAACTGCCGTCAGGCAAATGACCAAAGGTCAAGTTCTGCAAGTGGTGCTGGATATAGCCCGAAGCTGTTTGCTCTGCCATGGTTGCCTCAAACGCCCTAAGGTCTCGAAAGTCTTGTTCTCAGTAGCAGGGGCGCAAACCAACTGACCAGTTGGGTCAGTATGAAAACGCCAAAAACCGCCAGCGGAGCCAGCGGCTTTACTCCTGCAAACGTCAGTGCAAAGAGCACTGCCGTAAAAATCAACTTGCCTGCCTCGCCGGCGTAGAACGACCGAACGATAGCCTGCGCTGCCCTGGCCCCGGAGTACCGGAATGCCTTATGAGCAAAATACACATTCGGCAGCCAGGCTATCAGGCCACCGCAAAGCCCCGAATACCCGGCTACAACGCCGTGCCACTGCCAAAGCGCCAGCGCTGCCCCCAAGAGGACAATCAACTGAGCCAGCAAGATCGGGAAAACAGCCAGGCGATGGAATGGCAGGCGGTTTGGCGTGCGTGTCTCCATCACATGGGCTCCTCGTGAGCCGGCCGCCAAAATCAACAACTTGGCATAAATTGTGCCGACAAAATGCGCGCAGAGTATAGGGGCGGTTCAGCCCCTATTCAACTGCCAGGTAGTGATTTCCGACTACGCGCTACGCATGATTTGTTTCAGCGAATGTGAGCGAGCACACCCTGTAGCTCATCCAGCGAGTTATAACGGATGACCAACTGACCTTTGCCCTTCTGTCCATGGCGGATTTGCACCGCGGAGCCCAGCCGCTCGGCCAGGCGCTGCTCCAGGCGAGTGATATCAGGATCGGCCTTCACAGGTTCCGCAGCCTCCTGTTTGCCGCTCAGCCACTGGCGAACCAGTGCTTCAGTCTGGCGCACGGTCAAACCGCGTGCGACAACATGTCGCGCCCCTTCAACCTGCTGATCTTCGGGCAGTCCCAACAACGCACGGGCATGGCCCATTTCCAGATCTCCATGGGAGAGCATGGTCTTGATCACTTCCGGCAATGCGATCAGTCGCAGCAAATTGGCGACGCTGACTCGCGACTTGCCCACCGCCTCGGCAACTTGCTGCTGGGTCAGCTGAAATTCCTGCTGCAGACGCTGCAGGGCAATCGCCTCCTCGATCGGATTCAGGTCTTCGCGCTGAATGTTCTCAATCAGCGCCATCGCGATGGCCGCTTCATCGGGCACATCACGCACCATGGCAGGAATCGACTCGATCCCGGCCTGCTGGCTGGCGCGCCAGCGGCGTTCACCGGCGATGATCTCGAAGCGGTTGTCGGCAATCGGGCGGACCACGATCGGCTGCATAACCCCTTGCGCCTTGATCGAGTTAGCCAGTTCTTCCAGCGCCTGGGGATCCATATCACGACGCGGCTGGTATTTGCCTCGTTGAATCAGGTCCAGCGGAATGTGCTGAAGCTCGCGCTCACTCGCCTTCACCGCCTGTTCTTCCAGTGCGGTGACGGTGGGGCTGCTCAGCAGTGCGTCCAGCCCACGTCCGAGTCCACGTTTCTTGACGGCCATGGAATTTCCTTAAGTGGGCTGAGCCGCGGTGCGACTGCCGCGACGTTGGCGACGGACCATTTCGCCCGCAAGTGCCAGGTAAGCCAGCGCGCCGCGAGAAGTCTTGTCGTACGCCAATGCCGGCATACCGAAGCTAGGCGCCTCGGCCAGACGAATATTGCGCGGAATAACGGTGTCGTACAGCTGCTCGCCGAAATGTTCTTTGAGCTGCGCCGAAACATCGTTGATCAGGCTAAGCCGCGGGTCATACATGGTCCGCAACAAACCTTCGATCTTGAGTTGAGGATTGAGCAGTTCACCGATGCGCTTGATGTTATCCACAAGGTCGCTCAGACCTTCGAGCGCAAAGTATTCGCACTGCATGGGGATAATCACGCCGTCGGCCGCGACCAGCGCGTTGAGCGTCAGCATCGACAAAGATGGAGGGCAGTCGATGAGAATGTAATCGTAGTTCTCGCGGATGGGTGCCAGCGCTGCTCGCAGACGCGATTCTTTCATCTGCATTTCCAGCAGGACCACCTCGGCAGCGGTCAAGTCGCGGTTTGCCGGCAGCAGCTGATAACCGCCGTGCTCAGAAAAGTGCATGGCCTGATTCAGATCGCACTCGCCGATCAGCAAGTCGTAAACCGAATGCTCAAGCCCGTGCTTATCCACACCACTGCCCATGGTGGCATTGCCTTGCGGATCGAGATCGATCAACAGCACCCGACGCTTGGTTGCCACCAGCGAAGCCGCGAGGTTGATGCAGGTTGTGGTTTTACCCACACCCCCTTTTTGGTTCGCTATCGCGAATACCTTAGCCATTCTTGCGTGTGTTCCCTGTCATGCCGTGCGGCGCAGTATCAGCAGATGCCGTTGACCTTGGCAACCGGGTACGGCCAAGGCTTGCGCGCTTTCCAGATGAAAATCTGCGGGCAATGCTACCAGTTCATCCACTGGATGCAGACCCTTCATTGCCAACCAGCGTGTTTCGCCGTCGCCCATGTGCCGAGTCCACTGGGTAAAGTCTTCCAGACTGCTGAAGGCGCGGGAGATGATGCCGTTGAACGGCAGCGCGGGCTGGAATGCTTCGGCACGGCTGTGGATAACTTGGAGGTTGGTGAGCGCAAGCTCGAGTTTGACCTGTGTCAGAAACCGGGTCTTCTTGCCGTTGCTGTCCAGCACCGTGACTTTCATCTCCGGAAACAGGATGGCCAGCGGAATGCCGGGCATCCCGCCGCCGCTGCCGACATCCAGCTGACGCTCACCCTCGATAAAACGCACCACGCTCAAGCTGTCCAGCAGATGGCGAGACACCATCTCATCCGGATCACGAACGGCAGTCAGGTTGTAGGCCTTGTTCCACTTGATCAGCAAAGCCAGGTACGCCAGCAACTGACGGTGCTGGCTTTCGCTCAACTCGACACCAAGCTCTCGAGCGCCAAGGGTCAGTTCTTCTGCATGCTGCGGGGTAACCATCGAACTCAAGCGCTTTGCTCCAACTGACGGCCCGCGCCGCGTTTTTTCAAATGAATCATCAACAGAGAAATCGCCGCTGGCGTGACGCCGGGAATCCGCGAGGCCTGGCCCAGCGTTTCCGGACGAGTTATCCCCAGCTTGCTCTGGATTTCCTTGGACAGACCGGAGATCCCTGTGTAATCGATATCAGCTGGTAGCCGGGTGTTTTCGCTGGCCCGCAGACGAGCAATCTCGTCTTGCTGACGGTCGATGTAACCGGCGTACTTGGTCTTGATTTCGACTTGTTCAGCGACCTGCGGGTCAGGCGAGCCGTTACCGGTCAGCGCAACCAGACTGGCGTAGTCCACTTCGGGACGGCTCAACAGATTCAGCAGATTGTATTCATGGGTCAACGGGGTACCGAAGTGAGCCGAGACTGCGTCGCCCTGCTCGGTACCCGGACGAATCCAGGTGGATTTCAGACGCTGTTCTTCCAACTCGATGCCTTCACGCTTGGCACAGAACGCCGCCCAGCGGGCATCGTCGACCAAGCCGAGCGCCCGACCTTGTTCGGTCAAACGCAAGTCCGCATTGTCTTCCCGCAAAATCAAGCGGTACTCGGCACGCGAGGTGAACATCCGGTACGGCTCCTGGGTGCCCAGCGTAATCAGGTCATCCACCAACACGCCGATGTAAGCCTCATCGCGACGCGGACACCAGCTGTCCCTGCCTTGAGCCCGAAGCGCTGCGTTGGCGCCCGCGAGTAAACCTTGGGCACCGGCCTCTTCGTAACCGGTTGTGCCGTTGATCTGTCCTGCGAAAAACAACCCACCGATAACCTTGGTTTCCAGGCAGTACTTCAGGTCGCGCGGATCGAAGTAGTCGTACTCGATGGCATAGCCAGGCCGCACGATGTGGGCGTTTTCCATTCCGCGGATAGACCGAACGATCTGCAGTTGGACGTCAAACGGCAGCGAGGTCGATATACCGTTTGGATAAAGCTCATGGGTCGTCAAACCTTCCGGTTCGATAAACACCTGATGGCTTTCCTTGTCGGCAAAACGATGGATCTTGTCTTCAATCGACGGGCAATAACGCGGCCCGACCCCTTCGATTTCCCCGGCAGCGGAGTACATCGGCGACCGATCAAGATTGGCCGCGATGATTTCGTGGGTCCGAGCGTTGGTGTGGGTAATCCAGCAGCTGACCTGGCTCGGGTGCTGAGCCTTGGAACCCATGAACGACATCACGGGAATCGGCGTATCACCCGGTTGTTCAGTCATCACCGAGAAATCCACAGATCGGCCATCGATGCGCGGAGGTGTGCCCGTTTTCAGGCGGCCCACTCTCAGCGGTAGTTCACGCAGCCTGCGTGCAAGCGCAATGGACGGCGGATCACCGGCGCGGCCGCCCGAATAGTTCTGCAGACCGATGTGGATAAGTCCGCCCAGAAAGGTACCGGTGGTGAGAACCACAGAGTCGGCCAGAAAACGCAGGCCCATCTGGGTAACGACGCCGCGCACCTGGTCCTGCTCGACGATCAGGTCGTCGCATGCCTGCTGGAATATCCACAGGTTGGGCTGGTTTTCGATGATTTCTCTGACCGCTGCCTTGTACAGCACGCGGTCCGCCTGGGCACGGGTCGCCCGGACTGCTGGGCCTTTACGGCTGTTGAGCACACGAAACTGGATGCCGCTTTTGTCAGTGGCCGTTGCCATCGCACCGCCCAGTGCATCGATCTCTTTGACCAGATGACTTTTACCGATGCCACCAATGGCCGGGTTGCAACTCATTTGGCCGAGGGTTTCCACGTTGTGCGTAAGCAGCAGGGTGGTAGCACCCATACGTGCGGACGCCAGTGCTGCCTCGGTACCGGCATGACCGCCGCCGATGACGATCACTTGAAAACGGGAAGGGAAATCCACCACGCACCTCGTGCCTGTTATTTGGGGGGAATAGGAATGGCGGCAAGTATAGGGACTTACCCCCCCTTAAGAAACCCGTTGCGCAAAATCTAACCAGCTGTGGATGAATGGTGGTTATAGAAATTAAAAAGAAAGAAATTTATAAGATCTTTGTTTTTATGTTTATTTCTACTGAGCCACATTTCTGTGGATAAAGCTCTGAAAGCTTTATATTGCCTGATGTACAGGGAATCAAAAGCCTGTGTCCATGTGCCAAAGAGCCCCTTGGATAACCTGCTGGAGCCTGTGGATTAAACCGATGGTTGTCCACAGGGCGAATTATCCTCAGCTCAGATGCCTGCTTATCAACCGAGCTTAGCCGCGGTTATGCACAGGGCTTATCGGTGCAAACAGGTGCTGAAAAGTGGAACTTGAGGCGCAATTGCGCCCTCCCGCCATTGATTGGGAGCCTGGAAAAGTCAGAAGAATGAATCGAGATGGGGCAGATCCGGAGAGATTGACCTGCCTGGGGATAGAGCGAGGCGTTATTTGCCGATGCAGAAGCTGGAGAAAATTCGTCCCAGCAAATCGTCCGAGCTGAATGCGCCGGTAATTTCGCCCAAGGACTGCTGCGCCTGGCGCAAATCTTCGGCTAGCAACTCACCGGCGCCCGCCAGGGTCAGCTGCGAGCGACCATGCTCAAGAGAGGCGCTTGCCTTGTGCAGCGCCTCGAGGTGGCGACGTCTTGCACTGAAGCTTCCTTCAGCGGTTTGCTGATACCCCATGCACGCCTTTAGATGCTCGCGCAGAAGCTCCACGCCATCACCACCAGCCTTGGCGCTGAGACTGATGGTCACGTGGCCATCGATGCTGGTCACCAGTTCCACGGGCTCATCACTCAGGTCGACCTTGTTACGAATCAAGGTGACATGGGCAGGATCAGGTCGTTGATCAAGAAACTCCGGCCACAACGCGAAGGGATCGACCGCCTCTGGCGCTGTCGCATCCACCACCAGCAAGATGCGGTCTGCCTGACCTATCGCCTGAAGTGCGCGTTGTACGCCTATCTTCTCCACCTGATCGTCGGTGTCGCGCAAACCGGCCGTGTCCACGACGTGGAGAGGCATGCCATCAATGTGAATATGTTCGCGCAGGACATCACGGGTTGTGCCGGCGATCTCAGTCACAATCGCCGCCTCTTTGCCTGCAAGTGCGTTCAGCAGACTGGATTTGCCAGCATTGGGTCTGCCCGCAATGACTACATTCATGCCATCTCTGAGCAAAGCGCCCTGGTTGGCTTCGTTCAGCACTGTGGATAACTGACTGCGAACGTTGTCCAGCATAGCCAGAACATGACCGTCGGCGAGAAAGTCGATCTCTTCCTCAGGGAAGTCGATTGCTGCTTCGACATAAGTGCGCAGGCTAATCAGTTTCTCCGTGAGCTCATGCACTCGCTGGGAAAATGCTCCCTGCAGCGATTTCAACGCGTTACGTGCGGCCTGTGCAGAACTCGCTTCGATAAGGTCAGCGATGGCCTCGGCTTGGGCAAGGTCGAGCTTGTCGTTGAGAAATGCGCGCTCACTGAATTCCCCTGGCCGTGCCAGACGGCACCCCAACTGCACGCAACGTTGCAGCAACATGTCCAGAACCACGGGCCCGCCATGCCCTTGAAGCTCGAGCACGTCTTCTCCGGTGAATGAGTTAGGGCCGGAAAAGTAGAGACCAATGCCTTCGTCGATAACTGCGCCGTTTTCTCCCTTGAAGGCGCCGTAATGCGCGTACCGAGGTTGTGGCAGTTTGCCGAGAATCGCCTCTGCACACTTGCCGGCCTGGGGACCGGAAATACGGACGATACCGACGCCTCCTCGTCCGGGAGCCGTTGCAATGGCCGCAATGGTTTCAAAACGTACGTTCATGGGCCGACTCCTGGGCAACCGACGGATAGCAAAACGCCCCACGAGGGGGCGTTTTGAATAACTTGTTAACAGGGTAGATCAGGCTTCAGCTTTCTTGGCTTTCGCTTCGATGCTGCGGGTGATGTACCACTGTTGAGTGATGGACAAGGTGTTGTTCACTACCCAGTACAGCACCAGACCGGCCGGGAACCACAGGAAGAAGAACGTGAAGATGATTGGCATCAGCTTCATGACCTTGGCCTGCATAGGATCCGGAGGTGTCGGGTTCAAACGCTGCTGGATGAACATGGTAGCGCCCATGATGATCGGCAGGATAAAGAACGGGTCCTTGATCGACAGGTCGGTTATCCACAGCAGCCAGGGTGCCTGGCGCATTTCGACGCTTTCAAGCAATACCCAGTACAGCGACAGGAACACCGGCATCTGTACAAGGATTGGCAAGCATCCACCCAACGGGTTGATCTTCTCTTTCTTGTACAGCTCCATCATCGACTGAGAAAGCTTCTGACGATCGTCGCCATGTTGTTCTTTCAGCGCGGCCAGGCGCGGAGCGACAGCACGCATGCGTGCCATGGATTTGTAACTGGCCGCCGACAGAGGGAAGAAAAGCCCCTTGATCAGCATGGTCAGGAAGATGATCGACCAGCCCCAGTTACCCACGATGCTGTGGATATGTTGCAGCAGCCAGAAAATAGGCTGGGCAATGAACCACAGAATCCCGTAATCCACCGTCAATTCCAGACCTGGGGACAACTCCTTCAGGACTGCCTGACTCTTCGGACCGGCGTAAAGCGTTGCAGTCGTCTCGGCTTTCGCGCCAGGTGCGACCGTCAATGCCGGGCCTGTGAAACCGATGATGTAATTGCCGGCACTGTCCTTACGGGTGGTGACGGTGTTGCTGTCAGTCTTGTTCGGAATCCAGGCGGTCACGAAGTAATGCTGCAACCAGGCAACCCAGCCACCCTGAACAGTATCCTTCACCGACCCTTTGTCGATGTCCTTCATGGAAACCTTTTTGTAGGGTTCCGAAGGTGTCCACATGGCAGCACCCAGATAGGTTGCGGTACCAGTGGCAGTCGTCGAGGAAGGATCAGCGCTCGCATCGCGTTTCAGCTGTGCGAACAGGTTACCGTTCCACGGCTGAGCGCTCTGGTTGTCAATCACGTAAGAAACGGTCAGGTCATACAGGCCGCGTTTGAACGTGAAACGCTTGATGTAGTTAACGCCGCCGTCGCTGAATTTCAGGTCGACGACCAGGTCGTTCTGACCGTCAGCCAGCTGAAAACTTTTCTGCGTAGCCGAATAAACGGGACGACCCGCGGCTCGGGCATCAGGACCGTTCGCGCCAGTCAGACCGCTCTGAGCCAGGAAAATCCGCTCGCCGCCGTTATCGAACAGCTGGAAAGGAATCTCGGGGTGATCCTGACGGCGTGGATAAAGTGGCAAACGAAGCTGCACCACGTCGCCGCCTACCGGATCAATCTCCAGATTGAGGACGTCTGTCTTCACCTGTATCAGGTCTTTGCTGGTGGCCACCGGCATTTCCGCCGGCGCAGCCACTTCGCCGGTAGCGCTAGGAACGTCTGCATTGGCAGTCGCTGAACCTTGCGGAGCATCAGGAATAGCGGATGTATTGGTGTTGGCAGCAACATTCTGAGTCGGCAAGGCAGCCTGACCGTAGTCCTGGTTCCATTTCAGGACACCGACATAGGTCACGATTGCCAGGGCGACGATCAGGATCGTGCGTTTAATATCCATGATTACTCGGCCATCGAAGAGGAACGGGAGGTGGGAGCAGGTGGAACCGGGTCATAACCACCGGGATTCCACGGATGACACCGACCTAAGCGACGTAAGGTCAGCCAGCCACCGCGCACCAGACCATAATTTTCAATGGCCTCGTACGCGTAGCAGGAGCAACTGGGGTAGAAACGACAGTGACTGGCCATCAGAGGACTGATGGCATAGCGGTAAAACTGGATCGGAACGAGCGCCAGTTTACGCATCAGGACTGTCTACCCCCGCAGTTTCGGTTTTAAGTTCGGGATCGGGCCGGCTGCGCGCCAGACGTTTCCAGAGCTTGCCGAAATGCTGAATCAATTCGGGGTTTTCAATGTCACCCAAGCCTTTGCGTGCGACGACGACGATATCCCATCCGACCAGGTTGTCCTGGTGAAGGCGAAACGACTCACGCATCAGGCGTTTCAAACGGTTGCGCTCGACGGAGAGCTTCACGCTCTTCTTCCCGATCACCAGCCCGAGACGGGGATGATCAAGGTCGTTGTTGCGCACAAGGAGCAGGAGATTTTTCCCCGGAACCTTGCCGGTGGGGGAGTCAAAGACTGCCTTGAAATGCCGGGGTGTCAGCAAACGCTTTTCCCGACTGAAGTCCTGACTCACCACCTGTGCCGATTAATCAAACTGCCAGACGCTTACGGCCTTTGGCGCGACGACGCGACAGAACTGCGCGACCGTTTTTGGTGGCCATACGAGCACGGAAACCGTGGGTGCGAGCGCGCTTGATAGTGCTGGGTTGGAAAGTACGTTTCATGGCGTGTTACCTGGTTCGTCCACAACGGGCCGGAATGGCCCCCGTTTTAAGAGACCGGGGATTCTAGAGAAAGCGGGCACGTAGGTCAATTTCCAACCAACGTTTCTTCCATTTACTTGCTGAGTGCATTCCATCGACAGCGAGCGATCGGACGAGGCATTCTTGAAACGTAAATATAGAAATAAAGAAGGAAGGTATTTAAAGCTTCTTTGTAAAGCTTATAAAAGCTTAGGGCGAGAATTTCTGTGGATAAGGTTCTGCAGGCCACGTAGCGCTTTATGTACAGAGCGAAGAAAGTCTGTCCACAAGCGGTGCTGCGGTTGTGCGGCAGCTGGCTACAACCTGTGTATAGAATGTGTAGTTATGCACAGGTGCTTTATCCACAGGTTTCAGGCGGGGGTTATGCAACGAGCTGAGGATGGGTTATCCACAGACCTTAACTATCCACCGGCGATCGTTCTTTTCAGGGATTTCTGTCGGGTTTGATGCCTTGGTGCCCTACCTTCATGTGGATAAGTCCGCTACGGGTGGTTACAATGGCCGCTTGTTTTTGCCGCGCCGGCTTCAGAATCTAGGGGATATTTGTGTCAGTGGAACTTTGGCAGCAATGCGTTGAGCTTTTGCGCGATGAGCTGCCTGCCCAGCAATTTAACACCTGGATCCGTCCGTTACAGGTTGAAGCCGAAGGTGACGAACTGCGCGTGTATGCGCCCAACCGATTTGTGCTGGACTGGGTCAATGAGAAGTACCTGGGTCGATTGCTCGAGCTGCTGGGCGAGCACGGTCAGGGAGTCACACCGGCGCTTTCCTTATTAATAGGTAGCAAGCGTAGCTCGGCGCCCCGTGCGGCCCCGAACGCACCGCTCGCTGCAGCCGCCGCCGCATCTCAGGCCGCTCAGCTGGCAACCACCAGCGAAGCGCCAGTGGCCTCACGGGCACCGCAGTCCGTCGTGACGCCTGCTCCGATGATTCAGACCTCTTTGAATGTCGAAGACGAGCCCTCCCGGGCGAGCTTCGATCCAATGGCTGGCGCCAGTTCTCAGCAAGCCCCTGCTCGCGCCGAGCAGCGTAATGTTCAGGTTGAAGGCGCGCTGAAGCACACCAGCTATCTGAACAGGACATTCACGTTCGAAAACTTTGTCGAAGGTAAGTCCAACCAACTGGCCCGGGCGGCCGCCTGGCAGGTAGCGGACAATCCCAAGCATGGCTATAACCCTCTCTTCCTGTATGGCGGCGTGGGCTTGGGTAAAACTCACTTGATGCACGCTGTGGGTAACCACCTGCTCAAGAAAAACCCGAATGCCAAAGTTGTGTATCTGCACTCCGAGCGTTTTGTCGCGGATATGGTCAAGGCGTTGCAGCTCAACGCAATTAATGAGTTCAAACGCTTCTATCGCTCAGTCGATGCACTGCTGATCGATGACATTCAATTCTTTGCCCGCAAAGAGCGTTCCCAGGAAGAATTTTTCCACACCTTTAACGCCCTTCTCGAAGGGGGTCAGCAGGTTATTCTAACGAGTGACCGCTACCCTAAAGAGATTGAAGGCCTGGAAGAGCGCCTGAAGTCTCGTTTCGGTTGGGGCCTGACGGTCGCGGTCGAGCCGCCTGAGCTGGAAACACGGGTGGCGATTTTGATGAAGAAGGCGGATCAGGCGAAGGTCGACCTCCCTCATGACGCCGCGTTCTTCATCGCGCAGCGCATCCGATCCAATGTGCGTGAGCTCGAGGGTGCGCTGAAGCGCGTCATCGCTCACTCACACTTCATGGGCCGGGACATCACGATCGAGCTCATCCGGGAGTCGTTGAAGGACTTGCTCGCGTTGCAGGACAAGCTGGTGAGTGTGGATAACATTCAGCGGACTGTTGCTGAGTACTACAAGATCAAGATCTCCGACCTGCTGTCCAAACGCCGTTCCAGATCTGTCGCGCGACCGCGACAAGTGGCAATGGCATTGTCCAAGGAACTGACCAACCACAGCCTTCCCGAAATCGGCGATGTGTTTGGCGGCCGCGACCACACAACCGTGTTGCATGCGTGCCGGAAGATCAACGAATTGAAAGAATCCGATGCGGACATCCGCGAGGACTACAAGAACCTGCTGCGGACTTTGACAACGTGATGCCAACGCAGCTTATCAAGGCAAGGGACTAGACCATGCATTTCACCATTCAACGCGAAGCCCTGTTGAAACCCCTGCAACTGGTCGCGGGCGTTGTCGAACGCCGTCAGACCTTGCCGGTTCTGTCAAATGTGCTCCTGGTCGTAGAGGGCCAGCAGTTGTCTTTGACTGGTACTGACCTGGAAGTCGAGCTGGTCGGCCGCGTCCAACTGGAAGAGCCTGCAGAGCCGGGGGAAATCACCGTTCCTGCGCGCAAGCTGATGGACATCTGCAAAAGCATTCCCAATGACGCCCTTATCGACATCAAGCTCGATGAGCAGAAGCTGATCGTTAAAGCAGGCCGTAGTCGCTTCACGCTGTCCACCCTGCCTGCCAACGACTTCCCAACCGTCGAGGAAGGCCCGGGCTCGCTTACGTTCAGCCTTGTTCAAAGCAAACTGCGCCGGTTGATCGAGCGCACCAGCTTTGCCATGGCTCAGCAGGACGTACGCTACTATCTAAACGGCATGCTGCTTGAGGTCCAGTCTGGCATTCTTCGCGCGGTCGCAACTGATGGTCACCGTCTGGCGATGTGTTCCATGGCTGCAGAGATCGAGCAGGCTGACCGCCACCAGGTGATCGTCCCGCGTAAGGGCATCCTTGAACTGGCACGACTGCTGACCGAGCAAGATGGTCTGGTCAGTATCGTGCTGGGTCAGCACCATATTCGTGCGACCACCGGTGAGTTCACGTTCACATCGAAACTGGTTGACGGTAAATTCCCTGACTATGAGCGAGTCTTGCCCAAGGGCGGCGACAAGCTGGTCGTAGGCGATCGTCAGGCGCTGCGCGAGGCGTTCAGCCGTACCGCGATTCTCTCTAACGAGAAGTATCGGGGTATCCGCCTTCAGTTGGCAAACGGTCAGCTGAAGATTCAAGCGAACAACCCCGAGCAGGAAGAAGCCGAGGAAGAAATCAGCGTCGACTACAACGGCAGCTCACTCGAGATCGGATTTAACGTTAGCTATCTGCTCGATGTACTGGGTGTCATGACCACAGAGCAAGTCCGTCTGATTCTTTCGGATTCGAACAGCAGCGCCTTGGTGCAGGAGTCCGGCAATGACGACTCGGCCTATGTCGTTATGCCGATGCGTCTGTAACAGCAGTTGATTAATGTCTCTTAGCCGCGTCTCGGTCACCGGGGTGCGCAATCTCCACCCGGTGACCTTCTCCCCTTCTCCCCGCATTAACATCTTGTACGGCGCTAACGGCAGTGGGAAAACCAGTTTCCTGGAAGCCATCTATCTACTCGGTTTGGCGCGCTCCTTCCGCAGCGTTCGGCTGCAACCGGTCATTCAATACGAACAACCTGCATGCACGGTCTTTGGCCAGGTTGAACTCGCTGAAGGTGGCCACAGCAGTCTTGGCGTCTCACGTGACCGTCAGGGGGATTTTCAGATTCGCATCGATGGTCAGAATGCGAAAAGTGCCGCGCAACTCGCCGAGACGTTGCCACTGCAGCTGATCAATCCCGACAGCTTCCGGCTGCTTGAAGGTGCTCCCAAGATCCGGCGTCAGTTTCTGGATTGGGGAGTGTTCCACGTGGAACCTCGTTTTATGTCGACTTGGCAGCGGCTTCAGAAGGCCCTCAGGCAGCGGAACTCGTGGCTTCGCCATGGTACACTTGACGCCGCTTCACAGGCCGCATGGGACCGTGAGCTGTGCCTTGCGAGCGATGAAATTGACGAGTTTCGGCGCGCCTATATCAAGGCGCTGAAGCCGGTGTTCGAGCAAACCCTGAGTGAGCTTGTTCAGATCGATGGGCTGACGCTTAGTTACTATCGAGGATGGGACAAGGAAAAAAACTTGAATGACGTACTCGCATCGTCCCTCTACCGTGATCAGCAGATGGGTCACACCCAGGCAGGGCCTCAACGCGCAGATTTACGGCTGCGACTCGGCGGTCACAACGCGGCGGACATTCTTTCTCGCGGGCAACAGAAACTCGTGGTCTGCGCCCTCCGCATTGCTCAGGGACATTTAGTCAGTACGGCCCGTCGTGGCCAATGTATTTACCTCGTCGACGATCTGCCATCAGAGCTCGATGAGAATCACCGCAGTGCGCTATGTCGCCTGCTGGAAGAATTACGCTGCCAGGTATTCATCACCTGCGTAGATCATGAATTGTTGAGGGAAGGCTGGCAGACGGAAACGCCAGTTGCTTTGTTCCACGTGGAACACGGCAATATCACCCAGACCCACGACCACCGGGAGTGAAGGCATGAGCGAAAACCAAACGTACGACTCGACCAGTATTAAAGTGCTGAAAGGGCTCGATGCCGTACGCAAACGTCCTGGTATGTATATCGGCGACACAGACGATGGCAGCGGCCTCCACCATATGGTGTTCGAGGTTGTGGACAACTCGATCGACGAGGCGCTGGCCGGTCACTGTGACGACATAAGCATCATCATTCATCCGGATGAGTCGATCACTGTTCGCGACAACGGTCGTGGCATTCCGGTTGATGTGCACAAAGAAGAAGGCGTGTCCGCTGCCGAAGTCATCATGACTGTGTTGCACGCCGGCGGTAAGTTTGACGATAACTCCTACAAGGTATCTGGCGGTCTGCACGGTGTTGGCGTGTCAGTCGTCAACGCGCTGTCCGAGGTTTTGAATCTCACCGTTCGCCGTAGTGGAAAAGTCTGGGAACAGACGTACGTACACGGTGTTCCACAAGAACCGATGCAAATCGTTGGCGAAAGTGACACCACGGGTACTGAGATTCACTTCAAGCCTTCCTCTGAAACCTTCAAGAATATTCACTTCAGCTGGGACATTCTGGCCAAGCGGATTCGTGAGCTGTCTTTCCTGAACTCCGGCGTGGGTATCGTCCTTAAAGACGAGCGTAGCGGCAAGGAAGAGCTGTTCAAATATGAAGGCGGTCTGCGGGCATTCGTTGAATACCTGAACACCAACAAGACGCCTGTGAACCAGGTCTTTCACTTCAACATCCAGCGTGAAGACGGCATCGGCGTAGAGATTGCTCTGCAGTGGAATGACAGCTTCAACGAAAACCTGCTGTGCTTCACCAACAACATTCCGCAGCGCGACGGCGGTACCCACCTCGTGGGTTTCCGTTCTGCCCTGACGCGTAACCTGAACAACTACATCGAGCAGGAAGGTCTGGCGAAGAAGCACAAAGTCGCCACCACCGGCGACGATGCGCGTGAAGGCCTGACGGCGATTATCTCCGTCAAAGTCCCTGATCCAAAGTTCAGCTCGCAGACGAAAGACAAGCTGGTGTCTTCGGAAGTGAAGACCGCGGTTGAACAGGAGATGGGCAAATACTTCTCTGATTTCCTGCTCGAGAACCCGAACGAAGCGAAAGCCGTCGTCGGCAAGATGATCGACGCAGCACGTGCTCGTGAAGCTGCGCGTAAAGCCCGTGAGATGACTCGCCGCAAAGGTGCGCTGGATATTGCAGGCCTGCCCGGCAAACTGGCTGACTGCCAGGAAAAGGACCCTGCCCTTTCCGAACTCTATCTCGTGGAAGGTGACTCTGCTGGCGGCTCCGCCAAGCAGGGACGGAACCGTAAGACTCAGGCCATCCTGCCACTCAAGGGCAAGATCCTGAACGTGGAAAAGGCGCGCTTCGACAAGATGATCTCGTCCCAGGAAGTGGGCACGTTGATCACGGCACTGGGCTGCGGTATCGGCCGTGACGAATACAACATCGAGAAGCTGCGCTACCACAACATCATCATCATGACCGATGCCGACGTCGACGGTTCGCACATCCGTACCCTGTTGCTGACCTTCTTCTTCCGTCAATTGCCGGAACTGGTTGAGCGTGGCTACATCTACATTGCCCAGCCGCCGCTGTACAAGGTGAAGAAAGGCAAGCAAGAGCAGTACATCAAAGACGACGAGGCCATGGAAGAGTACATGACCCAGTCGGCCCTTGAAGATGCGAGCCTGCACCTGAACGAATCAGCCCCTGGCATTTCCGGTGCAGCACTGGAGAAACTGGTTCACGATTTCCGTATGGTCATGAAGACCTTGAAACGTCTGTCCCGCCTGTACCCGCAAGAGCTGACCGAGCACTTCGTCTACCTGCCGGCTGTACCAATGGAGCAGTTGTCGGATCATGCCGCTATGCAAGAGTGGCTGGCGAAGTTCGATGAACGTTTGCGTGTGGGTGAGAAATCCGGCCTGGTCTACAAGGCCAGCTTGCGTGAAGACCGCGAGCGTAACGTGTGGCTGCCAGAGGTCGAACTGATCTCCCATGGTCTGTCCAACTACGTGACGTTCAACCGCGATTTCTTTGGTAGCAATGACTACAAAACAGTCACTGCGCTGGGTGCTCAGATCAGCACGCTGCTGGAAGAAGGCGCTTACGTCCAACGTGGCGAGCGCAAGAAAGCGGTCACAGAGTTCAAGGAAGCGCTGGCCTGGCTAATGGCAGAGAGCACCAAGCGCCACACCATCCAGCGCTACAAAGGTCTCGGTGAAATGAACCCGGATCAGTTGTGGGAAACCACGATGGACCCAAGCGTGCGGCGCATGCTCAAAGTGACGATCGAAGACGCCATCGGCGCTGATCAGATCTTCAACACCCTGATGGGTGATGCAGTAGAACCACGCCGCGACTTCATTGAAGCCAACGCACTGGCGGTGTCGAACCTGGATTTCTAAGGTCTAGCCGCTGAGAAAAGAGCCCCAACGATGCGAATCGATTGGGGCTTTTTTTGTCTAGAGTTTCAGCTCACGGTCTTGACTGGACTAATCGGCGATCGGGCCCGCCCTCTCCTGCTCAAGCGTTTGCCCCATTCGATACCGCGCTGTTCAATGAGTCGGTAGCTGACCGCAGAGATGCCCACGATGATGATTAACAGGCCAAGCAGCAGGAAGTTATCGGCCATTGCGTTATTGAATGAAAGCGTCGGGCCTGGCGCCGCAGCAGCGTAAGTGACAAAGGTGTGGCCGACGACTTTTCCTAAAAGAAGCATGGCCAGGGTGAAAGCGAACAGTACCATCGCATGGGTCATGTAGATCGAGTAGGACAGCACGCCCAGCTTCTCGAACGGGCGAGCTTTCAGCAAGGTCGAGATCACCCCTCCCTCGAAGGAGAAAATCAACATGACCGCGCAGAACACCAGCATCAGACCGATCTGTTTGTGATCGATGTTACTCACCAGCACACTCACTGTGAGGCAAATCCCGACTACTTCCAGGCCAGTGTGCCGCCAGCGCGAAATGCTCTTGGTGTGGATAACCTGATAGAGGTGATAGGTCATCACCCCTGCAAAGAAACAGGACAGTCCCTGCAATGCGGGCTCCACCAGAGAGCCAAGTCCCAAGGACAAACACACCGCAGCTACCAACGAGATCATCAGAAATATCAGCGTGGCAAGGCGTGGCGTACACAAGAGTATCCCCGCGAAGATCATGTAGATGTAGTACTCGACACTGATGCTCCACGCCGGAAAGTTGAATGACTGCGGATTGAATCCCGGCCACCACGATTGCAACAGAAGCAGGTTGGGGATGATTTCCTGGGGCGCGCGCTGTCCGGTGAAGCTCGGCTGATTGAACGCTATGCCAGCATGCTCTGCGGCCAGCTTCATCACCTCCAATGCGATGGCGAGCACGAGCACAAAGACGTGCAGGGGGTACAGTCGGAAGGTGCGGGTGATAAAGAACTGCCTGAACTGGTCCGTCGTTGCGAGCCCCTGTCCGTAGGTGTGGACCATGACGAATCCGCTCAGGACAAAGAAAAAGCTCACCAATAATGAGCATTCCTGAAGAACGCCCACTCGCCGAAGCTCTGTGGAATGTGGATGTGACGGACCGCAACGCTGAGTGCGCAGATGCCCCTAAAGCCGTCCAGCACTTGAAACCTCATCATCCCCAACTCCCTGTTGAATCGATACTGGATGCGTTAATCCGATCTTTCGGTACGCAGGTCGTTATGCAGTGCGCTTCCCGGTTCTCGCCCAGCGGGTTTTCATGGTGTCCATTCCACTGCCCAGAACCGTAGTCAGCCCACGGCGCCAGGCCATGGCTGGCTTCTCGATGAAATGCCAGGAGAACACCGCTGCCGCTAACGCAAGCGGGAACGCGAGCAGCATCATGCTGGCGGCGCCGATACCTTTGAGCAGGTGGGCGAGGATTTCCTGAATCGGGAAGGCATAGATATAAACGCCGTAGGAGTAATCACCCAGCTGGTTGTAACGGTCGACCACCGGGTGGGTTGCAAACCCGAGGTAGAAAATCAGATACGTCCACGCCACGGTAAAGCACTCGAAGAAATACGGCGTGCGCCATGTGCAGGCGGCTAATACGGCAAAAGGCAGGAAGCCGATGAATCGATGCGCGATGTGATGACGATATCGATAGAAGGACATGCCCAGCACAAACGGTAAACTCCACCTGAAGAAAAACTCGGCACGGTGGAAGTCATTGAGCAGAGCGCTGCTCAACGTCAAGCATTTGAAGGCGACGTACAGCGCCGCGTAACACAGTAGAAAGCCGGTGAACTTACGCCCTTCGTTGAAAAAGGCTAATGCGCCAAGCGTGCCGACCAGAATGTAGAGAGCGACCTCATAGAAGAGCGTCCACAGCGACCCATTGATGCCGGGCCAAGGGGTGTTCTCGAACACGCCTGGGAGCTGGAATTTCATGCTGAAGAGCGTCAAATTGTGGGTCAGATAACCGTATGTTTCACCTGACCGGAAATATTCCGACGCACTCAGTGTCGTAAACAACGGCCCGATCAGAAACGCGCTGAGCAGCAGCACGAGTGTCAGACCAGGGTAGATGCGCAAAAACCGAGCAGTGAAGAAATCCACCGTACTGCCGGCGCGATCACGGCTAAGCGAGATAAAAAAGCCGGAGACGCAGAAGAATGTGATTACTGCCAGTTCCCCGAGGGAAAGGCCAATCCAGTCCGAGAGCGGCTCGACCGCATCATGGCCGAGTGCGAGAGGGTAACTGTGGGAGATTAGTACCGCAGTGGCGGCAAGCATTCTGATCAGGTTGAAGTTGTTGTTTCGTCTGGACGCCAGGTCACCCAACGTATTCATACTGCCTCCGCGCGCGATCAGGGTCATGTCGGTTCGATCCATTCACCGCTGTGACGCTCACGCTGTCGGAGACGCGCGATATCGCGAGGGTTGGAAATGGTGTTGAGCGTGAACGATACACCGGGCGTGGCGCGCGTCTAATTGGCATCCCTAATCGGGACGCGGATTACCTGCATGCCCTGTCAGCCAATAATTTGGCCCTGAAACTCGAACGATAGTTTTTATTGGGCAGGACTGTGTCACTGCGCCTCGATTGGGCGATGACAGCGGCAAAAACTTAAAGAACCCGTCGAATGACCCGTTGCATCAGGACAGATGTAAGACCAAGGAGCCTCAGTTATATGTCGATTCGCAAATACCAGAGAGTGCTGGCCATCCCACGAGTGCTGCCCGCGACATTGTTCATGTTCGTTGCGGGTTTGCCGCTGACCATCATGGGGCTCACGCTGAGCTTGCATGTACTCAACGAAATGGGCGGTAGTTATTTTGATGCGGGCGTGGTGGGGACAGCGACCGCCCTCGGGTTTGCGGTGGGCTCTCCCCTTCTCGGCCGGATGATTGACCGTCATGGCCTGCGCCCGGTAGTGGCCGTGTGCGGGACGCTGTCGACCCTCGCCTGGGTGTTGCTACCGATGGTGAGTTACTGGCTCTATGTATTTCTGGCTTTTGTTGCCGGTCTCTTTACCGTGCCAACGGGCTCGCTCGCCAGGCAGTTCATCGCCAGTCTGGTGCCGGAGGATCAGCGGCGGCCTGCGTATTCTCTCAACATGATGCTTATGGAACTCTCATTCGTCATCGGGCCGGCGAGCGGCATTTTGCTCATCACCACGTATTCGGCGACGGCCACGCTGGCGGGCATCGGCCTCTGGCGGGCGCTCTCCTATGTCGTGCTCTATGTGTTGAACTGGCCGACGCGCAATGTTGACGAAGTCGCTGCAAATCCTGATCGCGTGCGGCCCAAACTTCGCACCTGGATGAGCGGCCGTCTGCTGGCCGTGATGTTTGTCAGTGCGGGTGCGTTGTTCGTGCTCTACGGCACCGAGCTGGCACTGATCGCTGTGCTGCGCGCCAGTGACCAGCTTGCCTTCACTGGGTATGTCATCGCCGCCATGTCCATCGCGTCCATTGTGGGCGGATACGTTCACGGGATTGTCCACCGGTCGTGGTCGCAGATGAAACTCGCCTTGGCAATGAGTCTCCTGCTGCTGCCCGTGGTCTTCTTTGATGACGTCTGGTGGTGGCTGATGCTCGCGCTGCTGCCCACCAATCTGCTGTGCACGCCGACGCTGGCTGCGGGTTCGGAAGCGGTTGCCAAGTTGGCGCCTTCCAGCGTGAGAGGTGAAGTAATGGGGCTGCACGATTCGGCGTACCGAATAGGCCAGACGCTTTCGGCGCCAATTGTAGGATTCGCCATCGACAGTGTTTCTCCCGCCATGGGATTTGTCGCAGCGGCGTGTGGAGGGATTGTGCTGGTGGGTCTAGGAGCGCTCTGCAATCTGCGGATATCAGCGCCGGCCAGAGCGGCTTGATCCACAGATCGGTCTCGGCCGCACAGGCTCAAGACCGGTCTTTTCAGGTCATCGGCAGACGATGAGAAAAAACTTATGCACGTATTGGCGTTTTAAGCGCTCGAAGAAATAAGCATTAAAATTAATGAGTTAGAAGTGAATTTCTCGAATTTCTACTTATTCGTGCACAGGTTATCCACAATTCACGCCGGTGATTTCTCGGGCGCAGGCGCAGGCATTGCGGGCGATCCCAAATCACGCTGGGTTTGCTCGTTCCAGGCCGAGACGCGATCGTTCAGCGCAGCGATTGCGCGAGGGCCAGTGCCCTCTGCGTACATCGGTTTGCCAATCACGACTTCGATGGTCCCCGGCTTTTTACCCCAGCCCTCTTTCGGCCAAAAGCGGCCGGCGTTGTGGGAAATGGGCAGGACGGGCAAGTCCGCGTTAACCGCCAATGCCGATCCGCTGCGCGAGAACTTTCCGATCTGGCCGTACGGCACGCGTGTGCCTTCAGGGAAGATCAGCACCCAGACGCGATCTTTGAGCAACTCATCGCCTTTCTTCGCCACGACCTTCAGCGCCGCTTTGGGGTTATTGCGATCAATGGCGATGGGACGCAGCATCGCCATCGCCCAGCCGAAGAAAGGCACGTAGAGCAACTCCCGCTTGAGCACTTGGCTCAACGGCTGGAAATGCGCCGAGAGAAAAAACGTCTCCCACGTGCTCTGGTGATTGGAGACGATCACACACGGCGTCTCGGGAATGTTTTCCTGGCCGGTAACATTGACCTTGATGTTGAGGAACACGCGGGTCAGCCACAAGGCGCAGCGGCACCAGTACACATTGATGAAGCGATAACGAAGACGGAACGGCAGGAAAGGTGCAATAAAGAAACTCAGCGAACACCACAGCAGGGCGGTAGTGCCCAGCAGCAGGTAAAAGAAGAAAATCCTGATGGCCTGCACAATCGACATAGCTGCTTTTACCGTTACGGGGCAATTGCCCGAATTGAGCGAGCCGTTGATAGCCGTTAGCCGTTCAACGGGGCGCTGTTGTGGATTAGTTCTGCGGCAACCGCCGCTAGATCATCGAAAACCAACGTGCCTGCGGGCAATGCACCGCTTCGCGTCTTCTGACCTTTACCGGTCATGACCAGAACAGGTTGTGAGTCGACGGCCACCGCCGCCTCCAGGTCACCCTTGCTGTCGCCCACAAACCACACGCCGCGTAAATCGACGGCGTAATGGCGGGCAATGGTCTTCAGCATGCCCGGTTTTGGCTTGCGGCAATCGCAGCCGGCGTCCGGGCCGTGGGGGCAATAAACAATCAGTCCGACCTCACCACCCTCCTCCGCCACGAGTTCACGCAAGCGTGCGTGCATGGCATCAAGGGTGGCGAGATCGTAGTAACCGCGAGCAATGCCGGACTGGTTGGTGGCCACTGTCACCGTCCAGCCGGCTTTACTTAGTTGCGCAATGGCCTCGATGGAGCCGGGAATCGGAACCCACTCGTCCACCGACTTGATGTAGGCGTCGGAGTCCAGGTTGATCACCCCGTCTCGATCGAGAATCAGCAACTTCACTGGCATGCGCTCCGCTGTCAGCCCAACAAGGAGATGTCGGCGACGCCGAGGAACAGATTGCGCAGGCGGGCGAGCAAGGCGTATCGGTTAGCCCGCACGCTGGCGTCCTCCGCGTTGACCATCACGGCCTCGAAAAACGCATCCACAGGCTCGCGAAGTGCCGCAAGACGCGTCAGCGCTTCGTTGTACTGACGGCTGGCGGACATCGGCGCGACGGCCTGATCTGCCTGCTGAATCGCCGAGTACAGCGAGAACTCGTTGGCGTTATCGAAGTACTTCGGCTCGACGGTCTGGGCGATGTTGCCATCTGCCTTGCTCAGCAGATTGGAAACCCGCTTGTTCACGGCGGCCAATGCTGCAGCCTCAGGCAATTTGCGGAAGGCCTGAACAGCCTGAACACGTTGATCGAAATCCAGCGCCGAAGCGGGCTGCAAAGCGCGCACCGACAGGTAGACAGAAACGTCGACGCCTTCGTCTTCATAGCGCGCGCGCAGACGATCGAAGATGAATTCGAGAACCTGCTCTGGCAGACCAGCAGGCTTGATCTTCACACCGAACTGAGCGACGGCGAACTGTACGGTTTTGACCAGATCCAGATCCAGTTTCTTCTCGATCAGGATGCGCAGGATGCCCAGCGCGGCCCGACGCAAAGCGTACGGGTCTTTGCTACCGGTCGGCAGCATGCCGATGCCGAAGATGCCCACGAGTGTGTCGAGCTTGTCGGCAATGGCAACAGCGGCGCCAGTCAGAGTGCCCGGCAATTCAGCACCAGCGCCACGTGGCATGTACTGTTCGTTCAACGCCAGCGCGACGTCTTCGGGTTCGCCGTCGGCCAAGGCGTAGTAGTAGCCTGCAACGCCCTGCATCTCGGGAAACTCGCCAACCATTTCGGTCGCCAGGTCGCACTTGGAGAGCAAGCCTGCACGCGCGGCGCGCTGAGCATCGCCGCCAATGCGGGGCGCGATGAACGCAGCGAGCTTGGAAACACGTTCGGCTTTGTCGAATACCGTGCCCAGTTGCGCCTGGAACACCACGTTCTGCAGACGCTGGTTGAATGTCTCCAGCTTCTGCTTCTTGTCCTGCTTAAAGAAGAACTCAGCGTCGGTCAGACGCGGGCGAACGACTTTCTCGTTACCGTGGACGATCTGGGAAGGGTCCTTGCTGTCGATGTTCGCGACAGTAATGAAGCGCGGCAGCAGCTTGCCTTCGGCATCCAGCAGGCAGAAGTACTTCTGGTTGTCCTGCATCGTGGTGATAAGGGCTTCCTGCGGTACTTCAAGGAAACGCTCCTCGAACGAGCACACCAGCGGCACGGGCCACTCGACCAGCGCAGTCACTTCATCGAGCAATGCCGGCGGCACGATGGCGGTGCCTTCGTGTTGCGTGGCGAGCTCTTCAACGCGCTTGCTGATCAGCTGACGACGCTCGTTGAAGTCCGCGAGCACGTAGGCCGCGCGCAAGTCGCTGGCGTAGTTGGCCGGCGAGGTAATGCGCACGCTGTCCGGATGATGGAAGCGATGGCCACGGGATTCACGGCCGGACGTCTGGGCAAGAAGGGTGCAATCGACGACTTGATCGCCAAACAGCATGACCAGCCACTGGGTCGGACGTACGAACTCTTCCTTGCGCGCGCCCCAGCGCATGCGCTTCGGAATCGGCAGGTCGTTGAGCGAATCTTCAACGATGGTGGGCAGCAGGCTCAACGTTGGCTTGCCAGGGATGCTCTGGCTGTAACGCAGCTTCGGGCCGCTCTGGTCGATCTCACTCAGGTCGACGCCGCACTTTTTGGCGAAGCCCAAGGCAGCCTGGGTCGGATTGCCCTCGGCATCAAACGCGGCCTGGCGTGGCGGGCCGTCCAGATTGACGCTGCGATCCGGCTGCTCGGTGGCGAGCTGAGTAATCAGCACGGCCAGACGACGTGGCGCGGCATAAACCTGCTTGGCGCTGTAGGTCAGACCCGCAGCCTGCAGGCCTTTTTCGATACCAGCCATAAACGCATCGGCCAGGGTATTCAATGCTTTGGGTGGCAGTTCTTCAGTGCCCAGTTCAACCAGAAAATCTTGAGCACTCATTGCGCAGCCTCCAGCTTGGCCAACACTTCATCGCGGATATCGGGCGCGGCCATCGGGAAGCCGAGCTTGGCCCGGGCCATCAGGTACGCCTGGGCCACGGAGCGAGCCAGGGTGCGGACGCGCAGAATGTACTGCTGACGCGCCGTCACGGAAATCGCGCGACGGGCATCCAGCAAGTTAAAGGTGTGAGAGGCCTTGAGGACCATTTCGTAGCTCGGCAATGGCAGCTCGACTTCGATCAGGCGCACGGCTTCGCTTTCATAGAAATCGAACAGCTCGAACAGCTTGTCGACGTTGGCGTGCTCGAAGTTATAGGTCGATTGCTCCACTTCGTTCTGATGGAACACATCGCCGTAGGTGACTTTGCCGAACGGGCCGTCAGTCCAGACCAGGTCGTAGACCGACTCGACGCCTTGCAGGTACATCGCCAGACGCTCGAGGCCGTAGGTGATTTCGCCGGTGACCGGGTAACACTCGATGCCGCCGACTTGTTGGAAATAGGTGAATTGCGACACTTCCATGCCGTTCAGCCAGATCTCCCAGCCCAGGCCCCAGGCGCCGAGGGTCGGGGATTCCCAGTTGTCTTCGACAAAGCGGACGTCGTGCACGAGCGGGTCGAGGCCCACGTGCTTCAGCGAGCCGAGGTACAGCTCCTGGAAATTGTCCGGGTTGGGCTTCAGAACGACCTGGAATTGATAGTAGTGCTGCAGGCGATTTGGGTTCTCGCCATAACGGCCATCGGTAGGACGACGGCTTGGTTGTACGTAGGCGGCGTTCCAGGTTTCCGGGCCGATGGCGCGCAGAAACGTAGCGGTGTGGAAAGTGCCGGCGCCCACTTCCATATCGTAGGGCTGAAGTACCACACAACCTTGCTCAGCCCAGTATTGCTGGAGGGCGAGGATCAAGTCTTGGAAGGTACGCACGGCTGGCGTAGGCTGGCTCACGAAATTCACCTGTACTGGGGGGCTGCGATTTAAAGAGCGGGAGTATACCCGATTCGGCCGCGCCTCCACCCTTGGGAGCCCTATGCCACGCTGCTTTTGGTGCAACGAAGATCCGCTTTACATGGACTACCACGATCAAGAGTGGGGTGTGCCGTTGCGCGATGCGCAGATGCTGTTCGAGTTCCTGTTGCTCGAAGGGTTCCAGGCCGGGCTGTCGTGGATCACCATCCTGAAAAAGCGTGAGCGCTACCGCGAAGTGATGTTCGGCTTCGACGTCCAGCGCATCGCCGCGATGACCGATGCGGAAATCGAAGCCCTGATGCTGGAGCCCGGCATTGTGCGCAACCGTCTCAAGCTCAACGCCGCGCGCAAGAACGCTCTGGCCTGGTTGCGGCTCGAGGATCCGGTCACGTTTGTCTGGTCGTTTGTGGGGGGCGAGCCGAAGGTCAATCACTTCAAGGACCGCAGCGAGGTTCCTGCCATTACGCCTGAGGCCGAAGCGATGAGCAAAGCGCTGAAGAAAGCCGGCTTCACCTTTGTCGGCCCGACCATCTGTTATGCCTACATGCAGGCCACCGGCATGGTGATGGACCATACGGTTGATTGCGATCGATACGCCGAGCTGGTGGGTGATGTGGATAATCGGCTCCCATGAATGGTTACAATGGCCGCCTCATGTATTCGGGAGTGATCTGTGGATAAGTTCAAAGGCGCCTTGATGGTTGGGGCACTGCGCCTGTTTGCCCTGTTGCCGTGGCGCGCAGTGCAATGGGTCGGTACCTGCATTGGCTGGCTGATGTGGAAGTTGCCTAACCGGTCTCGCGACGTCGCGCGCATCAACCTGTCCAAGTGTTTCCCTGAACTTAGCCCTGAAGAACTCGAAGCACTGGTCGGCCGCAGTCTGATGGACATCGGCAAGACCCTGACCGAAAGCGCCTGCGCGTGGATCTGGCCGGCGCAGAAGTCGATCAATCTGGTTCGCGAAGTCGAAGGGCTTCAGGTGTTGAAAGACGCTTTGGCGTCGGGCAAGGGCGTCGTTGGTATTACCAGCCATCTCGGCAACTGGGAAGTGCTCAACCACTTCTACTGCAGCCAGTGCAAACCGATCATTTTCTACCGGCCACCCAAGCTCAAGGCCGTGGACGATCTGCTGCGCAAGCAGCGCGTACAGTTGGGGAACCGCGTCGCAGCGTCCACCAAGGAAGGCATTCTCAGCGTCATCAAGGAAGTGCGCAAAGGTGGCTCGGTCGGCATTCCGGCGGACCCGGAACCCGCTGAGTCAGCAGGCGTCTTCGTGCCCTTCTGCGGGACGATGGCGCTGACCAGCAAGTTCGTCCCGAACATGCTGGCGGGCGGCAAAGCGGTGGGCGTGTTTCTTCACGCGATGCGTCTGGAGGATGGCTCTGGTTACAAAGTCGTACTCGAAGCCGCGCCGGACGACATGTACAGCACCGATACCGCTACGTCGGCAGCTGCCATGAGCAAGGTGGTTGAGAAGTACGTGCGGGCCTATCCAAGCCAATACATGTGGACCATGAAGCGCTTCAAGAAACGCCCCGAGGGTGAGAAGCGCTGGTATTGAGCTTTTAAAAAAAGCTCAAACCCACCTGAAACAGTCGCTCGACGTCGCGGATGTACTTTTTATCCACAAGGAACATGACCACGTGATCGCCTGATTCGATCACCGTGCTGTCATGGGCGATGATCACCTGATCGGCGCGGGTGATAGCGCCAATGGTCGTGCCGGGCGGCAAGTTGATGTGCATGATGGCTTTGCCGATCACCTTGCTGGATTTGGCATCGCCATGGGCGACGATCTCGATGGCTTCCGCCGCGCCCCGACGCAACGAATGCACGCTGACGATATCGCCGCGCCGCACATGCGCCAGCAACGTACCGATGGTGGCGAGCTGAGGACTGACCGCGACATCTATCTCTCCCCCTTGCACCAGGTCGACATAGGCCGGGTTGTTGATGATCGTCATCACCTTCTTTGCACCGAGACGTTTGGCCAGCAACGACGACATGATGTTCGCCTCGTCGTCGTTGGTCAGCGCCAGAAACAGGTCGGCGTTGTCGATGTTCTCTTCCACAAGAAGGTCGCGATCCGAAGAGCTGCCTTGCAGGATCACCGTGTTGTTGAGCGTGTCTGACAGGTGACGGCATCGGGCGGGATTCATCTCGATGATCTTGACCTGATAGCGGTTCTCGATGGCCTCCGCCAGCCGCTCGCCGATCTGCCCGCCGCCGGCAATCACGATGCGCTTGTAGCTCACATCCAGACGACGCATCTCGCCCATAACGGCGCGAATATCCGCTTTGGCAGCGATGAAAAAGACCTCGTCGTCAGCCTCGATAACCGTATCGCCCTGAGGAATGATCGGACGGTCGCGACGGAAAATAGCCGCGACGCGAGTCTCGACATTCGGCATGTGCGTGCGCAGTTGACGCAGTTGCTGCCCCACCAGAGGGCCGCCGTAGTACGCCTTGACCGCCACCATCTGCACCTTGCCGCCGGCGAAGTCGATGACTTGCAGCGCGCTGGGGTATTCGATGAGCCGCTTGATGTAATGGGTGACCACTTGCTCAGGGCTGATCAGCACGTCCACGGGAATGGCGCCGTTGGCGAACAGGCCTGAGCGGGTCAGGTACGCCGACTCGCGAACCCGGGCAATCTTGGTCGGGGTCTGGAACAGCGTGTACGCGACCTGGCAGGCGACCATGTTGGTCTCGTCGCTGCTGGTCACGGCCACCAGCATGTCGGCGTCGTCGGCGCCGGCCTGACGCAGCACGGTTGGAAATGAGCCGCGACCGTGAACGGTGCGGATATCGAGGCGATCACCCAACGCTCGCAGACGATCCTGATCGGTGTCCACGACGGTGATGTCGTTGGCTTCGCTGGCCAGGTGCTCGGCCAGCGTACCGCCGACCTGCCCTGCGCCGAGAATGATGATCTTCAATCAGTCTCTCCTTGAAATGATGATTCCGTCACACCGGCTACTTGTCTTCACGCCGCCGCAATCTTGATCAGTTTGGCGTAGTAAAACCCGTCATGCCCGCCTTCCTGGGCCAGCAACTGACGGCCGTGGGGCTGTTTTAGACCGGGAGGCGGATTGCCTTGCTGACCGGCAATGTCCAGCTCCCGAGCCCCCGACGTACGCGCCAGGAATGCATCAATGACTTCGGTGTTTTCAGTCGGCAGGGTCGAGCATGTGGCGTACAGCAAGATCCCGCCGACCTGCAGCGTCGGCCACAGCGCGTCGAGCAATTCGCCCTGCAGCGCGGCGAGGGCAGGAATATCATCGGCCTGACGGGTCAGCTTGATGTCGGGGTGGCGGCGAATGACGCCAGTCGCCGAGCAAGGCGCGTCCAGCAGGATGCGCTGGAAGGGTTTGCCATCCCACCATAGATCCGTGGCGCGGGCGTCGGCGGCGATGAGTTCGGCACTCAGGCCCAGGCGATCCAGGTTCTCTTTGACCCGCACTATGCGCTTGGCCTCAAGATCCACCGCAACGACGCCTGCCAGGCCCGGTTGGACTTCCAGCAGATGGCAGGTCTTGCCACCCGGTGCGCAACAGGCATCCAGCACACGTTGACCCGGCGCCAGCTCCAACAAGTCGGCGGCCAGTTGCGCTGCCTCATCCTGAACGCTGATCCAGCCCTCGGCGAAACCCGGCAGCGAGCGAACATCGCCCGGTTCGGTAAGCACGATGCCGTCCTGGCTGAACGTGCTCGGCGTCGCTGCGATGCCTGCGTCCAGTAACAGCTGAAGGTACTGCTCGCGGGTTTTGTGCCGGCGGTTGACCCGTAAAATCATCGGCGGGTGGGCGTTGTTTGCCGCACAAATCGCTTCCCAATGCTCAGGCCAGGCGGCTTTCAACGCTTTTTGCAGCCAGCGTGGATGAGCAGTGCGCACCACCGGATCGTGTTCCAGTTCTGTCAGCAGTGCCTCACCTTCCCGTTGGGCTCGACGCAGCACGGCATTGAGCAACGCTTTTGCCCACGGTTTTTTCAGTTTGTCGGCGCAGCCCACGGTTTCGCCGATAGCGGCGTGGGCAGGAATCCGCGAATAGAACAGCTGATACAGGCCCACCAGCAATAAAGCCTGCACGTCGTTATCAGCGGTTTTGAAGGGTTTCTGCAGCAGCTTGGCCGCCAGCGCGGAGAGCCTTGGCTCCCAACGCGCGGTGCCAAATGCCAGATCCTGGGTCAGGCCGCGGTCGCGGTCTTCAACCTTGTCCAGTTGCGTGGGCAAGGAGCTGTTCAGCGATGCCTTGCCACTCAGTACGGCAGCCAGGGCCTTGGCTGCGGCCAGACGCGGGTTCATTGAGCATCCACCGCTTGGCCGAGGACAGTGCCGACGGGGAACTTCTCGCGGCGGCTGTTGAACAGGTCAGCGAAGCCCAGCGGTTTGCCGCCGGGGAGTTGCAGACGCTTCAGACGCAGCGCGCCGTCACCGCACGCGACCAGCAGGCCGTCTTTGCTTGCGTCGATGATGCTGCCGGGCGTGCCCTCCCCGTCGGCGATCTGCGCGGCCAGAACCTTCAGCGCTTCGCCGTTGAGCGTGGTGTGGCAGATCGGCCATGGGTTGAAGGCGCGTACCAGTCGCTCCAGCTCAACGGCCGGGCGGGTCCAGTCGATACGTGCTTCATCTTTGTTCAGTTTGTGCGCATAGGTGGCGAGGCTGTCGTCCTGTACTTCGCCCACAAGCGTACCGTCTGCCAGGCCGGCAATGGCATGAATCACCGCAGGCGGGCCGAGCTCAGCGAGACGATCGTGCAGCGTACCGCCGGTGTCGTCGGCCGTGATCGGGGTCGTCACCTTGAGCAGCATCGGGCCGGTGTCCAGCCCCGCTTCCATACGCATGACCGTCACGCCGCTCTCGGCATCGCCGGCCTGCACCGCGCGCTGGATCGGCGCAGCACCGCGCCAGCGTGGGAGCAACGAGGCGTGGCTGTTGATGCAGCCCAGACGCGGAATATCCAGTACGGCCTGCGGAAGGATCAGGCCATAGGCGACCACGACCACCAGGTCCGGTTGCAACGCGGCCAGCTCGGCCTGGGCTTCGGGTGCGCGCAAGGTGGGCGGCTGCATGACAGGAATAGTGTGCTGAAGGGCAAGCTGCTTGACCGGGCTCGGCATCAGCTTCTGACCACGACCGGCCGGGCGATCTGGCTGGGTGTACACCGCAATGACGTCGTGGGGACTGTCGAGCAGGGCTTTCAAATGCTCGGCGGCGAATTCCGGGGTGCCGGCGAACACGATGCGCAGTGGCTCAGTCATGGGCTTCTCTTGAGTATGACGGTAGAAACGCGCTTGCCCGCGATGGCGTGGTGTCAGCCGACAAATGCGGCAGAGGACAGGTCGCTATCGCGGGCAAACGGGCTCCTACTGTAGAAAGGAGGATGGCGGGATCAGGCGTTTTGCTTGTGGAGTTTTTCCAGCTTCTTCTTGATCCGGTCGCGCTTGAGATTGGACAGGTAATCAACGAACAGCTTGCCGTTCAGGTGATCGCATTCGTGCTGGATGCACACGGCGAGCAGGCCTTCGGCGATGAACTCGTAGGGCTGGCCTTCACGGTCCAGCGCCTTGACCTTGACCCGTTGCGGGCGATCCACGTTTTCGTAGAAACCTGGAACAGACAGGCAGCCTTCCTGGTACTGGTCCATCTCGTCGGTGAGCGGCTCGATCTCGGGGTTGATGAACACCCGCGGCTCGCTGCGATCTTCGGAGAGATCCATCACCACCACGCGCTTGTGTACGTTAACCTGCGTCGCGGCCAGACCGATGCCAGGCGCTTCGTACATGGTTTCAAACATGTCGTCGACCAACTGGCGAATGCCGTCGTCCACTTCAGCCACCGGCTTGGCGATGGTGCGCAGGCGCGAATCGGGAAATTCGAGGATGTTTAGAATGGCCATATACGTAAGGGATGCACTGTAGGGTAAAGTCAAAATCGGCTGCTAGGCTTGGGACGTCACAAGCTGCAGCCCTAGTAAAACCGGAAGTCTCGCAAGACTCAGCGTTTCACGCGAAGCCAACATGATAAAGGGATTCACCGCATGAGGAAATCACTACTCGCCCTGCTGCTGTTGGCCGCGACAGGCCTTGTCCAGGCGCAAGTACAGCTCAGGGATGGCCATCCACAGAGTTACACCGTCGTCGCCGGTGACACACTTTGGGACATTTCCGGAAAATTTCTTAACCAGCCGTGGAAGTGGCCCCAACTCTGGCGCGCCAATCCACAGGTTCACGACCCTGATCTGATCTACCCCGGCGATACGCTCAACCTGATTTACGTTGATGGTCAGCCACGCATCGTCGTCAATCGCGGTGAGTCCCGGGGCACCATCAAACTGTCCCCGCGTGTGCGCAGTACGCCGATTGCCGAGGCGATACCCACCATCCCGCTGGGCGCGATCAATGCGTTTCTGCTGAACAACCGAATCATCGACAACGCCAGCCAGTTTGAAGTCGCGCCTCATGTCGTGGCCGGCCCCGGCGAGCGGGTGCTGAGTGGTGCGGGTGATCGCATCTATGCCCGGGGCCAGTTCGAGCCGAGCCATGTGTCGTACGGCATCTATCGCAAGGGCAAGACCTACGTCGATCCGGTGAGCGGCGTGGTGCTGGGCATCAATGCCGATGACATTGGCAGCGGCCAAATCGTTGCCAGCGAAGGTGACGTAGCGACGTTGCAACTGCAGCGCTCGACCCAGGAAGTACGCCTCGGCGATCGGCTATTCGTCAGTGAAGAACGCGGAATCAATTCCACCTTTGTCCCTAGTGAGCCCCAGCAACCGATCAGCGGCACTATCATCGATGTGCCCCGGGGCGTGACCCAGATCGGCGAGTTCGACGTGGTGACCATCGACCGTGGCCGACTGGATGGCTTGGCCGAAGGCAACGTGCTGGCCATCTACAAGACCGGCGAGACGGTGCGTGACCGGGTCAACGGTGATCAGGTCAAAATTCCCGACGAGCGCTCAGGGCTGCTGATGGTCTTCCGCACGTACGAGCGACTGAGCTACGGCATGGTGCTGCACGCAACCCGATCTCTGGCGGTTCAGGACAAAGTCCGCAATCCGTAATGCTATGTATCAGCTGCAAATCACTTTTCTCCACCGGCATGCTTCACTTATCAAATTGTTGTTAACAGACTTATCCACAGCTTGATCCACTGATTAAGGTGGGTCTCGGATCAAGGAAGATGACATGCCGTTGTTCGAAAAGGCCGGTCAGTCGCCGGCTGAGCTGGAAGCCCGTTTGCGTCTGCATCGGCTGCCGGAAGTCGGTCCAAAACGTTTTCACACCCTCATCGATGCGTTCGGCAGCGCCTCTGCCGCGTTGAGTGCGCCGGCTTCGGCATGGCGATCTCTGCGGCTGCCGGCGGCCAGTGCCGAGGCCCGTCGCAGTGCCGAAGTGCGCGACGGTGCCAGTGCTGCACTGGCCTGGTTAGAGCGTCCGGGCCAGCATTTGCTGATGTGGGACGACCCTGACTACCCTGCGCTGTTGGCAGAAATCCCGGATCCACCGCCCCTGCTCTTCATCGCCGGAAACCGTGCATTGCTTGATCGTCCGCAGTTGGGAATGGTGGGCAGTCGACGCGCTTCCAAGCCTGGACTCGACACCGCTGCGGCGTTCGCGCGGAGCCTGGCCGGTGCCGGTTTTGTCATCACCAGCGGGCTGGCGCTGGGTATCGACGGCGCCGCGCATCAAGGTGCTCTGGACGTAAAAGGCGGGACAATCGGCGTTCTGGGCACCGGCATCGAAAAACTTTATCCACAGCGGCATCGTCAACTTGCAGCGCGTATGGTGGCCGAGGGCGGCGCAGTGATTTCCGAGCTGCCGCTGGACGCAGGCCCCCACGCCAGCAACTTTCCCCGGCGCAATCGAATCATCAGCGGTTTGTCCCTGGGCGTGTTGGTGGTCGAGGCCAGCGTTGCCAGCGGATCACTGATCACGGCACGGCTTGCCGCCGAGCAGGGCCGTGAGGTCTATGCCATCCCCGGCTCGATCCATCATCCGGGCGCCAGGGGTTGTCACCAGCTGATCCGTGAGGGGGCAGTGCTGGTGGAAACCATCGACCATATTCTTGAGGCGCTGCAGGGCTGGAAAAACGTCGCGCCGAGTTCGGACGTCGTTGATAAGCCGTCGACCCCGCTTCATCCGCTGCTCGCCCTCTTGCACGCAGCGCCGCAAACCGGCGAGGCGCTGGCCCACAACAGCGGTTGGCCGTTGCCAAAGGTCCTGGCGGCGCTGACCGAGCTTGAACTCGACAGCAGCGTGACCTGTGAAGCCGGGCGATGGTTTGCCCGGGCACGCTGAGGTTAAACTGCCCTCCTGCGTAATTTGGGAGAACGGACGATGGTCAGCAGTTGGCGAGTGCAGCAAGCCGCACGAGAAATTCGGGCCGGGGCGGTGATTGCCTATCCAACCGAAGCGGTGTGGGGGTTGGGTTGTGACCCCTGGGATGCAGAGGCGGTGTATCGCCTGCTGGCAATCAAGGCGCGGCCTGTTGATAAGGGCTTGATCCTCATCGCAGACAACATCCGTCAGTTCGATTTCCTCTTCGAGGACTTCCCTGAGCTGTGGATCGACCGCATGGCCAGCACCTGGCCGGGACCGAACACCTGGCTGGTGCCACATCAAGGCCTGTTGCCGGACTGGATCACCGGAACGCACGACACCGTCGCCCTCCGGGTCAGCGATCACCCGACCGTACGCGAGCTGTGCGCCTTGACCGGTCCACTGGTGTCGACCTCCGCCAACCCGACCGGCCGCCCCGCAGCCCGCTCGCGACTGCGCGTTGAGCAGTATTTCCACGAGCAACTGGACATGGTGCTGAGCGGCAGCCTTGGCGGGCGTCGCAACCCGAGTGTGATACGGGATCTGGTCACCGCTGAGGTGGTAAGGGCAGGTTAATGCCCTTCCACTGTTTCGCAGGTTGAGATCAAGGCACCAGAATGATCGACCCAACCGTTCTGCGCCCTGCCAGTTCGGTATGAGCCTTCGCGGCATCGTTGAGGGGAAACTTCTGGATGTCGTCGACCTTCACCTTGCCGCTGGCGACCATTTCAAACACCTCATCCGCCATCGCCTGCAAGGCTTCCGGGGTGTTCGCGTAGGAGCCCAACGTCGGCCGGGTGACGTACAGCGAGCCTTTCTGAGCGAGAACCCCCAGGTTCACGCCGGTTACTGCGCCTGACGCATTGCCGAAGCTGACCAGCAGGCCTCGCAATTCCAGGCAATTCAGCGACGTTTCCCACGTGTCTTTGCCCACGCCGTCATAGACCACCGGGACCTTCTTGCCGTCGGTCAATTCCAGTACACGCTGGACCACGTCTTCCTTGCTGTAATCAATCACTTCCCACGCGCCGAGCGCTTTGGCGTGCGCGGCCTTCTCTGCCGAGCTCACCGTGCCGATGAGCTTGACGCCCAAGGCGTTGGCCCACTGGCAGGCGATCGATCCCACGCCGCCGGCAGCGGCATGGAACAGGATGGTTTCTTCAGGGCGGATTTCGTAGGTCTGACGAAACAGGTATTGCACGGTCAGGCCCTTGAGCATGACGGCGGCGCCCTGCTCGAAGCTGATACCGTCAGGCAGTTTGGCGATGTTCGCGGCCGGCGTTACGTGAACGTCCCCGTAGGCACCCAATGGACCGGTGCCGTACACCACCCGGTCGCCGACTTTGACGTGGGTGACTTCGCTGCCGACCGCTTCAACCAGTCCCGCGCCTTCGTTGCCCAACCCCGACGGGAGCGAAGGCGCCGGGTACAGGCCACTGCGAAAGTAGGTCTCGATGAAGTTGACGCCAATCGCCTTGTTACGCACAAGCACGTCTTTCGGCCCTGGTGTCGGGGGTTCGAAGTCTACGTACTCGAGCACTTCGGGACCGCCATACGCCTTGAACTGGATACGTTTTGCCATTTGCTTTCTCCGTCATGGATCGGACTTGCAGAGGATGACTGTCGATGCGAAAGGGCTCTATCGGACTCCTTCGTTGGCGCTTCGTCAACTGCGGCAGCCGCCATGCCGGTGATATGCTACGGGCCGAATTTCGCCGACGGGGTTTGCTGAGCAAGGCGTGCTATCAACGCCAAGCCCGGTCGAATCCCGCTCCCGACGCACGTTTCAGTTTATGCAGGTACCGCCATGTCCTTTCGCACCGATGCCGTCAAAGCCTACTTGCTCGATCTTCAGGACCGCATTTGCGCCGCGCTGGAAACCGAAGATGGCAGCGCCCGTTTCGTCGAGGACGCCTGGGAGCGGCCTGCCGGGGGGGGCGGACGGACCCGCGTGATCGAGAATGGCCATATCCTCGAAAAGGGCGGGGTCAATTTTTCCCACGTCTTCGGCGCCGGCCTCCCCCCATCGGCCAGCGCCCATCGACCGGAGCTGGCAGGACGTGGTTTCGAAGCACTCGGCGTGTCGCTGGTGATGCACCCGCACAATCCTCATGTGCCGACTGCCCACGCCAATGTGCGTTTCTTCATCGCAGAGAAAGAAGGCGAAGAACCAGTGTGGTGGTTCGGAGGCGGCTTTGACCTGACGCCCTATTACGGCGTCGAGGAAGACTGCGTTCATTGGCACCGCGTCGCCGAGCAGGCCTGCGCGCCGTTCGGCGCCGACGTCTATCCCCGTTACAAGGCGTGGTGCGATCGCTACTTCCATATCAAGCACCGCAATGAACCGCGCGGCGTGGGCGGCCTGTTTTTCGATGACCTCAACGAGTGGGATTTCGACACCAGCTTCGCCTTCATTCGCGCCATCGGTGATGCGTTCGTCGAGGCGTATGTGCCCATCGTTCAGCGCCGTAGAGACACTCCGTACACGCCGCAGCAACGGGAGTTTCAGGAGTTCCGCCGTGGGCGTTACGTTGAATTCAATCTGGTGTACGACCGTGGCACCTTGTTCGGGCTGCAATCGGGTGGCCGGACCGAATCCATCCTCATGTCGCTGCCGCCACAAGTGCGCTGGGGCTATGACTGGAAAGCCGAGCCGGGCAGCGAGGAAGCACGCCTGACGGAGTATTTCCTGCAGGATCGCGACTGGCTGGCTGAGGCGGCACAGTGATGACTGATCAGTACGTTGTCTTCGGTAACCCCATCGCCCATAGCAAGTCGCCGCTGATCCATCGCCTGTTCGCCGAGCAAACCGGTCAGGCGCTCGATTACAAGACCTCACTGGCGCCGCTGGACGGCTTCACCGCGTTCGCCAAGGCATTCTTCCAGACCGGCCGTGGCGCCAACGTCACCGTGCCGTTCAAGGAAGAAGCGTACCGGATGGCTGATCAGCTGACCGAGCGCGGCCGTCGTGCCGGGGCGGTCAACACGCTGGCGCTGCAGGCGGATGGCAGCCTGCTGGGTGACAACACGGACGGAGCCGGTCTGGTTCGGGACCTGACGGTCAATCATGGCGTAACGCTCAAGGACAAACGCATCCTTGTGCTCGGAGCTGGCGGCGCGGTGCGTGGCGCGCTGGAACCCTTGCTGGCGGAAGATCCCTACGTGCTGGTGGTTGCCAATCGCACGGTAGCAAAGGCCGAGCGATTGGCCGAGGAGTTCGCCGACGTCGGCCCGGTGCTGCCCGCCGGCTATGACTGGCTGGAGGAACCGGTGGACATCATCATCAACGCTACGTCGGCGAGCCTGTCGGACGAAGTACCGCCCATTGCGCCCAGTCTGATTCAGCCGGGCGTGACCATTTGCTACGACATGATGTACGCCAAGGAGCCGACCGCCTTTTGCCGCTGGGCCACGGAGCACAGCGCCGGACAGGCAGTGGATGGTTTGGGGATGTTGGTCGAGCAGGCCGCCGAGGCGTTTTGCCTGTGGCGCGGCGTGCGACCGGAGTCAGCGCCGGTTCTGGCGGAACTGCGGCGGTTGATGGTGCAGAACGGATAACGCTCACGTTCCAGGCTGACACTTATTTTGTGGTGGATGCCTGGTCGTCCAGACGCCGCACTGTCACGCTGCAAGCTCGCCCCCACAGACTGGTGTTGGTCCTGTAGGAGTGAGCTTGCTCGCGATGCTTCTTGTTGGCGCTTACAACTTGGCCTTAACCGCTGGCAGCGCGTCTTTGTCGTCAACGGTTTTCACGCCGTCGAGCCATTTGTCCAGCACCGCCGGATTGGCTTTCAGCCACGCTTTCACCGCCTCGGTGTTGCTGACCTTCTTGTCCACCACGGTCTGCATGATTGAGTTTTCCATGTCCTGGGTGAACACCAGGTTGGAAAGCAGCTTGGCCACATTCGGGCAGGCGTCGGCGTAACCTTTGCGCGTCACAGTGTAAACGCTGCCAGTATCACCGAAGTATTTCTCGCCGCCTTTCAGGTAGTGCATGCCTTTGATCTGCACGTTCATCGGGTGTGGCGTCCAGCCGAGGAACACCACGAATTCCTTCTTCTTCACGTTGCGCTGCACTTCGGCCAGCATCGCCTGCTCGCTGGACTCAACCAACTTCCAGTCACCCAGCTCGAACTCGTTCTTCTTGATGATTTCCTGAATCGACGCGTTGGCCGGAGCGCCCGAGCCGATGCCGTAGATCTTCTTGTGGAACTTGTCGGCAAATTTGTTCAGGTCGGCGAAGTCGTGAACGCCCGCGTCATAGACGTAATCAGGAACCGCGAGGGTGAACTCGGTGCCTTCCAGGTTCTTCGCGTATTGCGTCACGTCACCTGTGGCGATGAATTTGTCGTAGAAGCCCTGCTGCGCCGGCATCCAGTTGCCCAGAAAGACGTCGAGCTGCCCGTCCTTCAGACCGCCATAGGCGATGGGCACCGCCAGGGTGTCGATCTTGGTTTTGTAGCCCATGCCGTCGAGCAAAAAGCCTGCGGTGGCGTTGGTCGCAGCGATATCGCTCCAGCCTGGATCGGCCATCCGCACAGTGCTGCAGCTCGCGTCGGCGGCATAGGCCACGACGCTGCTCAAGCCCAAGACCCCAACCGCCAGCGTGGTGAACAGCTTATTCATGGTGTGCCCCTTTTTGATTTTCTAGGTGTTGGCAGGGTTCAAGGTTGCGGATAACGGGCCTTGCGCTCCAGATCGTCCAGATCAATATGGTTGCGCATGTACTGCTGACTGGCGTCGACCAGCGGCTGGTGATCCCAACTCTTCAGCTTGCCGATGGCCAGCGACTCGGCGACGAAGCGCCGGCGCCGCTGACTGGCGAGCACCTGGTGGTGTATCGCCGGAATGTCCCACTTGGCCTGTGCTTCGGCCAGGAACGCAGCGAACAGGTCGCGATGAGCCTCGGATCGACTCAGCTCTTCCTGCTCCTTCGGATCGTTGCGCACGTCATACAGCAGACATGGGTCCCGTTCCGAATAAATGAATTTGTACGCGCCGCGACGAATCATCATCAGCGGACTGTTGGTGCCCTCGGCCATGTACTCGCCAAACACCTCGTCGTGACCGCCCTCACCTTCCAAGTGCGGCAACAGTGAACGGCCATCGAGCGGCAAACCGGCGTCCAGTTGACCCTCAGCCAATGCCACAAAAGTCGGCAACAGGTCAGCGGTGGACACTGCGGCCTGCACACGGCCGGCCTTGAATTGCCCCGGAGCGTACACCAGCAGCGGGACCCGCGCCGACATCTCGAACCAGTGCATTTTGTACCAGAGCCCGCGCTCACCCAACATGTCGCCATGGTCGCCCGAGAACACAATGATCGTGTCGTCAGCCAAGCCTGTTTCTTCTAGGGTTTTCAGCAGTTTGCCGACGTTGTCATCAATGTAGCTGCATGCGCCGAAATAGGCGCGGCGCGCATCGCGAATCTTTTGCTCGGGCAGAGGCTTGTCCCACAGGTCATAGACTTTCAGCAGGCGCTGAGAATGCGGGTCCAGTTCGGACTGGGCCAACGGCGCGTGGGGCATCGGGATTTCGTCGTCGTTGTACAGATTCCAGTAGGACTTGGGGATGGTGTACGGATCGTGGGGATGGGTCATCGACACCGTCAGGCAAAACGGCTGATCCCCGTCTTCGCGCACATGGTCGAACAGATACTGCTGCGCCTTGAACACCACTTCTTCGTCGAAATCGAGCTGATTGGTGCGTACGCAAGGACCGGCCTGCAGCACCGAAGACATATTGTGGTACCAGGTCGGGCGCACGTCCGGCTCGTCCCAGTTCACAGCCCAACCATAATCGGCCGGATAAATGTCGCTGGTCAGGCGCTCTTCGTAGCCGTGCAGTTGATCAGGGCCACAGAAATGCATCTTGCCGGACAGCGCCGTGCGATAGCCGAGACGACGCAGGTAGTGGGCGTAGGTCGGCACATCAGCGGGAAAATCAGCAGCGTTGTCGTAGGCGCCGATCTTGCTCGGCAACTGACCGCTGACCAAGGTGAAACGCGACGGCGCGCACAGCGGGCTGTTGCAGTAGGCGGCGTCGAACACCACGCCTTCCGCTGCAAGGCGACTCAAGTGAGGCATCTTGATGGGAGAAGAGGCGTACATCGGCAACATGGGCGCGGCCATCTGATCGGCCATGATGAAAAGAATGTTCTTGCGCTTCATGTTTTCGCGGCATCCCATAGTCATTATTTATGCGAAAGTGCTCCGACCGAGGATGGTGTCCATGCCGTCCGCGGTAAAGCCCATGTGCGGCAATGCTTAGGATAAGTGCAGCTTATGTTTGAAGCCCTTGGTGCCATGTCACTGGATTTGCTTCGCGGTTTCGAGGCCGCCGCACGGCTGCGCAGTTTTACCGCTGCCGCCATCGAGCTCGGCACTACTCAGCCGGCCATCAGTCAGCAAATCAAGCGACTGGAAGAGCAACTGGCGACCCGGCTGTTTGATCGCATCTATCGCGGCATTGAGCTGACGGACGCCGGGCAGATTCTCTTCAATCACGTACAGACCGGGCTCGAGTCGATGGACGCGGGCCTCAGCGCCATCACCGAGCAGCATCAGCACGAGGTTTTGCAGGTGGCGACCGACTTCGCCTTCGCCGCCTATTGGCTGATGCCGCGCCTGCACCGTTTCCACAAGGACAACCCCGACGTCGACGTCAGCCTGGTCACCAGCGAGCGCAGTCACAGCATGCTGCGCGCGGATATCGATGTGGCCGTGTTGTTCGGCGACGGGCGATTCAAACAGGGAGAAAGCCACTGGTTGTTCAGCGAGGAAGTGTTCCCGGTCTGCAGCCCGCGATTGCTGAAGGGGCGCGACCTGCCCTTGCCCACCAAGGCGCTGAAAGACTTCGCGCTGCTGCACTTGCGTGGCGAAGGCGGCAATAACTGGTTCGACTGGAGTGGCGTGTTTCGCGCCCTGAATATCCCGCAAGCACCCGCGCCGGGGCAGCTGCGATTCGACAACTACACGCTGCTGATTCAGGCGGCGATCGGCGGCCAGGGCGTGGCCATCGGCTGGCGACATCTGGTGGATGATTTGCTGGAGCAGGGTTTGCTATGCCGCCCGATCGAAGCGAGCGCCGTCTCCGGATACGGGTATTACATCGTCCTGCCGCAACGCAAACGGCGCGTGCAGATCGTGCAGCGGTTCGTGGACTGGTTAAGAAGTGAACAGGCGTTGAGTGGAGATCTTTTGAAGGGCAAGTCGCTGCCGTCGATTGCGGTTTAGGGCCTTCGTGACAAACATTGGCGCTGATCTGGCGGCCTATCGATGGTGCCGAAGTTGTAGCTGCGACGCACGACTTGTGGGAGCGAGCTTGCTCGCGAAGAGTCCGGTAGATCCGCTAGATATCCAGCACCGGAAATGCCGTATTCGCGAGCAAGACGGAGCGCCACCCCGGTCACTCCCACATGGACGTGCCTTAGTTCAGCACGCCATCCAGAATTTCATAAACAATCCCGCTGCCAATGGCGATCAACACAACGTCCGGGCCCAGGCGGCGCCATTCGTAGCCGTCGTATTGAGGCAGATATTGCAGCGAGCGTTGGTCCAGTCGACGACCGTAACCGCGTGGCAGCGGGTGGCCTTTGACGATGTGGACGCCAAGGGGCAGCGGCTGACCGCGACCGATGACTTCCCGGTGCTCGCTGATGGTCCGGCGCACGTCGCCGAAGTCGGCAGGAGGACGCCCGCCACGCTGGTTGTTGCCACGGTTATCCGCACGCGGTTCGTTGCGATGGTCGTTGCCGTTGCCGCGATCGCCCTGCGGACCGCCTTGCGGACCATTGGGTTGGCCGTGATCCTGATGCTGGCCCAGGCCATTGTTATCTCCGCCGCGTTGATCCGGTGGTGCAGCCTGAACCAGCGCGCTGGCGCTGAGCATCAACACGCCCAACCCGGCGATCAAACGATTCGAGACTTTCATGTAGCGCACTCCTGAGCAAATACGGGCAGCAAAAAGGGGTTCAGGACGTGGTCCTGAACCCCTTCGCTGTACGGCTTAGTGTGCTGCCAGAGACCGAGATTCCTCTGTATCAGAAACTTTACCTTCGGCTACGCGGGCTTTACGCACGCCTTGCGACAACTGCGCGCACAAACCCAGCACGCCGCTGACCGCATGTTCCGGCGAAGACGCGTTGGCGATCTGATCGATCAGTGCCGAACCGACGACGACACCGTCGGCCACGCGCGCAATGGCGGCCGCTTGTTCAGCTGTGCGAATGCCGAAGCCGACACTGATTGGCAGATCGGTATGGCGGCGCAGGCGTTGCACGGCGTCCTTAACGTGATCAATCGTTGCAGAGCCCGCGCCTGTCACGCCCGCCACCGACACGTAGTAAACGAAACCGGAGCTGCCGTTGAGCACGGTCGGTAAACGAACGTCATCAGTGGTCGGCGTGGTCAGGCGGATGAAGTCCAGACCTGCGTCCTGCGCTGGGTCGCACAACTCGGCGTTGTGCTCCGGCGGCAGGTCCACCACGATCAGCCCGTCGACACCCGACGAATGAGCTTCGGAGATGAAGCGCTCGATGCCGTAGTTGTGGATCGGGTTGTAGTAACCCATCAGCACCAGCGGCGTGACGCTGTCTTCTTCACGGAATTCGCGAACCATCTGCAGCGTCTTCGCCAGGTTTTGCTTGGCGTTAAGCGCGCGAATGTTGGCCAGCTGAATTGCCGGGCCGTCGGCCATCGGGTCAGTGAACGGCATACCCAGCTCGATTACATCGGCACCTGCCTTCGGCAATCCCTTGAGGATCGCCAGCGAGGTGTCGTAGCCCGGGTCGCCTGCCGTGATGAACGTCACCAGGGCTGCGCGGTTTTGTTCTTTCAGTTCAGCAAAACGCGTTTGCAGGCGGCTCATCAGTGTTTCTCCTGCTGGGACAGATCCAGGTGGTGCATTACGGTTTGCATGTCCTTGTCGCCACGACCGGACAGGTTGACCACCATCAGGTGATCCTTCGGCAGGTTTGGAGCGCGTTTGAACACTTCAGCCAGGGCGTGGGCGGTTTCCAGCGCCGGGATGATGCCTTCGAGGCGGCAGCATTGGTGGAACGCAGCCAGTGCTTCATCGTCGGTGACCGAGGTGTATTCGACGCGACCGATGTCATGCAACCAAGCGTGCTCAGGGCCAATGCCTGGGTAGTCGAGGCCGGCTGAAATCGAGTGGGCGTCGATGATCTGACCGTCGTTGTCCTGCAACAGGAAGGTGCGGTTGCCGTGCAGTACGCCCGGAACGCCGCCGTTCAGGCTGGCGGCGTGCTTGCCGGTCTCGATGCCGTGGCCGGCCGCTTCGACACCGATGATGCGCACACTCGTGTCATCCAGAAACGGATGAAACAGCCCCATTGCGTTCGAGCCACCGCCGATGCACGCCACCAGACTGTCCGGCAGACGGCCTTCGTGCTCTTGCATCTGAACGCGGGTTTCCTTGCCGATCACGGACTGGAAGTCACGAACCATTGCAGGGTAAGGGTGCGGACCTGCGACGGTGCCGATCAGGTAGAAGGTGCTGTCGACGTTGGTAACCCAGTCGCGCAGTGCCTCGTTCATGGCGTCTTTCAGCGTGCCGGTGCCAGCGACCACCGGAATGATCGTGGCGCCCAGCAGCTTCATGCGGAACACGTTGGCTTGCTGACGCTCGATGTCAGTGGTGCCCATGTAAATGACGCATTCCAGGCCAAAGCGTGCCGCCACGGTAGCGGTGGCAACGCCGTGCATGCCGGCGCCGGTCTCGGCGATGATGCGTTTTTTGCCCATGCGCCGTGCCAGCAGGATCTGGCCGATGCAGTTATTGATCTTGTGCGCGCCGGTATGGTTGAGCTCTTCGCGCTTCAGGTAAATCTTCGCGCCGCCACAGTGTTCGGTCAGGCGCTCGGCGAAGTACAGCGGGTTTGGACGACCCACGTAATCGCGCTGGAAGTACTCCAGATCTTTCAGGAACGAAGAATCATTCTTCGCGATTTCGTACTCGCGGTTCAGATCAAGGATCAGCGGCATCAAGGTTTCAGCGACATAACGGCCGCCGAAGGCACCGAACATGCCACGGTCGTCCGGGCCTTGGCGGTATGCAGTTTGGGTCTGGGTCATGTGGACCTCCGGAGATACGAATAGAGTTAGCCGTCAGGCAATGATCACACTCTAACCAGCGCCAGCGACGATGAAAACCGATAAGATCGGGGCAACCTGTCAGGAAAACTCACACATCCCATGAGCCGAGACCTTCCGCCCCTCAACGCATTGCGTGCTTTTGAAGCCACCGCCCGTCTGAACAGTGTCAGCCAGGCGGCTGAGCAACTGCACGTGACCCATGGTGCCGTGAGTCGCCAGCTGAAAGTGCTGGAGGAACACTTGGGTGTGAGCCTGTTCAGCAAAGATGGACGTGGCCTGAAACTCACAGATGCAGGCATTCGGTTGCGGGATGCGAGTGCCGAAGCATTTGATCGTCTGCGCGGTGTCTGTGCTGAGCTTAGCCAGGGCAGCGCCAATGCACCGTTCGTATTGGGCTGCTCTGGAAGCCTATTGGCACGCTGGTTCATTCCAAGGCTGGGGCGCCTGAATGCTGACCTCCCCGACCTGCGCCTGCACCTCTCCGCAGGAGAAGGCGACCTTGACCCGCGACGTCCCGGGCTGGATGCGCTGCTGATTTTCGCCGAACCGCCATGGCCCACAGACATGCAGGTCTTCGAGCTTGCCAGCGAGCGCATCGGGCCGGTGATGAGTCCACGATTCGCGCGGTTCGACGAGCTGCGACACGCCCCGGTCCATGCGTTGTTGGGCGAGCCACTGCTGCAGACCACATCGCGGCTGCAAGCCTGGCCGGCATGGGCGACGCAAAACGGCATCGAGCCCAACGCGCTGAGCTACGGACAGGATTTCGAGCATTTGTATTATTTACTGGAGGCGGCTGTTGCAGGGCTTGGCGTGGCGATCGCGCCGGCGCCGTTGGTGGCTGACGACTTGAAAGCCGGACGCCTGGCCGCGCCATGGGGTTTCAGTGAAACCCCGGCGCAGCTGGCGTTATGGGTACCAAAGCGCGCCGCGGATGGGCGCGCTCAGCACCTGGCTCGATGGCTCAAGCAGGAACTCGAGCGATCGGGGCAGGCTTGATCAGCCGCGCTTGCACAGCAGGTAAGCTGCCAGCAGGCCGATTGCGCCAACGGCGACGCCTGCGGTAGTCCAAGGGTGCTCTTGGGCGTAGTCACGGGTCGCAACGCTGGTTTCGCGAGTTTTGACTTTGACGTCTTCGTAGACATCGCTCAACAGGCTGCGCGAATGGCCCAGCGCGCTTTCAGCGTTGGCTTTCAGGTTTTTCAGAGTCTTGCGCGACTCGTCGGAAGCGTCGGACTTCAAGCCTTCCAGCGACTTGAGCAGACTCTCGATCTCGGCTTCCATGCTTTGCAACGACGCTTTACGGGATGACGTGAATGCCATGATTTGACTCTCCTGCTGTGATGAGTGGCGTGTGTTGTTTCCGACTACAGGGTTTCGAGAAAGTGCAGTGCGTAATGCGAAGTGCCGTTTCTTCTGAACTTTTAGGCCGCATTTCGGCACAGAGATAGTGAACACAATCACTGCGGCGCTGCCACCGCGCAACACCTTTCAGGAGAACTGCCATGTCTGATCATCACACCTACAAAATGCTGGAGCTGGTTGGGTCATCGACCGTGAGCACCGACGACGCGATCCAGAACGCTATTGCCCAGGCTGCCAAGTCCGTGAAGCTCATGGAATGGTTCGAAGTGCTGGAAACCCGCGGCCACATCGAAGACGGCAAAGTCGGTCACTTCCAGGTGACCATCAAGGTTGGCTTCCGCATCGACAACAGCTGAGTCGCTGAACTTTTGGAGTGGCCGAGTGCCACAACCTTCGCTATACATACCGCGCAGTCGTGACTTTTTCCAAGGTTCATGACGCTGGTTCATGTAGTCAGGCCGCCCCGATTGGAGCGGCCTTGTTGATCCGAAAATGCGCCTGACGAGGGGATGTACCGATGAAAAAAGTTCTGTTGGCCATAGGCTTGTTGAGCATTGCGGGCACTACGATGGCCGCTGGTAAATCGTGCGATGACGTGAAAGCCGACATCGACGCGAAGATCAAAGCCAAGGGCGTCGCCTCCTACACGCTGGAAGCTGTAGAAAAAGGCAGCTCGGCGGACGGTAAGGTTGTTGGCACCTGCGAAGGCGGCAACAAAGAAATCGTTTACAAGCGCGGCTGATCTCGGCCCGCTGATACAAAAAAACCGGCGCACATGGCGTCGGTTTTTTTTGTTTATGGCAGGACAGATTTCAGCGAAAGGCCGTGACTCAGCCCCTCGCCGCTTGCGCCAAGATCTCGTAAGAGCGCAGGCGATCGGCATGTTCGTACATGTCACAGGTGAAGATCAGCTCATCTGCGTCGGTCTGCTCAAGCAGCACATCCAGCTTCGCACGAATCTTCTCCGGACCGCCGACGACCGCCAGCCCCAAGAAATCCATCACCGCATCACGTTCATGGGGCAGCCACAAACCATTCATGCTCTCGACGGGCGGCTTCTGCATCAGACTCTGCCCACGCATCAGACTCAGGATGCGTTGGTATACCGACGTCACCAGGTATTCAGCTCGCTCGTCGGTCTCTGCGGCGGCCAACGGGACGCCGAGCATCACGTAGGGCTTGTCGAGGACGTCCGAAGGTTTGAAGTGACTGCGGTAGACCCGAATCGCTTCGTGCATGAAGCGTGGCGCGAAGTGCGACGCGAATGCATAGGGCAGCCCCCGCTCACCGGCCAGTTGAGCACTGAACAGGCTCGAACCCAGCAACCAGATCGGCACATTGGTATTGGTGCCGGGCACAGCGAGAACGCGCTGATGGGGCTGACGCGGCCCGAGGTAGTTGACCAGTTCAGTCACGTCATCCGGGAAATCATCGGCACTGCCTGAGCGCTCGCGCCGCAGGGCGCGGGCGGTCATCTGATCGGAACCCGGCGCGCGGCCAAGACCGAGGTCGATCCGCCCCGGAAACAAGCTTTCCAGCGTGCCGAACTGCTCGGCGATTACCAGCGGCGCGTGGTTGGGCAGCATGATCCCGCCCGACCCAACCCGAATGGTCGACGTGCCGCCGGCCAGATAGGCCAGCAGAACAGAGGTTGCCGAACTGGCGATGCCGTCCATGTTGTGGTGCTCGGCCACCCAGAAACGGTTGTAGCCCCATTTCTCGACGTGTTGCGCCAGGTCCAGCGCATTACGCAGCGATTCCGCCGGGCCTTTGTCTTCGCGGACGGGCACCAGATCGAGCGTCGAAATCTTCACATCAGCTAATCGTTTCATAGGCCGTTGTTGATCCTCTTGAGGCTTGAATCGGCGCATCCGTAGGGGACATCACGCGAGCAAACCGGCATTAAGACTAAATATTTGCGTTAAGCCATAGGATAAGGGCGGATTTCAGAGTTGCAATGGGTAAGGCGAAATTTCCTACTAATTTGGTCGGATTTAACGTTGCGCCCGTCCGCAAAAAAGCACATGGGGCATAAGCGTTGAACTAAGTCCCGCCTACACTCCTCAGAACTTTAGAACTTTGGTCCGCGTGCGAGCGAAATCGCACTTTTCATGAGGAGACACCATGAGCATCGTCAAGAAAGCATCCGCCCACTGGGAAGGTGACCTGAAGTCGGGTATCGGCAGAATCTCTACTGAAACCGGCGTCCTGCGCGAAGCGCCGTACGGCTTCAAGGCCCGTTTCGAAGGCGGCAAGGGCACCAACCCTGAAGAACTGATCGGCGCGGCGCATGCCGGCTGCTTCTCGATGGCACTGTCGATGATTCTCGGCAATGCGAATCTGAAAGCCGACAGCATCGACACCACCGCTGACGTCACCCTGGATCAAGTTGATGGCGGCTTCGCGATTACTGCCGTGCACCTGACATTGAAGGCTAAAATTCCGGGCGCAACCCAGGAGCAGTTCGAGAAACTGACCAATGATGCGAAGGAAGGCTGCCCGGTTTCGAAAGTGCTGAACGCCAAGATCACGCTGGATGCCACGCTGGTGAGATGATTCGCGTTACTGTTGCACTCGATGGCCCGCAATTGCGGGCCATCTTCGTTATGGACGCGCCAGAACCGGCGTGCGCCCCCACGGTCACATGTTAGGCCGATGCGTATCGCACGGTGCCGAAGGAGTCGAACATGAAACGTATCGCCGCAATCCTGATTCTTGGTGCTCTGACCACCAGTGCCTTCGCTGCGCCCAAGCCGTGTGAAGAGCTTAAAGCTGAAATCGAAACGAAGATCCAGGCTCAGAGCGTCAGCTCATATACGTTGGAGATCGTGGCTAATAAAGATGTCACCGACCAGAGCATGGTCGTCGGTACTTGCGAAAACGACACGAAAAAAATCATCTACCAGAATAACGGTCGCTAGTCCGGGCGTGAGCTGAAGTATTTCGTAGGCTGTGTGTAAGCCATCTCGTGTGCGTGGCGAGGCCGAGATAACGCGTCACGGAATACAGAAAATGTCCCCCTCCTCCGCGAGCACGTTGCGTTGCTCGTCCCGCAACTGTGCGTCGATGCTGTTGGTGATATTGCGCACGTCGAGACGATAGCGGTGGCCGGCTTCGAAGCGGTCGTAGTTGATCGTTACGTAGCAGGTTCGCTCGTTGTAGATGTCCATCGACAGGCCCATGGCGCCGGGCGCGTAGTCATAGTCGTAACGCACTTCGAGCTTGTGTCTGCCGGGACTTACCTGAAAGAAGCGTCCGTCGTAGGTGCGCACGCCGTCCAGCTTGTCCGCCATCAGGGTTTTGCCGGTGAAGGTATGCAGATCGACCCACGCCTGCTGGGGATCAACCGCAGGCAGCGGCCCCGCGCATCCGGCCAGAAGACTCAGGGCAACGAGGGACAGAGGCAAGCGCATGATGAACTCCGCAGCAGGACAAGTGGCGATGATGGTTGCGTCAGAGGCAGGCTGTCCGGCATAACGCTGATGTTTGCACTTCATGAATATCGACGTTAAGGCTGCTGCATGATTCGATCGAAAAAGGCCTGGCTGCATCGCGGCCTGCCGGTGCTGGCGACTTTACTCCTCGGCGGCTGCTCCAGTCTTTCCTATTACTCGCAACTGGCCAGCGGCCAAATGGCCCTGTTGCGGGCGCGCGAACCGGTTGCCGACGTCATCGCTGACCCCAATCGCGACCCCACGCTGCGCGATCATCTGCGCACATCTCAGCAGGCCCGTGCCTTTGCCACCGAGCATCTGCATCTGCCGGATAACCGCAGCTACCGCCTTTACGCCGATATCCATCGGCCTTTTGTCGTCTGGAACGTATTTGCGACCGGCGAATTTTCCCTTGATCCTGTCACCCATTGCTTCCCCATCGCCGGGTGCGTGGCCTATCGCGGCTACTACACCCAGGGCGCCGCGCGGGGGGATGCGGCTGTTCAGAAGCTTGAGGGTAAAGACGTGTATGTCAGCGGCGTGGAAGCGTACTCAACGCTCGGCTGGTTCGATGATCCAATTATCAGCTCGATGATGAACTGGGGCGATGAGCGGCTCGCCACGCTGATCTTCCACGAGCTGGCGCACCAGCGGTTTTACGTGAAGGACGACAGCGAGTTCAACGAGTCCTACGCCAGTTTCGTGGAGCAGGAAGGCACACGTCAGTGGCGCGCGGCGCGGGGTTTGCCAGCGGACGGCGGGTCTTCGGAAACGCAACGACGCGATCAACTCACACAGTTGGCGCTCGACACCCGGGATCGGCTGAAGGCGCTGTACGCCGAGCCGCTGAGTCCGCAGGTCATGCGCGCACGCAAGGCCGCTGAGTTCGAGCGTCTGCGTAGCGAGTATCGGCAGCTGCGCGACAGCCAGTGGGGTGGCGACAAGCGCTTCGACGGCTGGGTGTATGCGCCGATGAACAACGCACGGCTGCTGCCCATTGGTCTGTACGATCAGTGGGTACCGGCGTTTGAAGCGTTGTTCAGGCAGGTGAACGGCGATTGGCCCGCATTCTATTCGGCGGTGGAAAAGCTGGGCGGACTGCCCAAGGATGAACGCAAGGTGGCGCTGCAGCGGCTGGCCCAAAAAGCCTAAGCGGCATGATCGCTCCCCCGCTCTGCGTGGAAACGATCATCGCTTGCCTGATTGAGTGCTCTCAGCTTTTGAGAAACGCCTGATGCAGTGCGCTCACCGAATCAAAATGATAGGTCGGCGCCTCGGCCTCCAGCTCTTCGCGACTGCCAAACCCGTAACCCACCGCTACCACATCCAACCCGTTGCGCTTGCCGCCAATCAAATCGTGTTTGCGGTCGCCGATCATCAGCGTCTGTTTCGGGTCGAGCTGCTCTTCATCCAGCAAATGCCGAATCAGCTCAACCTTGTCAGTGCGGGTACCGTCCAGCTCGCTGCCGTAGATCAGCTTGAAATGGCGCGTGAAATCGAAATGCCGGGCGATTTCATGGGCGAACACCCAGGGTTTTGACGTCGCGATGAACAGCGTGCGGCCCTGATCCGAGAGCATGTCCAGCAATTCGAACACGCCATCAAACACCAGATTCTCGTAAAGGCCCGTCACCTTGAAGCGCTCGCGGTAAAAGCCCACGGCCTCCCAGGCCTTCGCTTCGTCGAAGTCGTAGGCGCGCATGAATTGCTGCAACAGCGGCGGGCCAATGAAGTGCTCAAGCCGGGTGATGTCGGGTTCGTCGATGCCCAGCTTGCTCAAGGCAAACTGGATGGACCGGGTGATGCCTTCGCGCGGATCGGTCAGGGTGCCGTCCAGGTCGAACAGGATATTCTGGTAATGCATGGGTGCTCTCAGCAGGGTTTGTCGAAGCCTTCGGTCAGGTGCTGGTCTTTCAGCTTTACGTAATTGGTCGCGCTGTAGGGGAAGAAGGCGATCTCTTTCTCGGTCAGCGGACGCATTTGTTTCACCGGACGCCCGACGTAGAGGAACCCGCTCTCAAGGCGTTTGCCGGGCGGCACCAGACTGCCCGCGCCGATGATCACCTCGTCCTCCACCACCGCACCGTCCATGATCGTGGTGCCCATGCCGATCAGGATGCGATTGCCGACGGTGCAGCCGTGCAGCATGACCTTGTGGCCGATGGTCACTTCGTCGCCGATCAACAGCGGAAAACCGTCCGGGTTGAACGGCCCGGCGTGGGTGATGTGCAGCACGCTGCCGTCCTGCACGCTGGTGCGCGCGCCGATGCGGATGCGGTGCATGTCGCCACGGATGACGGTCAGCGGCCAGACCGAACTGTCGACGCCGATTTCGACATCGCCGATCACAACCGCCGAATGGTCGACAAACGCCCGCTCGCCAAGGGCCGGGGTGTGCTGCTGGAACGTGCGAATGGCCACGATAGGCTCCTTCTCTGGCGCCGATAGCTGCGGCCGACGCCGATTGTAATTAAGATGCGTGGGTGTTTCTTTTAGCCAAGGTGCCAAACCGTGAGCGCGAACAACCCTCTGTTGCAATCCTACGACCTGCCACCTTTCTCGGCGATTCGCGCCGAGCATGTAAAACCTGCCATCGAACAGATTCTCGCCGACAACCGCGCCGCGATTGCCGACATCCTCGCCAAGCAAGGTTCGCAGCCTACATGGGCTGGCCTTGTGCTGGCGATGGACGAACTCAATGATCGCTTGGGCGCCGCCTGGAGCCCGGTCAGCCACCTGAACGCCGTGTGCAACAGCCCGGAACTGCGCGAGGCCTATGAGTCTTGCCTGCCGGCACTGAGCGCCTATTCGACCGAGATGGGTCAGAACCGCGAACTGTTCCAGGCCTTCGAAGCCTTGGCCAACAGCCCGGAAGCGGCCAATTTCGACGTCGCCCAGAAGACCATTCTTGAACAATCGCTGCGTGATTTCCGCCTGTCGGGCATCGACCTGCCGCCAGAACAGCAAAAACGCTATGCCGAGGTGCAGAGCAAGCTGTCCGAGCTGGGCAGCCAGTTCTCTAACCAACTGCTCGACGCGACCCAAGCCTGGAGCAAGCACGTCACTGACGAAGCTGCCCTCACCGGCCTGACCGATTCGGCCAAGGCGCAAATGGCCGCCGCAGCCCAAGCGAAAGATCTCGAAGGCTACCTGATCACGCTCGAGTTCCCGAGTTACTACGCCGTCATGACCTACGCCGAAGACCGCGCGCTGCGCGAAGAAGTCTACGCCGCGTACTGCACCCGCGCGTCTGACCAGGGCCCGAACGCTGGCAAAAACGACAACGGCCCGATCATGGAACAGATTCTGGATTTGCGTCAGGAACTGGCCAAGCTGCTGGGTTTTGCCAGCTTCTCCGAGCTGAGCCTGGCCACCAAAATGGCCGAGTCCAGCGATCAGGTCCTCAGCTTCCTGCGTGATCTGGCCAAGCGCAGCAAGCCGTTTGCTGTTCAGGATCTGCAGCAGCTGAAAGCCTATGCTGCCGAACAAGGCTGCCCGGACCTGCAAAGCTGGGACAGCGGTTTTTACGGCGAGAAGCTGCGCGAACAGCGCTACAGCGTTTCCCAGGAAGCGCTGCGCGCCTACTTCCCGGTCGACAAAGTGCTGACCGGCCTGTTCGCGATCGTACAAAAACTGTACGGCATCGAAATCGCCGAGCAGAAGGGCTTCGACACCTGGCACCCGGACGTCCGCCTGTTCGAAATCAAGGAAAACGGCCAGCATGTCGGGCGCTTCTTCTTCGATCTCTACGCCCGCGCCAACAAGCGTGGCGGTGCGTGGATGGACGGTGCCCGCGATCGTCGTCGCACCGCTGAAGGCACGTTGCAAAGCCCGGTGGCCAATCTGGTCTGTAACTTCACCCCGGCGGTCAGCGGCAAGCCGGCGCTGCTCACCCACGATGAAGTCACCACCCTGTTCCACGAATTTGGTCATGGCCTGCATCACCTGCTGACCCGCGTCGAACACGCGGGCGCGTCGGGCATCAATGGCGTAGCGTGGGATGCGGTCGAGCTGCCGAGCCAGTTCATGGAAAACTGGTGCTGGGAGCCGGAAGGCCTGGCGCTGATCTCCGGCCATTACGAAACCGGTGAGCCGCTGCCTCAGGACCTGTTGGAGAAAATGCTCGCGGCGAAAAACTTCCAGTCCGGCCTGATGATGGTCCGCCAGCTGGAATTCTCGCTGTTCGACTTCGAACTGCACGCCACCCACGGCGACGGCCGCACCACGCTGCAAGTGCTGGAAGGCGTGCGTGACGAGGTGTCGGTGATGCGTCCGCCTGCGTACAACCGCTTCCCGAACAGCTTTGCCCACATCTTTGCCGGCGGTTACGCGGCGGGCTACTACAGCTACAAATGGGCCGAAGTGCTGTCTGCCGATGCATTCTCGAAGTTCGAGGAAGAAGGCGTGTTCAACGAGCAGACCGGCCGGGCGTTCCGTGAAGCCGTTTTGGCGCGGGGCGGGTCACAGGCGCCGATGGTGCTGTTCGTCGACTTCCGCGGACGCGAGCCTTCGATTGACGCACTCTTGCGCCATTCGGGCTTGAGTGAGGAAGCGGCAGCATGACCGAGACACCACGGGTGATTACCAAGAAGCGCTTCATCGCCGGGGCGGTTTGCCCGGCGTGCAGCGAGCCTGACAAGTTGATGATGTGGAACGAAGACGACGTGCCGCACCGTGAGTGCGTGCACTGTGGTTATTCCGACACCCTCAATGCGCAGGGGCAATCGATCCCGACAGAACTTGGCACGCGGGTGAACAAGCCTGTGGCAAAGCCGGCCGATCCCAAGGTGCAGGGCGTGCAGTTCTTCCCGAATCCGAAGCTGAAGAAGCCGGTTGATCCAAGCTGATATCGCTGCATTTCAGTGGGACCGGCTTTAGCCGGGAAAAGGCCGGTGCGAACACCCTCAATTTTGCGGCGTGGCGCGACGTCTTCCCGGCTAAAGCTGGTCCTACAAAATGCCTGCTAACGCCAGCCATACAATGTGCAAACTGTCCGGCTTCACAACCGCCACAGGATCGTCTGCACTCCCACCCCATCGGTTTTCTCGAACCAGCCCTTGACCGAGCACCGGGCAAACATGCTGGTGCTGCATGCGCCCGTGTCCATTGCCGACTTCAGCGCCGCCACATCGACGTTGTTGATGTAGGCAATCCCGCGCTTGAGGCTGTCTTCGTCGCCGTAACCGCCATGCTCCATCTCATCCAGCGCCGCCTGTTTGCTCCAGCCCTGGGCGACGATGCGGTACATCGCCGCCACCAGACCGGTTCGGTCCAACCCGTGCTTGCAGTGAATCAACACCGGCCCGTTTTGCTGGGCCGCCTGGATGGCGCGCAGGCTTTCGATCACGTCCGCGTCGTCGATGTGGACCACCTGCAACGGAATCTGCACTTGCACAACGGAGTCGTCGGACAGCCATTTGCTGTCACTCTCCTTAAGGAAGTTGATCACCGTGTGAACGCCAAGCCGCTGCAGAAGCGGCTGTGCTGCGGCGTCCGGCTGGCGACTGCGGTAAAGCGTCGGCGTGATCTGGTAGAGGTTGTAGTGCGGGTCGACGAGTTGCGCCCACTGCGCCGGGCGTGACGATTGCGCCGGTGAAACATCCTCGGCTTGAGCGAGAGAGGCAGATGACACGACCAGCAGCAGGAGGAGTTGAGCAGCGAGCGGGCGAAGGCGCATGGAAGACGTACCGTGGAAACCAGCCATTTATCGATGGCGCAAGTTTTCGCTCCCCAGGGTCAAGGCGCTGTGAGGCGCGTGTCAAAAGTTGGTGAAAGCCATTGATCGGCGCCGAGGTGTTTTTCCGAATCCGCGCGTGAAGGCCATGAGTATTTCGCGATACTGTATGCATAACCAGTTATCCAGGAGTCGTCATGTCCAGTCAGTTGCCCCCACGCGGGCGCGGCACCGCGACCAACCCGCATAACCGCTTTGCGCCCAGCCGATCCGTCGCCGAAGACGACGGCTGGTATCAGGAAGTGCCGCTGACCCAGGGCACCACCGTCACGCTGGAAACCGCCAAAAGCATCATCGCGCGCAACTCGTCGCCCGACATCCCCTTCGACCGCTCCATCAATCCGTACCGGGGTTGCGAGCACGGTTGTATTTATTGCTACGCCCGGCCGAGCCACGCGTATTGGGACATGTCGCCGGGGCTGGATTTCGAGACCAGGCTAATCGCCAAAACCAATGCTGCTGCCCTCCTGGAGCAGCAGCTGTCCAAGCCTGGCTACACCGTTGCGCCGATCACCCTGGGGGCGAACACCGATCCGTATCAGCCCATCGAGCGCGAATACACATTGAGCCGGGCGACGCTGGAAGTGCTGCTGCGCTACCGCCATCCGGTGACGATCATCACCAAAGGCTCGCTGATTCTTCGGGATCTGGACCTGCTGGCCGAGCTGGCAAAGCTGCGGCTGGTGTCGGTGTTCATCAGCCTGACGACGCTGGACGATGAGCTCAAGCGCATCCTTGAACCCAGGGCTGCCGCGCCCAAGGCCCGGCTGCGGGCGATCAAGGTTCTGCGTGATGCCGGTGTGCCGGTGGGCGTTTTGCTGGCGCCGATGATTCCAATGATCAATGACATGGCGCTGGAGAAGCTGATGGCCGAGGCCAAGGCCGCCGGCGCGTTGAGTGCGAGCTACGTGATGCTGCGTCTGCCGCTGGAGGTCGCCCCGTTGTTCGAAGAGTGGCTCCAGGCGCATTATCCGCAGAGGGCCGAGCATGTAATGAGTCTGGTACGGCAGAGCCGCGGCGGGGAGGTGTACGACAGCCGCTTTGGCTCGCGAATGCGCGGTGAGGGGGTGTTCGCTGAACTGCTGGCCCAGCGTTACAGCCTCGCGATCAAGAAGCACGGCTTGAACCGGCGGGAAAGTTTTCAGCTGGACTGCACCGCGTTTTGCCCGCCTGGCGGTCAGATGTCGCTGTTATGACTTGAGCGGCGTCTTAAGGGTGTTGCGCCACGACAGGCGCTTGCGATTTAGATTTTCTAACGCAAGAGCCCCGATCTAGAGCCACGCATTCAGTTTCAATTAAGTTTGCGTCGTTAAGGTGAGTCGGAAGTGACCGATTGGTCTTGTAGGAAAATTAACGCAAGAAGACCAGAAAAAAGTGGGTCATCCACAGGATTCGCCGGAAAATCCACTTAAATCCGTCAGAGAGGATGAAACATGAGTGACCAGGATAAGCAGCCCAAGGCTGCGACGACAGGCGTAACGCCTCAGGTGGAAACCGCCGAAATGGCGCTGAAGCAAATTGTTGATGGCTTCAAGCATTTCCGCCATGACGTCTTCCCTCAGCAGGAAGAACTGTTCAAGAAACTCGCCACCGCCCAACATCCCCGGGCCATGTTCATCACCTGCGCCGACTCGCGCATCGTCCCGGAACTCATCACGCAAAGCTCGCCGGGCGACCTGTTCGTCACCCGTAACGTAGGCAACGTCGTTCCGCCTTATGGGCCTATGAATGGCGGCGTTTCAACGGCTATTGAATATGCCGTCCTGGCCCTTGGCGTCCAGCACATCATCGTTTGCGGCCACTCCGATTGCGGGGCGATGCGCGCCGTTCTCAACCCCGACACCCTGGAAAAGATGCCGACTGTCAAAGCCTGGCTGCGCCATGCCGAGGTCGCCAAGACCGTTGTGCAGGACAACTGCAACTGCACCGGCGAGCACGAAACCATGCACGTGCTCACCGAAGAAAACGTCATCGCGCAGCTGCAACACCTGCGTACGCACCCTTCCGTGGCGTCCAAACTGGCCAGCGGTCAGTTGTTCATCCATGGCTGGGTCTACGACATCGAGACCAGCGAAATCCGCGCCTACGATGCCGAGCAGGACTGCTTCCTGCCGTTGGATGGCGACCATCCGGTGCCAATGGCGTCGATCCCCCGCGGTCGATATTGATCGCCGGCTGACCCGCTGCGCCTGAGTGCAGCGGCGTCGGCCCTGACGCTTCCACCCTCATACAAGCTCGTAGCGGCCGCGTTCAGCGCGTGCCGCCGGGCGTTGTCACGTCTGAATTCCGGAGAGTCGTCATGGCTACTACTGATCTGAAAGCGTTGTTACCACGGGAGCTGCTGGCTTCCGTGGTGGTTTTTCTGGTGGCCCTGCCGCTGTGCATGGGGATCGCCATTGCGTCCGGCATGCCGCCGTCCAAGGGTTTGATCACCGGCATCATCGGCGGTCTGGTGGTGGGCTGGCTGGCAGGCTCGCCGCTTCAGGTCAGCGGCCCGGCGGCAGGTCTGGCGGTGCTGGTGTTCGAGCTGGTCCGTGAACACGGCATGGCCATGCTCGGGCCGATTTTGCTGCTCGCCGGTGCGCTGCAGTTGCTGGCCGGTCGCTTGAAGCTCGGCTGCTGGTTTCGCGTCACGGCGCCGGCGGTGGTGTACGGCATGCTGGCGGGCATCGGCGTACTGATCGTGCTTTCCCAGGTCCACGTGATGTTCGACAGCGGGCCCAAGCCTTCCGGGCTGGACAATCTGGTGGCGTTTCCGCAGACCGTTATCGGTGCGATGGGAATGGGCAGCGCCATGCAGGCCGGTCTTCTCGGGCTGGGCACCATCGCCGTCATGTGGCTGTGGGAAAAGCGTCGGCCCCATGCACTGCGGTTCGTACCAGGCGCGTTGCTAGGCGTCGGTATCGCGACGGTGGTGAGTCTGGTGATGAGCTTGCAGGTCAAGCGCGTCGAGGTCCCGGCGAACCTTGCCGAGGCCATCGACTGGCTGCGCCCTGCAGACCTGCTGAACCTGGCGGACCCTGCCATCCTGATCGCGGCCATTGCCGTGGCCTTCATTGCCAGCGCTGAAACCCTATTGTCAGCAGCGGCGGTGGATCGCATGCACGACGGCCAGCGTTCGGACTTCGACAAAGAGCTCAGCGCCCAAGGCGTAGGTAACATGTTGTGCGGTCTGGTCGGCGCGCTGCCGATGACGGGCGTGATCGTGCGCAGTTCGGCCAACGTGCAGGCGGGTGCGAAGACGCGGCTGTCGGCGATGTTCCACGGTCTGTGGCTGCTGGCGTTCGTACTGTTGCTGTCCAGCGTGTTGCAGAGCATTCCTGTGGCCAGCCTGGCCGGCGTGCTGGTCTACACCGGCGTGAAGCTGGTAAATATTCAGGCGCTCAAGGGGCTGGGGCGTTATGGCCGCATGCCGATGTTCATCTATGGCGCGACCGCCAGTGCGATTGTCCTGACCGACTTGCTGACGGGCGTGTTGATCGGCTTTGGCCTGACCCTGGTGAAGCTGGCGCTGAGCGCATCGCGCCTGAAGATCAATCTGGTCGACCTGCCGGCCGAGGGGGAAATGGAGCTGCGCCTCAATGGTTCTGCCACGTTCCTCAAGGTGCCGGCGCTGACGCAGACTCTGGAAACCGTGCCGCCTGGCACCACGCTGCATGTGCCGCTGGGCAACCTGAGGTATATCGACCATTCCTGCCTGGAGCTGCTGGAGGAATGGGGCCGCGCCAACGCCGCGCAGGGCTCGCGTTTGCTGCTGGAGCAACGGCTGCTCAAACGTCGCGTGGAAGGGCGGATCCGCACGTCGATCGGAGGGGCAGCGTTGCACTGAGGCGGGTGAAGGGGGTGCGGGGTCAGTCTTTCCCGCGCTCCAGTTCCAGCCCTACGCCCAACTGACGTGACAGGCTAGGCCAGCGTTTCCACGCCGCATCGGTGTCCGGGCTGGCGAGGCGCTCGCGGTAGGCTTCCACCGATTCCAGCGAGAAGCTGTCGTCATTGAGCATTTCGTCGATGGCGTGATGCACCACTTCGTCCAGCTGATTGGCAAACGATTCGCCGATCAGTTGGTGGGCGATGACGCTGGCCACCGTGGTGTTCATCGGGATCAGCGGCTGGCCGAAATGCTTGATGTACAGATCGTTCACTTCTTCCACCAGCCGGTGGGCCAGATAGGCTTCGTCCAGCAGACCGTCCAGCCCTTCGTGGGCCGCCATGATGGCGGGAGGCGCGCTGAAGAATTGCTCGGCGATTTTCAGGACCGGCTTGATCTGGCTTTCAATGCCCGCCTGCAACGCCACGTCATGGGCGGCGTCAAGCAAGTCCGGCACCTGACCGATGTAGGCAATGACGAAACGCGTCAGCACGCCTCGCGCGTCTACGTCAGGCAGGTGAATGGAGGGGTGCAGATGAGGAAGTTGCGACTCCAACTGGCGCGCTAGCTGACCGGATTGGTTTTCGTGTTCCTGAGCTCGGGTGATCTGCTCGCGCAATGCGGCGGTGTTCATGGATGCTCCATAGGCAGTGAAACCAGACGGTCATTATAGGGAAGTCCATACCTTAGCTTGCCCACAAATGGCGCTAAGACGTAATTGTCATAACAGTTTCATGGTTATGTGCATAATCGCGCGACCGTGGATCACTCATTGTGCTGAAGTCATGACCCGAACCCAGAAAACCGTTTTCATCCTGGCGGCCATCGTGGCGCTGGTGCTTGGCCTGACCGTCTACCGTGTGCTGTCCGGTCCCGATCAGGGCGATCAGACCGCGCTCGTCGACGCAGGCATTATCCTTCTCCCGCAGAGCCGCACTGTGCCGGATCTCTCGCTCACCGATCAGGACGCCCAGCCCCTTTCACTGAGGGAATTGAAGGGCAAATGGACGGTGCTGTTCTTCGGTTACACCTTCTGCCCGGACATCTGCCCGACCACCCTCGCCCAGCTGCGTCAGATCAAAAGCGAGCTGCCCAGTGAGGCCGTCGACAAACTGCGCATCGTGCTGGTCAGCGTCGATCCCGATCGCGACACCCCGCAACAGCTCAAGCAATACCTGGGGTATTTCGACAAGCAGTTCATCGGCCTGAGGGCGCCGGTGGATACGCTGCAGAAGCTGGCGAATGCCGTGAGCATCCCGTACATCCCGGCGGACACCAGCAAGCCGGGCTATACAGTCGACCACAGCGGCAACCTCGCCCTCCTGGGCCCCGACGGTACCCAGCGCGGTTTCATCCGCGCGCCGCTGAACAGCCAGAAGCTGGTGGCGCAGTTGCCGGGGCTGGTTGAGAGAAAGTAAGGACTGATGATCTCGGCGTTGCGCCGAGATCATTAGTGTGTGGCGATCAGAACGCCGGAACCACGGCGCCTTTGTACTTATCAACGATGAATGCCTTGGTTTCCGGGCTGTGCAGCGCGGCGACCAGTTTCTGGATGGCCGGGGCATCCTTGTTGTCTTCGCGGGTCACCAGGATGTTCGCGTATGGCGACTCCGACCCTTCGATGATCAGCGCATCCTTGGTCGGATCAAGCTTGGCGGTCATGGCGTAGTTGGTGTTGATCAGCGCCAGGTCCACCTGCGTCAGTACCCGTGGCAGGGTCGCGGCTTCCAGCTCGCGGAATTTCAAATTCTTCGGATTCTGCTGCACGTCGCTCGGCTTGGCGGTGATGCTGGTCGGATCCTTCAGGGTAATCAGACCAGCCTTGACCAGCAGCAGCAGCGCGCGGCCCTCGTTGGTGGCGTCATTCGGGATGGCGACATTGGCGCCATCCGGCAGCTCGGCCAGGCTCTTGAGCTTGTCCGAGTACGCGCCAAACGGCTCGATGTGAACCTTGGCCACGCTCACCAGATGGGTGCCCTTGCCCTTGTTGAACTCATCCAGATATGGCTGGTGCTGGAAGAAGTTGGCGTCCATGCGGTTCTGGTCGACCTGCACGTTCGGCTGAATGTAATCGTTGAACACCTTCACGTTCAGCGTCACGCCTTCCTTCGCCAGCATCGGCTTCACGAACTCGAGAATCTCGGCGTGTGGCACGGCGGAGGCCGCGACGGTCAAGGTCTCATCAGCATGGGCAGACAGCGCCGCCACAGCCGCAAATACAGCCAACAACTTCTTCATTTCTACTACTCCTGAAATGTACGCGCAGCGGCGTGCACCTGCCGGTCAGTGACCGGCGAACTCGGTTAACGGTGTGAAAAGTGCGCGACCAGTCTGTCGCCAACGGTTTGCAGGATCTGCACCAGCACCAGCAGCAATACGACCGTCACAAACATCACATCGTTCTGGAAGCGTTGATAGCCGTAGCGAATCGCCAGATCGCCCAGACCACCGGCGCCGACCGCACCGGCCATGGCCGTGAACGACACCAGCGCAATCGCAGTCACGGTGATCGCCGCGAGGATGCCGGGGCGTGCTTCAGGCAACAGCGCCTTGATCACGATCTGTCGAGTCGTGGCGCCCATCGCCTGAGTAGCCTCGATGATGCCGCGATCCACTTCCCGCAGGGCGGTTTCCACCAAGCGCGCGAAGAACGGCGTAGCGCCTGCGATCAATGGCGGCAGCGTGCCGAGAATGCCCAGAGAGGTGCCGGTGATGATTTCCGTCAGGGGCATCATCACGATCAGCAGGATGATGAACGGCAGCGCTCGCAGCATGTTCACGATCAAGCCGACGGTGGTGTAGACCGGCTTGTTCTCAAGCAACTGACGCGGCGAGGTCAGGAACATCAGCACGCCGAGCGGCAAGCCCAGCAATACGGTGAAGGCAAGCGAGACACCAAGCATGATCAGGGTGTCGCCGGTCGCCAGCCAGATTTCGTACCAGTCGACGTTGGAAAACAGGTTGAGAAATGTGTCCATCAGCGCAGGACCTCCATGTGAACGTCGGCTGCGGTGAAGCGGGCGAACGCGGCGTCCATGTCACCACCGGTGATGGCCAGCGTCAGTTGCCCGTAAGGCGTGTCTTTGATGCGGTCGATACGGCCGGCCAGAATGCTGTAGTCCACGCCGGTTTCCCGCGCGACCGTTCCCAGCAATGGCGCGTAGGTCGCGTCGCCCTGAAACGTCAGGCGCACGATACGGCCCTGAACATGGGCGAAATCGCTGTTCAGCTGGTTTTCGTCGACTTCTTCGTCTTCCTGCACAAAGCGGCGAGTGGTCGGGTGCTTGGGATGCAGAAACACATCGGCCACAGCGCCCTGTTCGACGATCACGCCCGCATCCATGACCGCCACCTGATCGCAGACGCGACGTATCACGTCCATTTCGTGGGTGATGAGCACGATGGTCAGCTGCAGTTCGCGATTGATCTCGGCCAGCAGCTGCAACACCGATGCCGTGGTTTGTGGGTCTAGGGCGCTGGTGGCCTCGTCGCACAGCAGAATCTTTGGCTTGGTCGCCAGCGCGCGGGCGATGCCGACCCGCTGCTTCTGACCGCCAGATAACTGCGCCGGGTATTTTTTGGCGTGATCGGAAAGACCCACGCGGGCGAGCAGTTCGGCCACGCGCTGATCGATCTGCGCGCGGGACATGTCCCCGGCCAGCGTCAGCGGCATGGCGACGTTATCGGCCACCGTCTTGGACGACAGCAGATTGAAGTGCTGGAAGATCATGCCGACCTGGCGGCGGAAGCCGCGCAGACCGTCGGCGTCCAGTGCGGTGACATCGACGTCATCGACCAGAATCTTGCCGCCGCTAGGGGCTTCAAGGCGGTTGATCAGGCGAAGCATCGTGCTCTTGCCGGCGCCGGAGTGGCCGATCAGGCCAAACACCTGGCCGTTTTCGATGCGCAGGCTGGTGGGGTGCAGCGCGGGAATTTCCCGGTCGGCGACCCGATAGGTTTTGTGGACGTTTTGGAACTCGATCACGGAGCGAACCTTGTGGGGCGCGTTGAAAAATCAGCGTGGAGACTCGGGCCTTCATCACGCTGCTGAGCGATGCCATTTCGGCTTCGGCTGGGTAAACCGGGCGCGCATTTTAGCCTGTGAAATCCGGGTTGGGCCCAGCCTTCTTAGCATTTATTTCGCACTGCACCTGCCGAATGGTCATATGGATGGCCGCCTGTCAGTCTGGCGATGGAAATCGAAGAATCGGAAAAACAAACGGAACGGCTGATTTCATCGTCAGTCATTTACTTAGCGCCTGAATATTGCCTGGCTGCATGTCAGGCATTTCCGCCTACGAGCTTCTGCTGCCTCCACGTCGTTGGAGGCTAAAAAAGGAGCCGTCCGAACTGAGGAGTTTTGCCTGATGAGTAAGAACACCAATCCACCTGTTAGCCCCAACGGCAACAGTGAACTGGCTGGCACTGACACGCTGGACCGTGGCAACACCAATGCCAAGATCGAAAGTCTTGAAACGTTCCGCTCCGACGCTACCGGCGAGGCTTTGCGCACCAATCAGGGCGTTAAGATCTCCGACAACCAGAACACGCTGAAAGTCGGATCGCGCGGCCCTTCGCTGCTCGAAGACTTCATCATGCGCGAGAAGATCACCCACTTTGACCATGAACGCATTCCGGAGCGCATTGTTCACGCGCGCGGTACCGCGGCCCACGGTTACTTCCAGACCTACGAGAACCATTCGGCGCTGTCCAAGGCGGAATTCCTGCGTGATCCGGGCAAGAAAACCCCGGTGTTCGTACGCTTTTCCACAGTTCAAGGCCCACGTGGCTCCGGCGATACAGTCCGTGACGTACGTGGCTTCGCGGTCAAGTTCTACACCGGCGAAGGCAACTACGACCTGGTCGGCAACAACATGCCGGTGTTCTTCATCCAGGACGCCATCAAGTTCCCCGATTTCGTACATGCCGTGAAGCCAGAGCCTCACAACGAAATCCCTACCGGCGGCTCGGCCCACGACACCTTCTGGGACTTCGTTTCCCTGGTGCCGGAATCCGCGCACATGGTGCTGTGGACCATGTCGGACCGTGCGATCCCGAAAAGCCTGCGCTCCATGCAGGGTTTCGGCATCCACACCTTCCGCATGATCAACACCGAAGGTAAGTCCTCGTTCGTCAAATTCCACTGGAAGCCCAAGTACGGCACCTGCTCCCTGGTGTGGGACGAAGCGCAGAAGCTTGCGGGCAAGGACACCGACTTCCATCGCCGCGACCTGTGGGAGTCCATTGAGATGGGCGACTACCCGGAATGGGAACTGGGCGTACAGATTGTCGCCGAGGAAGATGAGCACAAGTTCGACTTCGACCTTCTGGACCCGACCAAGATCATCCCGGAAGAGTTGGTGCCGGTAACGCCGCTGGGCAAAATGGTGCTTAACCGCAACCCGGACAACTACTTCGCCGAAACCGAGCAGGTTGCGTTCTGCCCAGGCCATGTCGTGCCGGGTATCGACTTCTCCAACGATCCACTGCTGCAGGGTCGTCTGTTTTCCTACACCGATACGCAGATCAGCCGACTGGGTGGGCCGAACTTCCACGAGATCCCGATCAACCGTCCGGTCTCGCCGAACCACAACAACCAGCGTGATGCGCAACACCGCACCACCATCGACAAGGGCCGTGCTTCCTACGAGCCTAACTCGATCGACGGCGGCTGGCCGAAAGAAACCCCTGCAGGTCCTGAGGATGGCGGCTTCGAGACTTATCACGAGCGCGTCTCGGCAGAGAAGGTGCGTGAGCGCAGCCCCTCATTTGGCGATCACTTCTCCCAGGCCACGCTGTTCTTCAACAGCATGAGCGAGCACGAGAAAGAGCACATCATCGCGGCGTACAGCTTCGAGCTGGGCAAGGTTGAGCGTGAGCACATCCGCGCACGTCAGGTGAACGAGATTCTCGCGAATATCGACCTCACCCTGGCTGAACGTGTGGCTGAAAAGCTTGGCTTGCCGGCGCCGAAAGCAGCGACCGTCCAAGCGCAAAGCAACGGCAAGCTGAGCGTCGACAAATCGCCGCTGCTGAGCCAGGCGAACCTGCTGCCTGCCGACATCGCTTCGCGCAAAGTTGCCATCCTGGTCGCCAATGGCGTCGACGACAAAGCGGTAGCGGCGATGAAAGCGGCGGTGGAAGCCGAAGGCGCACACGCCAAGGTGCTGGGTCCTACCTCCGCGCCGGTCAAGACCGCAGGCGGCGCGTCCCTGGCCGTTGACGCTTCGATGGAAGGTTTGCCATCGGTTGCGTTCGACGCCGTGTTCATCCCGGGCGGCGACGCTTCGATCAAAGCCCTGAGCGGCGACGGCGTGGCACTGCATTACGTGCTTGAGGCGTACAAGCACCTCAAAGCCATTGCTTACGCGGGTGATGCACAGAAACTGATCGACCTGCTGCGTCTGGAAGCCGATGCCGGCTTGCTGGCCGTTTCGGACAGCGCCTCGTTCAAGGCGTTTTTCAAGGCGATCCAACAACATCGCGTTTGGGCTCGTGAGCCAAAAGCGAAGGCAATTCCTGCGTAATCTGCAGGACTAGCTGCAACAAAAAAGGCGTTGCCCGCGAGGGCTACGCCTTTTCTTTTGATCAAAAATCGATCAGAGCTGAGCGGGTTTCAGCACGATCTTCGCAGGCTCGGTGCGCTCGATTTCACGCTGCATCTGCAATTCGAAATCGGGGTTGATCTTCGTGACACGCTTGGTCAGCAAGGTCGCCAGCCAAGGGTAGTCGTCGGTGCGCGGCACCTGCACAGTGACGTCGCAATTGAAGGCTGTCACGTCTTCAGCGATGTCGCTCAGCTGACGTCGCAGCTGTTTCATGTCGCTGAGCTTCAGCTCGATGGTCGTGCTCTCGGCGCTCGGGTCGATTACTTTCGCCTTGCGCTTGGCTTCGGCAGCCCGCAGATCGGCTTCTGCCTTCTCCAGCTCGGCTTTACGGGCGTGGGCGATGGCACCGTTGACGCCGCTGGTCAGCGCCGGGGCTTTTGGCATCAAGGCACGGGCGCGGCTGAGCGCGGTTGCGGCAGCGTTCATGTCGCCCTTTTGCAGCACGATCTGGCTACGGCTCAGGTACGCCTCGGCCAATTGACGCTGGTACTGCTCGAGTCGGGGATCGTCCGGGGATTTGCTTTGCAGCGCAGCGAGTTGATCTTCGGCGGTCGCCAACTCGCTGCTGGCGATATTCTGTTCCAGCTGCTGATAGGCATCGGGCGCAGCCACAGGCGCGGGCTGCTCGACGGGCTTGCTCTGGCAAGCGCTCAACAGAACGGAAAATGCAGCAAGCAGCAGATAACGGGATGCGAACGGCTTCATTCCTGCGATTCTCTATTTGCGCAAAAAACGAGCAAGTCTACACACAAGTGACTTGCACCGAAAATAACTGATGACTATCGGTGGGCGCGCAAGGAGTCATTGCACATTGCCGCCATTGGATTATTGCGGAGTATGACTCTACGCGCCACCCAAGGTTCTACCGCTTGGGCAAAAGGAAGCTGAGCAGAAACAACGCCGCTGCCGAGACCACGATGGACGGGCCTGCCGGGGTGTCCTTGAACCATGACAACGCCAGACCCGCGCACACCGCAATGACGCCGATGATGCTTGCCCCCAGGGCCATTTGCTCCGGCGAGCGGGCGTGACGCTGTGCCGCAGCGGCGGGGATGATCAACAGCGAGGTAATCAGCAACACGCCGACGATCTTCATGGCCACCGCGATGACCACGGCAATCAGCAGCATCAAGGTCATGCGCAGGGTCGCCACCGGCAGACCTTCAACCGTCGCGAGTTCTTCATGCACGGTGATGGCCAGCAGCGGTCGCCACAGCGCACAGATCAACACCAGCACCAACGCGCTGCCCGCGAGAATCCACGCCAGATCGTTCGGGCTGATGGCGAGCAGGTCGCCGAACAGATAGCCCATCAGGTCAATGCGCACGTCACGCATGAAGCTCAGCACCACCAGCCCGAGGGACAAGGTGCTTGGCGCCAGAATGCCCAGCAGCGTGTCGGAGGCCAGCGGTTGACGCTGCTGCAGGGTCACCAGCAACACTGCCAGCAACAGGCAGCCCACGGTGACGGCGATCGTCGGACTGATATCCAGCAGAAAGCCCAGCGCCACGCCGAGCAGCGCGGCATGGGACAGCGTGTCGCCGAAATAAGCCATGCGCCGCCACACCACGAAAGACCCCAAAGGGCCTGCCACTACCGCTAACGCGAGGCCTGCGAGCAAGGCGTAAAGAAGAAAATCAGCCATGCTTGCAGCTGTCCCCGTAGTCGTGAGTGTGGGTATGAACGTGATCGTGGACTTGAGCGGGTTGGCAGACTTCGCCATGCAGGTCGTGCGCATGATCGTGATGGTGGTGATAGATCGCCAGGCTCGGCGCGTTCAGGCCGAACAGCTCAACGAAAGCCGGATCGTTACTGACCTGCTCGGGGTGACCGGAGCAGCACACGTGGCGATTGAGGCAGACCACTTGATCGGTGGTGCTCATCACAAGGTGCAGGTCATGGGAAACCATCAGCACACCGCATTGATGCCGATTGCGCAGCTGAGTGATCAGCGCGTACAGCTCGGCCTGTCCGGCGACATCCACGCCCTGCACCGGCTCGTCGAGCACCAGCAGCTCCGGTTTGCGCAATAGCGCTCGCGCCAGCAGCACGCGCTGCATCTCGCCACCGGAGATCCCTTGCAGCGGGCTGTCGATGACTTTCTCGGCGCCGACCTCGACCAGCGCTGCCCGAGCGGTGTCGCGATCAACGCCGGGCACCAGCCGCAGGAAGCGCAGGACCGACAACGGCAGCGTGGCATCAATGTGCAGCTTTTGCGGCATGTAACCGACGCGCAGTTTCGGCTTGCGCCAGATCTCCCCCGAGTCAGCCTTGAGCAGCCCGAGCACGGCGCGCACCAGCGTGGTCTTGCCCGCCCCATTGGGGCCGATCAGGGTGACGATTTCGCCCGAGCTGACGCTCAGCTGAATGTTTTCCAGCACGCTCTGGCCGGCGCGGGTCACGCTGACGTCCTTCAGGCGGATCAGTGCATCGCTCATCAGGCGGCCTTGCATCCGGCACACACGCCAACGACTTCGACGGTCTGGGCTTCAACGTCAAAGCCCACCTCGTTGGCAGCGTCGACGATGGCGGCGCTGATGGTGGCGTGCTGCAACTCGATGGCGGCGTGACACTCGCGACAGATCAGGAACTGGCCCTGATGCGCGTGGGTGGGGTGATTGCAACCTGCGAAGGCGTTCAGCGACGCGATGCGGTGAACCAGACCGTTTTCCAGCAAGAAGTCCAGCGCGCGGTACACAGTAGGCGGCGCGGCGCGGCGGCCATCTTCTTCGCTGAGCACGGCGAGGATGTCGTAGGCGCCCAGCGGCTTGTGGCTCTGCCAGACCAGCTCCAGCACGCGACGACGCAGGGCCGTCAGGCGCAGGCCTTTGCCCGCGCACAGCGTGTCGGCTTCAGTGAGCGCACTGTGCACGCAGTGGGAGTGATCGTGGGGGCGACTGGCCAGGGGTGTTTTAGACATGAGCGGCGACGGCCTTTGAGAGAGACGTTATTATGTTACCCGTTCCTGCCCCCATGAGTGGTTATCGTGTCCCGACTTTTTTTACTTTTTGTCGTATTTATTACCGGTTTTTCAACCATCACTGCCGCTGAAGCAAACGTCCGCGTCCTGACCAGCATCAAGCCGCTTCAGCTGATCGCCGCGGCTGTGCAGGACGGAGTCGCGGTGCCGGAAGTCCTGCTTCCGCCGGGCGCATCCCCTCATAACTACGCGCTACGGCCGTCCGACGTACGGCGCGTACAGGAAGCCGATTTGCTCTACTGGATTGGCCCGGACATGGAGACGTTCCTGCCTCGCGTGTTGTCCGGGCGCAGCAAAGCCTCGGTCCCGGTCGAGTCGTTGCCCGGCATGCACCTGCGTCATTTCACCGCCAGCGCCGAGCATCACGATGATGACGAAGACGAGCATGACCACGATCATCGCCCGGGCAGCGTCGATGCGCACTTGTGGCTGTCGTCAGTCAATGCGCGGGTAATTGCGGCGAAGATGGCCGCTGACTTGAGCCAGGCCGATCCGGCCAATGCGGCGCATTATGAGAGCAACGTCAAAGCCTTCAGCGCACGCCTTGACGCGCTGGACGCCAAAATCAAACAGCGGGTCGCCGGTATTTCAGGCAAGCAGTATTTCGTGTTCCACGAGGCGTTTGATTATTTCGAAGAAGCTTATGGGTTGAAGCATGCGGGCGTCTTTGCCGTCAGCAGCGAGGTTCAGCCGGGTGCTCAGCACGTCGCTGCCATGCGCGCGCGGTTGACCGAATTCGGCAAGACCTGCGTGTTCAGCGAGCCGCCTCTTCGCCCGCGTCTGGCCGACACGTTGAGTGCGGGTCTGCCGGTCAAACTGGCCGAGCTGGACGGATTGGGCGGCTATACACCCGCCACCGCCCAGGGTTATGAGCAATTGCTGAGCAAACTGGCGGATGATCTGGCGGGGTGTCTGGAAGGTTTGTAAGTGCTGGGCCGATGCCTTCGCGAGCAAGCTCACTCCTACAGTTGAACGCGGTCCCTGTGAGAGTGAGCTTGCTCACGAAGCTTTCTGATGTCTACAACGCAAACGGCAACGGGATATGGGTTTCCTGCCGCTGTTCCAGGCGTTTGCGGAACTCGTCCGGATCATGGATCAGCACGTCCTGGCCGGCGAAGGTTTCGGCGGCAATGAGGCGTGACAGCCAGAAGCGCACGCAACCCACACGCAGCATCGTCGACCACAGCTCGGCTTCGGCGGCTGTAAACGGCCTCAGCGCGGCATACGCACCCAGAAACGCCCGGGCGCGCGGCGCATCGATGGTGCCGTTCTCAAACGAGCACCAGTCATTCACCGCAATCGCCACGTCGTACAGCATCGGCCCGGAACAGGCGTTGTAGAAATCGATCACGCCCGTCAGGTGGGTGCCTTCGAACAGCGTGTTGTCGCGGAACAGGTCGGCGTGCAGATTGGCCCGCGGCAGCGCCATGATGGCCGCCTTGCGACGCTGAATTTCCTCGACGGCTTTGGTCAGCAGCGCGCCCTGCGCCTCGTCCAGGTGAGAGATGAAATTACCGCCCTCCTCCAGCATCCAGTCCAGACCACGGTCGGTTTTACGCTCGATAGTCGCGCTGCGTGTGGCCATGTGCATGTGCGCCATGAACTCGCCAATTTGCACGCAGTGCTGGGTGTTGGGTTCGGCCGGGTGCTTGCCGGACAGACGCGGTTGCAGCAGCGCCGGTTTGCCTTTCAGCTCGCGCAGGGCCTGGCCGTCGGTGGTGCGCAGTGCGTAGGGCACGGGCAGGTTGGCATCGTGGAGGACGTCCAGCAGCTCGATGAAAAACGGCATTTCCTGAACCGGGCCGCGCTCGACCAGGGTCAGCACGAATTCGCCCTGCTCCAGGCTGATGAAGAAATTGGTGTTTTCACTTCCAGCGGCAATGCCCTGAAAATCACGCAGGGCGCCAAGCCCGTACGGGGCGAGAAAAGCTTCCAGCTCGGGCCGAGCCAGGGGAGTAAAAACGGACATAGAAGACTGCCAGCAAGAGAGTGAATGTAGGGCGTTACCAGCTGAATAGTACCCATTGGGGTATCAGCATGTCCGGTTGATCCGAACGTATGAATTGACCACTTGTGCCGTCGGCGCGCACCAGATAATAAGGCTTGCCGTGTTTAGGCGTGATCTTCACGGCGTACACGAATCCGTTCGCACGATACTCCGTGATGAAGCCGTCGCTGTCCTGACGGATGGTCACATCAGGCTCTGCCGATGGCGCTTCGTCATCCGCCGCGACCGCCAGCCACGAACAGGCCAGCAACCCGCCGAGCAGTAACAGGCGATTCAGCGCGCGCATGATAACCTTGTGCCTTTGTCGTCAACGGTCCGCGCATTCTAGCGCCGACCCCGCCGAAAAGGTTGATCTTGCACATGAGTCTTGCGCCCCTCGTCCTGGTGGACGGTTCTTCTTATCTTTACCGCGCGTTCCATGCGCTGCCGCCGCTCATGACCTCCAAAGGCCTGCCCACCGGTGCGGTCAAGGGCGTGCTGAACATGCTCAAAAGCCTGCGCAGGCAATATCCTGAAAGCCCGTTTGCCGTGGTGTTCGACGCCAAGGGCGGGACATTCCGCGACGCGCTCTACGGCGAATACAAAGCCAACCGCCCCAGCATGCCGGACGACATGCGCGTGCAGATCGACTTCCTGCACAACTGCGTGCGAGGCCTCGGCTACCCGCTGCTGTGCGTCGAAGGTGTGGAGGCCGATGACGTGATCGGCACATTGGCGCGCAGTAGCGCGGCCGCCGATCGTCCGGTGGTGATCTCCACCGGTGACAAGGACATGGCGCAGCTGGTCGATGGCCACATCACGCTGGTCAACACCATGACCGGCAGCGTGCTGGACGTCGCCGGAGTGAAAGAAAAGTTCGGCGTCGGCCCGGAACACATCATCGATTACCTGGCGCTGATGGGCGACAAGGTCGACAACATCCCCGGCGTGCCCGGTGTCGGTGAGAAAACCGCAGCAGGCCTGCTGGTGGGCATCAACGGCGGCCTGAAAGAGCTTTACGCGAACCTCGACAAAGTGGCAGCGCTGCCGCTTCGCGGCGCCAAATCCCTGCCGGCCAAGCTCGAGGAACACAAGGAGATGGCCTTCCTGTCCTACGAGCTGGCGACCATCAAGATCGACGTGCCGCTGGACATCGAGCTCGACGCTCTGCACTGCGGCGAGCCTGATCGTGAAGCGCTGATGGCGCTGTATACCGAGCTGGAATTCAAAAGCTGGATCACTGATCTGCAGCGTGATGCCCGCCAGGAAGGCGCGGAAGTCGTCCCCGCTGCCGAGCCGGCGCCGATCATCGAAGCCACGTACGAGCTCATTCTTGAGCAAACCCAATTCGACGACTGGCTGAAGAAGCTCAACGCCGCGCAGTTGTTTGCCTTCGTGGTGCAGAGCAACGGCACCGACGCCCAGCGCGCGCAGATCGTCGGTCTGTCGTTTGCGATCAAGACCCACGAAGCCTGCTACATCCCACTGACCCATTCCTATATGGGGGTGCAGCAGCAACTGGATCGCGACGCGGTGCTGAAAGCGGTCAAGCCCATCCTGGAGGACGCGAGCAAAATCAAGGTCGGCCAGCACGCCAAGTTTGCGATCAACCTGCTGGCAAACTGCGCCATTGACGGCGACCAGAGCCAGGGCATCAACGTGCAGGGCGTCAAGTTCGACACGATGCTCGAATCCTACGTGCTCGACTCCACCGCGACGCGCCACGACCGTGACAGCCTGGTCGCCAAGTACCTGGATCACACGCCGGTCAATTTCCAGGACATCGCGGGCAAGGGTGCGAAACAGCTGAGTTTCGATCAGATCGCGCTGGAGCAGGCCGGCACCTATGCGGCTGAAGAGGCTGACCTGACGCTGCGCCTGCACGAGGTGCTGCAGGACAGGCTGGCCAAGACGCCGAGTCTGGCGCCGGTGCTGAACGACATCGAAATGCCGCTCATGCCCGTGTTGGCGCGCATCGAGCGTCAAGGCGCGCTGGTCGATGCCAATCTGCTGGGCAATCAGAGCGTCGAGCTGGGCAACAAAATGACCGAGCTTGAGCGCGAAGCGTTCGCCATCGCCGGTGAGGAATTCAATCTCGGCTCGCCCAAGCAGCTCGGGGTGATTCTCTATGAAAAGCTCGGCATGCCGATCATCAGCAAGACCGCCACCGGCCAGCCGTCCACCGCTGAAGCGGTGCTCGCTGAACTGGCCGAGCAGGAATATCCGCTGCCGAAAGTGCTGATGCAGTACCGCTCGATGAGCAAACTGAAGAGCACGTACACCGATCGCCTGCCTGAGCAGATCAACCCGCGCACCGGGCGAATTCACACCTCCTACCATCAGGCGGTGGCGGTGACCGGACGTTTGTCCTCCAGCGACCCGAACCTGCAGAACATCCCCATCCGGACCGCCGAGGGTCGTCGCATTCGTCAGGCGTTTGTCGCCCCCCAAGGCTACAAACTGCTGGCGGCGGACTACTCGCAGATCGAGCTGCGGATCATGGCGCATCTGGCCAAGGACGAAGGCTTGCTGCACGCCTTCCGCAACGATCTGGACGTACACCGCGCGACGGCGGGCGAGGTGTTCGGTGTCGAACTGCCGGACGTGACCAACGACATGCGCCGCAGCGCCAAAGCGATTAACTTCGGTCTGATCTACGGCATGAGCGCGTTCGGGCTGGCCAAGCAGATTGGTGTTGATCGCAAGCAATCCCAGGCGTACGTGGATCGCTACTTCGCGCGCTATCCCGGCGTGCTGGATTACATGGAGCGCACCCGTGCGCAGGCGGCGGAACAAGGGTATGTCGAGACCATCTTCGGTCGCCGCCTGTACCTGCCGGACATCAACGCGAAGAATCAGGCGCTGCGCAAAGGTGCCGAACGCATGGCGATCAACGCGCCGATGCAAGGCACGGCGGCGGACATCATCAAGCGGGCGATGGTCGCGGTGAACGGCTGGCTGGAAGACTCAGGTCTGGATGCTCGCGTCATCCTGCAGGTTCACGATGAACTGGTGCTGGAGGTGCATGAGGATCTGGTCGAGCAGATCAGCAAGGACATCCGCGTGCACATGAGCGGCGCCGCCGAGCTGGACGTTCCGCTGTTGGTTGAAGTGGGTGTGGGGAACAACTGGGACGAGGCGCATTGATACTGGTTTGCCGTTCCGATTCTGCAGGGAGTCGGAACCGCGCCATCATTAAATTTCCGCCGGTTTTGAACTTCGGCGGACAAAACCCGGTCTGAGTTTGCGAATGGCTGACGTAGCCATTCATGCTCCTATGTTGTGTTAAGTGTTGGCAGATATCCGGACCCCTTCCGAGAGGTCTGGACTTGGACCCCGAACTTCCCCTCCCCACATGAAGTCCGGGGTTTTTTTTGCCTGCGATTCAGGCCGCCGGTGCCTTGTCTTCCAGTTCCATCCAGTCCGCCAGCACGGTGTAAGCCTCTTCCAGGCCCATGCGCTTGGGTGCCGAGAACAGCTGGATGGTGATTGCGTCACCCCAACCGCGATGGATTTCCGACTGGACTTTGAGCAGCGTGTTTTTCGCCGCGCCGAAGGTCAGCTTGTCGGCTTTGGTCAGCAGAATATGCATCGGCATACCACTGGCGATGGCCCAGTCGAGCATCAAAAGGTCGAAGTCGGTCATCGGGTGGCGGATGTCCATCATCAGGATCAGCCCCTTCAGACTTTCACGGCCGCCCAGATAGGCTTCGAGGTGGCGCTGCCAGTGCAGCTTCAGCGGAATCGGCACTTTCGCGTAACCATAGCCAGGCAAGTCGACCAGACGGCGGTCGTCGTCCAGGCTGAAGAAGTTCAGCAGCTGGGTGCGGCCAGGGGTTTTCGACGTGCGCGCCAGGCTGGCGTGAGTCAGGGTGTTCAGCGCGCTGGATTTACCGGCGTTGGAGCGGCCGGCGAACGCGACTTCAAAGCCTTCGTCATCCGGGCATTGGTCGACTTTGGCAGCGCTGAGCATGAACTTGGCTTGTTGGCACAGGCCGAGAATAGGGTTCTTGAGTTGCATGGGATATCCGGTGAGGGCGTTGCGACGTGCGCGGCAACGGGGTGTCTTTTTCCGTTCAATGGGCGCGAGTATATAATGCCGCGGATTTTCATGTGTGCCTTGTCCTGCCCCCGCAAGGGTGTTGTCGACGCAAGAGCCCGCCCGGCATCTGCACTGAAACGTCCAAAAACAGGCCGCTTCTTCTCAAGCCAGCCCATCATGAGGGCCGTACTTTCAGCCGCATCGGATCAACCCATGAACGCATTTCTGTCGAGCCTGCTGTTGACCCTGAGCCTGAATGGCGTCGTGCAGGCCGCTGAATCGCCCGTGGGCGATCCGCTCGCCGGCCAAGGGAAAACAGCAGTCTGCGGCGCCTGCCATGGGCCCGACGGTAACAGTCTGGTGCCCATCTTCCCGAAGCTCGCCGGCCAGGGCGAACGCTATCTGCTCAAGCAGCTGCACGACATCAAGGACGGCAAGCGGGTTGTGCTGGAAATGACTGGACAGCTTAATCCGCTCACGGATCAGGACCTGGCCGACATCGCCGCTTACTACGCCGGCCAGAAAGGCAGTGTCGGCACTGCCGATCCCGATCTCGCCGCCCGAGGTGAAGCGCTGTTTCGCGGCGGCAAGCTCGATGAGGGCATGCCGGCCTGCATCGGCTGCCATTCTCCACACGGCGCGGGCATTGCAACGGCAGGCTTTCCGCACGTGAGCGGGCAGCACGCCGATTACATCAAGAAACAGCTCACGGCGTTCCGCGCAGGTGACCGCACTAACGACGGCTACACGCTGGTCATGCGCACCATCGCCGCGAAGCTGAGCGATAAGGATATCGACGCGCTCGCGGCTTACATTCAAGGGCTGCATTGAGCGTCAGGGCAGCGATCCTGACGGACACGGCTGGTAAAACAAATTGCTCACAGACCTGCCCGGACGGGCCAAAAAGGGTAGCGAACGGCTGCCCTTTTTTGTGGCTGCAGGCGTTACACTTGCGAACTCATATCACCTCGGCCGGTCGAACTGCGGCCACCGAAGTGACCTTCCATGCCCAGGAGTTAAGCATGCGTAATCTGATTCTCAGCGCCGCTCTGATTTTCACCAGCCTGTTCGGTCTGACCGCTCAAGCAGCAGAGCCCATCGAAGCCGGCAAGCAATACGTCGAGCTGAAAAGCGCTGTTCCTGTTTCCGAGCCGGGCAAGATCGAAGTCGTCGAAATGTTCTGGTACGGCTGCCCGCACTGCTACGCCTTCGAGCCGGTCATCAACCCATGGGTCGAAAAACTTCCCGCCGACGTCCACTTCATCCGCGTTCCCGCCATGTTCGGCGGCCCTTGGGACGCTCACGGCCAGCTATTCATTACCCTCGACACCATGGGTGTGGAGAAGAAAGTCCACACCGCCGTGTTCGACGCGATTCAGAAAGGCGGCAAGCGTCTGACCGACCCGAACGACATGGCCGAGTTCGTCGCCACCCAGGGCGTCGATAAGACCAAGTTCCTTGAAACCTTCAACTCGTTCGCTGTGAAGGGCAAGATCGCTCAATACAAGGAACTGGCCAAGAAGTACGAGATCACTGGCGTTCCTACCATGATCGTCAACGGCAAGTACCGCTTTGATCTCGGCACTGCCGGTGGTCCTGAGCAAGCGCTGCAAGTGGCCGATCAGCTGATCGCCAAAGAGCGCGCGACGCTGACCGCCAAGTAAGCGCTGACCATGGCGCGCTGGGGAACTACTGAACGGGTCGTTGCCCGGCACAAGCCGAAGGTCAACGAGCATCATCTTCACGAAACAGGGTTGCCGGCCGACGGTCGGCTTCGCCTGCTCAGCTTCAATATCCAGGTGGGTAATAGCACCGAACGCTACCGGCACTACCTGACCCGGGGTTGGCAGCATCTGCTGCCCCACAATGGCAGAGCCGGGAATCTGCAGAAGATCGGCGATCTGCTGCGCGACTATGATCTGGTCGCGTTACAGGAAGCTGATGGCGGCAGCCTGCGCTCGGGCTACATCAATCAGGTCGAACACCTCGCCCAGCTCGGTTCTTTTCCGTACTGGCACCAGCAACTCAATCGAAACCTCGGACGCCTCGCCCAGCACAGCAATGGCGTCCTCAGCCGTTTGCGTCCGTGGGACATCGAAGACCATCCGCTGCCAGGTCCCGCCGGGCGTGGCGCCATTCTCGTTCGCTTCGGCGAAGGTCCGGACGCGCTGGTCGTAGTAGTCATGCACCTGGCACTGGGCGCGCGGACCCGTACACGGCAGCTCGCGTACATTCGCGAGCTGATTGGCGGGTATCGCCATCAGGTGCTGATGGGCGACATGAACACCCACGCCAATGACCTGCTGCAAACCTCGCCACTGCGCGATCTCGGCCTGCTCGCCCCGCAGATCGAAGCGACTTTTCCGAGCTGGCGTCCCCAGCGATGCCTGGACCACATCCTTCTGAGCCCGACCCTGACCCTTGAAAAAGTGCAGGTACTGGCGCAGCCCATTTCCGATCATCTGCCCGTCGCGGTGGAGATTCGCTTGCCGGCCTCATTAATCGGTGACTCGCTGCCGATAACAAGCACATCTCCTCGCGGACCTGTGGAATGACCGACGAAGCGCAGCGCTGGAAAGAAAAGTACCTCAAGAGCATCGAGCAGCAAGACAAACTGGAGCGGCGCTGGAACGCGCGGCTCGACTTGCTGCGTCGAGGCCTCGTGCGCAGCAGCCTGGCGGCCGAAGGTGCCGACAAGGCGGTTGATGCGTGCATGAAGGAAATGCGCGAAATCGTTCGCAAGGACGACATGGACGCAGGCCTGGCAGCCTTGATTCCGCGCCTGGAAAAAGCGGTGCTGGACTCCGAACAGCGTCGCGAGCAGCGCGTCGAGCAGATGGGCACGGCGTTGACCTCGTTGGTCACGCAGTTGCAGGCGTTGCCGCTGCCGAAGGACGTCAGCAAGCCGCTCAAGCGATTTGCCAAGAGCCTGGAAGATCGCATTACCCAAGCCCGTGAGCTGCCGTTGTTATTGAGCGAGTTGAGTGGACTTCAGGGGCAGGCCCTGTCGCAGATCGAACACCCGGATGAAGCGTCCCGCCCGGGTTTCCTGCAGCGATTGTTTGGCAGTCACCGTGAGGCTGGCGGCGAAGGTGATGAGTCGGCCCCGTTGCCCCATTCCGTTACCGAGCCGGCCGGGCTGCAGGCTTCCGATGATGCGCCTCAGCATCCGGCCGCCGTGCCGGAAGGTGCCCCAGAGAACACTGAGCTGGAGGCTGAACTTCGCAGCACGGTCCCGCCGGTCCCCCAGCCTGTCGCCGAAGAGCCCGAGCGCTCCATTCCGACGCCCCCCTTGGAAGTTGCAGTCCAGCCGGTAATGCCCGAGCCCGAGCCGGCCCGGCCAGACCAAGAGCCCGAGCCGGCCCGGCCAGACCAAGAGCCCGAGATGCCGCTCCACACCGCTGATGTCCCACAGGCCTCCGCCGCCGAGTCTTCCGACGACGAAGCATCCGAGCCTGCGGCTGAAGCGCCCTCTCCCGATCCCGAAGAGACTGCTGAAGCCGTCGTTATTGCCGACGGCATCGAAACCGTCCCTGAAGACGAAGAGCCTGACGAGACCGCCGCCGAAGACGACAGCCCCTACGCGCTGCCCTCCTCGCCCGAGCCGAGTTACAGCTCGGTCGCCGCCCATATCGAAGAAACACTGCTGGGCCTGCTCGACGAACTGACGCTGCCTGAACACCATCGGCCGCAAGCCGAAGCCATGCGCGCCCGGCTTGAACATGGGCTGAACTGGTACGAACTGCTGCCGATCCTCGACGATCTCGCCGTGCTGATGCTCGCCATCACCGACAGCGGCCAGCACGAATTCGAGGCTTATCTCAAGCAGCTCAACGAGCGCCTTGAGTCGTTTCAGAGCGGCTTGCTTGCTGCCAGCGAAGACCACGCCGATCAGCACTCGGCGTCACGTCAACTGGACCATCAATTGCGTGAACACGTCGACGATCTGCAAACCAGTGTGCAGCAGGCGGCCGATCTGGACAGCCTGAAGCACGTGTTGGAAAGCCGTCTCGAAGGGCTGATTGGCACCATGGATCATCATCAGCAGCAACGCGATCAGCGCGAACAGGAAGTCGCCACCCGCCTGCAAGCCCTCTCCAGCCGCGTGGCAACGATGGAGCAGGAAGCGCTGGGCTTCCGGGTTCATCTGGAGGAACAACGGCAGAAGGCGCTGATCGACACACTGACAGGCCTGCCGAACCGCGCCGCGTGGAACGAGCGGCTGGAGCATGAGATCGATCAGTTGCAGAGGAAGCGTTCAAGCCTGCTGCTCGGCATTCTCGACCTGGATCACTTCAAGCGCATCAATGACGGTTACGGCCATCTGGCGGGCGACAAGGTCTTGAAGATCATCGCCGGTCAGCTGCGAAAGCGGTTACGGGCTTCGGATTTCATTGCGCGTTTCGGCGGAGAAGAGTTCGTGATCCTGCTGCCGACCACGCCGATGGATGAGGGGCTGGCGCTGTTGGAGCGTCTGCGGGAGGGCATCGAACAATGCCCGTTTCACTTCAAGGGCGAGCGGGTGACGGTCACGGTGTCCATGGGCATCACGCTGTTCGCTCCGGGTGAGCGCAGTGATGTGGTGCTCAAACGTGCGGATCAGGCGCTGTACCGCGCCAAGCACGAAGGACGTAACCGTATCGAGCAGGGTTGAACGCTTCGTCTGGTTGGCTGCGTAGGCTTGATGCATTTTTGAATGCGCCGCCGACGTTACGTTACACTGTTGCATTATTTGCCTACACGTCGTGCCGCCATGAAGTCTATTTCCGCCCTGTTTCTGTTGTTGCTGCTGACCGCTTGCAGCAGCGGTCCGAAGATCGACACCAGCCACCCTTCCGTCAATTTCGACAGCCGCGTGCAGTTCGTGGTGGTTCATTACACCTCTGCTTCCCTCGACCGGTCGCTGGCCTTGCTGACCCACGGTGAGGTCAGCGCGCACTACCTGATCGGCGACGGTCCGGCCACCACCTACAAGCTGGTCGACGAATCCCAGCGCGCATGGCACGCCGGTGAAAGCGAATGGGACGGGCGCACCTGGCTCAACTCAAGCAGCATCGGCATCGAGATCGTCAATCCGGGCTATCGCGACACGCCTACGGGTCGGCTTTGGTATCCGTACAGCGAAGCGCAGATTCAGGCGCTGATCGTTCTGCTCAAAGACATCGTTAAACGCAACCACATCGAACCCCGTCACGTCATTGGTCACAGCGACATCGCGCCGTTGCGCAAGCTCGATCCGGGACCGTTGTTCCCGTGGAAGCGGCTGGCCCAGGAAGGCCTGGGCATCTGGCCGGATGAACAACAGGTCGCACAGCGTCAAACCCAGTTGATGGGCGTCGTACCAAATATCGTGTGGTTCCAGCAGCAACTGGCGCTGCTGGGTTACCCGACGCCGCAGACCGGTGAGCTGGACATCGCAACACGTCACACACTGGCTGCGTTTCAGATGCACTATCGACCACAAAAATTTGACGGTGAGCCGGATCTGCAAAGTGCAGCTATGCTGCAAGTACTTAACTTCAGGCACTAAATTCCGCTAATTGCCGGTTTTTTTCGGACTATTTCTGCGCTTGTTGCTATACCTCAGTGGTTATGGAAATCCCACCATCTGGATGACTGCCGATGTTCACGGCGACGCCGCGACTGCGCTCTTTACTTTATCGTCCCTGGCTTCTGGCATTAGTGGCCGCGCTGTTAAGCGCGGCCGTCTTGCTGGCGGGCAGCTTCGGGCTGGCGATGCATCAGGCCCGGCAGGACGAACGTGCCCAAATGAATGCACAGGGCGAGCGCTTTCTGGTGCGATTGGAGCAATTATTCGGTCAGTTGAGGGCCGGGCTCGATCAACTTGAAGCGCAGCCGTTGCGCGGTTGCAGCCCCGCAATGATCGAGCAGTTACGTCAGGTGAACTCGCGCTACCGTTTTATCTACGAAGTGGCGTACGTCAGTGAAAGTCAGTTCTGTTCAAGCTGGACGCGGCAGAGCCTGATTGGCAAGCCCAGGCCGCCGGACATTCGCGGCCCCACTTATGATTACTGGCTGAATACCTCCACCCAGCCTGACGACAACCTGGCTTCACTGATGCTCGGGCGCGGGGAGTTTCGTGTTTCCACCTCCCGCGGCCATTTGACTGACGTCGTTGACCTGCCGGTGGGCGGCAGTCTGGTGGTGGTGCTAGATCGTGGCTCCAAGGCAGTCCCGGTCCTTGGCCCGCCTCAGACATGGCCGCCCACGCCGGACTGGTCGCCGACCTCCACCGAAACGCTGATGTCCACCCAAGACAAACTCGTCTACCGGATGCCGACCCAGAGCCCGGAATATCAACTGGTCCTGATTACCCCGCGCAGTGCCTTGCAACAGAAGATCACCGGTGCGTGGTGGCTGTTGGTCCCGGCCAGCCTGTTGATTTCGTTGTTCATCGGCATTCTCGTCCTGCAACTGGTGCGTCAACGGCAGTCATTGGGCGGTGAGCTGCACGGGGCATTGCGCCGCGGAGAGCTGAAGGTTTTGTATCAGCCGATTTTCGACCTCAACACGCGGCTGTGCGTGGGCGCCGAGGCCTTGGTGCGCTGGCGGCGACCGGACGGCACGTTGACCAGTCCTGACCTCTTTATTCCGCTGGCGGAAAACACCGGGCAGATCCGTCAGATCACCGATTTCGTGCTCCAGCAATTGCTGGAGCAGCTCGGCCAGCTTTTACGCGCCAATCCGCACCTGTACGTGTCAGTCAATCTGGCAGCGTGCGACGTCATGGCCCCGCGCATCGGCCGGGTAACCGCGAAGCTGCTGGCATTGCATCGAGTGGCGCCTCGGCAGATTGCGTTTGAAGTGACCGAACGCGGTCTCGTGGACGTGGTAGTCGCGCGCAATCATCTTCAGGCGCTGCGCGATCGGGGCCATCAGGTGTTGATTGATGACTTTGGCACCGGCTATTGCAGCCTCGCCTATCTGCAGACGCTGCCGGTGGACTGTTTGAAAATCGACAAGGCGTTTATTGACGCCCTCGGCCACGATGCCGCCAGCAGTGGCGTGGCGCCGCATATCATTCGGATGGCCCATGCGCTGCAACTGCGGGTGATCGCCGAGGGCATCGAGTTCGAGTCACAGGCGATGCTGCTGAAAAGCGAAGGGGTGATGTATGGCCAGGGCTGGCTGTTCGCCCGGCCCCTGAGCGCGACCAAGTTCACTGAACTGGTGACCGGCGGCAGACGCAGCGCCGGGCGGCGTGCGGATGATGTGGCGTAGCCCAGCAATGCCGGTCTAGAGCGGCAGCGCCATGTAGAACTGCGTACCCTGCCCAGGTCGGGAATACACGCCCATTCGCCCGCCGTGCAACTGAACGATTTCCTTGCACAGGGCCAGCCCCAGGCCTGCCCCACCTTTCTTGCGTCCAACCTGAACGAAAGGCTCGAAGATTCGGGCTTGCTGGCCGTAGGCAATGCCCTCGCCGTTGTCTTCCACGCTGATGATCAACCGCTCGCCATGACGCCGCGCCTGCAAGCGGATCAGGCCGGATTTCGGGGTATGGCGCAGGGCGTTATCAAGCAGGTTGTCGAGCACGCGGTCCAGCTGCGCCTTGTCCGCCTGCACCCGTGGCAGCGGCTCCTGGGTTTCCAGCAGCACCATGACGTCCTGATCGTGGGCGGTATCGGCGAAGCGCTGACGCGCCGCTTCGAGTAATTCGTTGATGTCACAGGGTTCGAGCGTCAGCTTCTGCAGGCCGTTCTGGTAGCGCGAGAAGTTGAGCAGGTCGTTGATCAACTGCATCAGGCGCTGCATTTCTTCATTGACGGTGTCGAGCAGGTCCTTCTCTCGCGAATCCGGCGGGAAATGCACGCGCTCCTGAAGCAGGCCGAAAGCCATGTGCATGCCGGTGACAGGCGTGCGCAACTCGTGGGAAGCGCGCAGCACGAACTCGCTGCGTACCCGTTCGAATGCGCGCTGCTCGGTGACGTCGTGCAGCACCATCACGGCGCCGACGATGTGCCCTTTGGTGTGGCTGACCGGCGTAAGGCTGTAGGTCAGCAGGCGGACTTCACCGTCGATCTCGATGGAAAGGTCATCGGGTGCCCGTTCCAGCGTGCCGCCGCGCAGCACCAGATACAGCTGCTCGTCCAGTTCCGGGCGTTGCAACGCTTCGCCGAGCCCTTGGCCCAAGCGACTTTCTTCCCAGCCCAACTGCCGTTGCGCGACCGGGTTCAGGTGCTCAAGCCGCCCTTGTCGATCAATCATCAGCAAACCGTCGTCAATGCTGTCCAGCACCGCCTGCAAGCGCTGTTGGCCGGCGAGCAATTCATCGACATTGGTTTTCTGATGCTGGCGCAATGCGTCGGCCATCATCCCGAAACGGTGAGTCAGCAGATTCATTTCATCCGACGAGGATGTGGGCAGCGTAACGTCGAAATCCCCTTGGGCAATCCGGTCCGCCGCCTTGGCCAGCTGCTCGATGGGGCCGCCGAAACGCCGGGCGATGCCGTGGGCGGTGACGAAGCCGATAACCAGCACCGCCAGCCCCACCAGTCCCAGCAGCGCGGAAACCCAGAGCGCTCGCGATCTCGACGCGGTTTCGGCCTGGCTGATGTTCTCAAGCGCCTGACGATGGGCGTCGAGCAAGCCGTTACGCAACGTGTTGAACGCCTCTGTCACGGCCTCATCGTCGCGGATCGCGTCACCATGTTCGCTGGATTGCTCAATGGTTTTGACGAAGCGGGCGTAGTTCACCCGTGCCGCTTCGAATCCGCTGGGAACGCCGGTCTGCTGATCATGATCAATGCCCTGATCGAGCAGGTTCTGGAACTCCTCCTGATTGCGCTTGATCGCCGCTTGATCGGGGTTGTCCTGGAGCATCAAGACCAATTGGTCGCCCAGGTTCTGTCGCAGCTTCAGGCCGATATCAAGGGTGATGAAGTTGTGCCGAATTGATGATTCCTGAGATTTGGCCATCTGCATGACGCTGACGAGCCCCAGCACCAGGCCCAGCAGGGCAACGGTGATAAGGGCGGAAATACTCAGGAAGAGTCGGGTGCGCAACTTCATCGCAAACATCATCGGCGCCCTGTCACAGGTTGTACTGCTTGCGTTTTCGATACAGCGTCGAGGCGTCGATGCCCAGCGTGCGCGCGGCCTGATCCAGCGTATCGCTGGTGGCCAGTACTGCGCCGATGTGGGCTTTCTCCAGCTCATCCAGGCTCAACGCTGCGCCGACACGCGGGGCATTGTTGACCGGTTGTTCGGCCATGCCCAGATGCGTGATTTCGACTTTTTCCTGTGGGCAGATAATGCTCGCCCGCTCGATCACGTTACGCAGCTCTCGGATGTTGCCGGGCCAGCGGTAGTTGAGCAGCGCACTGCGCGCCTGTTCGCTGAAGCCACGCGCCGGGCGGCTGTATTCCTTGACGAAGCGCGCCAGAAAGCGGTCCGCCAGCGTCAGGATGTCTTCGCTTCGTTCGCGCAGCGGCGGCAGGTTCAGGGTGATCACGTTCAGGCGATACAACAGGTCCTCGCGGAAACGCCCTTCGCGGACCATGTCTTCGAGGTTCAGGTTGGTCGCCGCCAGGATGCGCACGTCGGCACGACGGGTGACCGGGTCACCGACGCGTTCGTATTCCTTGTCCTGAATAAAGCGCAGCAGTTTCGGTTGCAACGTGAGCGGGAAGTCGCCGATTTCATCAAGGAACAATGTACCGCCGTCTGCCTGATTCACCCGACCGAGGGTGCTTTCGCTGGCGCCGGTGAAGGCGCCACGGCTATGGCCGAACAGTTCGCTTTCCATCAATTCGGCGGTGAGCGATGGACAGTTGATGGTCACGCAGGCCTTCTTGGCGCGCTTGCTCCAGCCGTGAATCGCCCGCGCCAACTCACCTTTACCCGTACCGGATTCGCCGAGGATAAGGATGTTCGCGTCAGTGTTGGCGACCTGGCGGGCGGTTTCGAGGATCGCCATCATCGACGGGCTGTGTGAATCAAGGCCGTCCTTCGGTTTGCGTACTTCGCCTTCCAGCGCTTCAAGTCGCGCGGACAACTGGCGGACTTCAAGCTGCTTGGCAGTGGCGAGGCGCAGTTGATCCGGGCTGCAGGGTTTGACCAGGTAATCGGCGGCGCCGGCCTGTATCGCATCTACGGCGGTGTCGACCGCTGAGTGCGCAGTCACTATCACCACGCGCATCCAGGGCGCCTGCACGCGCATTTGCGCCAAAACGTCCAGCCCGTTGTCCTCGCCCAGACGCAGGTCGAGGAAGCACACATCGAATACCTGACGCTGCAGCAGCGATTCCGCCTGCGCCGCGCTGTTGGCGGTGGCTACGCTGTAGCCCTCGTCTTCCAGGCAATAACGGAAGGTGCGAAGGATGGCGGATTCATCATCCACGAGCAGAATACGGCCCTGATTCTCAGCGGCTGCTTCCATTTTTCCTACGCTCCTCAGTGAATAGTCTGTGTTAGTCCCGGAAAGATCGGGCAAGTTGCATGGTTCATTCTGATTGATTCTTTACGCTGCATGGTAGCGATCTTCTGAAAAAAGCCGTTATGCGCTGATCCATGGCAGGGCACGTGGGATTACCGTTGCCCCGAATCTCCATGTGGGCAAAATCAGGCCGCGCCGAACATCTGGGCGAAAGACCAGTCTGTCCAGAGGTACCTTTTGCAATTGTCTGGAGATTCCCATGCCCCCGTTGAAGAAGATCGCCCTGGCCATCACCACCGCCAGCCTGCTCGGACTGACGCCCGTCATTGCCCATGCCGCAGCCGCCGATCTGCCGACCCAACTGGCCGAAGCGCGCCAGGAGGGCTCGATCTGGACCGCCTTTGCCCTGAACCGGCATTTGAGTCCCTTCAAGATCAGCGTGGATGTGGAACAAGGCACGGCAATCCTCAAAGGCAAGGTCGAAAACCAGGTCGACAAGGATCTTGCGGCGCAGATAGCGGGCGACATTCAGGGCATCAACAAGGTCGATAATCAGCTTGAGATCGATCCGCAGGTCGCGGCCGATCCGGGCACCAAAGCCACCATGGCCCAGCGTTTCGACGACGCAACGCTGACAGCAACCATCAAATCCAAGCTGCTGTGGAACAGCGTGACCGAGGCATTGAATATCGATGTCAGCGCTGCTCAGGGTGTCGTCACCCTAAAGGGACAGGCGAAAGACGCAGATGCCAAGCAGCTGGCCGGAAGCCTGGCCACCAATACGGACGGCGTGACGGAGGTGAACAACCTCATCAGCGTCAGTGCGCGAGATACCCAGGCCATCAAAGAGCAGAGCGAACTCCAGGCCAATGCCGTTCGCGAGGAATTCAGCGATGCATGGATCACCAGCAAGGTGAAATCCAGCCTTATATATAGCCGCACCCTCGATGGCTTGAACATCAAGGTTGAGACCAAAAACGGAGTAGTCACGCTGGACGGTGTGGTGGCCAATTACGCCGAGAAGGAACTCGCGGTCGAAATCGCGCGCAATATTCGCGGGGTTAAAGGCGTCGATGCCGACACCCTGCGCGTCACGGCGCGCAGCGCAGGCTAGAGCGTTACGCGGCGGTCGAATGACAGTTCTGAGATTAGAAATTACATCCTGAATGAATTCGGCCGCCAACGTGGTGTCAGGCGGTTCGTGCATTCCGCACGATGGCAAATGTTCAATCGTGCAGCTTGCGCGTAAGACGCTTCCGGGTGGTAGTTATAAGTTATTGATTTATAAAGGTTTATTGGCCTTCAGAAAGCTGGCACACAGCGTGCAATACCCTTGGTAACAAAGGCCCGAACAGACGGCCGACAAGATTGCCAGGAGTCCGCTGAATGAACGCTCAACATCTCGCCAACAAACTGCGTATCTCACCGCTGCATTTGCAGCAGGTTTTGTTTGCCAGTCTGGCGCTGATGATCACGCTCATTGGTGTGCAGCAGTTCAATCACTGGAATCAGAAGCAGGAAGTGACTCAGGTCCACTACTCCCATGCCCACACCGTACCGTTTGCCAAGGCAAGTGCGCTGAAAGCCTCGGATGTCGCCCTGAGCATGCAAGTTGATGACGCGGCCGCTACTCCTGATGAAGCGCCACGTCAGCAAAGCTGGGTTTTCTGAACTTCCGGGTCGAAGACGCGATCTACCCCGAGGGTCATTCCGACGCCTCGACGTAGCAAAAAAATCAATAAACAGTAAGGAGATTCACCATGTTGAGTTGGGCAATCACATTTCTGATCATCGCTATCGTTGCAGCCGTCCTTGGTTTTGGTGGTATCGCAGGTACTGCTACCGGCATTGCCAAGATCCTGTTCGTGGTCTTCCTGGTCATGTTCGTGGTGTCGTTCTTCTTTGGCCGTCGCGGCCGAGGCTGAATATGGGCTTCAAGCATTTCCATGCACTGACATTGGCGCTCCTTGGGAGCGCCAGCGTTACAGCTATGGCGGCCAACGATGGTCAGTCTCGGGCGAACGAGCTTTTGAGCTCCAATCCCGAGTACCGCGAGACGTGGTCGAGCGTCGTGAAGAAGGAAGAGCGACTGCCTGACTGGGTGATCAATCTCTCGGGTGCCGCGGAGCAAATGAACGCCGTGACCGAAGACGGTGACAAGTATCTGGTAGGGCCGCTCTGCGAAACCCAGGACACTTGCCGCAACAAGCGTCTCATCGTCGCTTTCAGTCTCGACAAATCCCATGCTTACGCCATGTTGGTCGAAGTGCCGGCGGGACTTCCCGCAGACAAATCGCCGACGCGTCATGCGGATTACCGGTTTTTGGGCAAACCGGACGAAGGCATGCAAGGCCTTCTGAAAGAGCAGCTCAAGAAAGACCCGAACTGGTACTGATTTGAATGAGGGGAGACCTGTCCCTGACAGACCTTCCTGATAGGCGCGCAGCCCGAAGACGGTGCGCGTATGACCAAGGGGCCGGGGCGTTACGATCAACGGAGTGATTGAAGCGTCCTAGGTGTACAAGGAGTACTCCCACACGTGGGCCGGGTCAGGCAAGCCGCAACGCAAGTCCATCGTCCGATACGGTTTTAGCCTTTATCCGACAGTGGACTTGTGAGGCGCAAATATCCTCTATTTTCTTCAAGGTCTCCGGTCTTCAAGAGTCCTACAGAGCTGCTTCTACGTTTCCTACGACCGTATATCGCCAAAAATCCCCCGCTTAAATGGCTTGTCGGCCACCTTTGACCAATCTGTCATATTGCCACCACGCCTCGCGTAAATCGGCTACAGGCGACGTTTTAGCCACTTCTCAGCATTCTCCAGTCAACTACGTTCGCCCTCTTTTGGCGCACTGCAACGTAAATGATTGATTTTCATCATGCCGATTCGGCATGGGGTAGTCATTTACGGCATTAGACGATGACAGTCACCGTGGGAATAGTTGCGCCTTTTTCGCCTGCTCAGAGCTCGGATGCTCGCCTGCGGCCACTTACGAGACAGTCCTGACGGCGACCGCGGCGTCGCGCTTGCTGGCAAGCGCAATGATGAACGTGTGGTTGGGGGATGTCCCGGCAATGACAACAAGGTAATGACATGAAGAAGGCAAAACTGAGCCTCGCCTGGCAGATCCTCATCGGCCTGGTCCTGGGTATCGCCATCGGCGCCGTCCTGAACCACTTCAACACCGAGAAGGCCTGGTGGATCAGCAACATCCTGCAGCCGGCGGGCGACATCTTTATCCGCCTGATCAAAATGATCGTTATCCCGATTGTGATCTCCTCTCTGGTCGTAGGCATTGCGGGCGTTGGGGACGCCAAGAAGCTTGGCCGCATCGGCCTGAAGACCATTCTCTATTTTGAAGCCGTCACCACGATCGCCATCGTTGTGGGTCTGCTGCTGGCCAATGTCTTTCATCCCGGCACCGGCATCGACATGAGCACGCTGGGCACGGTGGATATCTCGCAGTACGAGAAGACCACCTCCGAAGTGCAGCATGACCATGCCTTCGTCGCGACGATCCTCAATCTCATCCCGTCGAACATCTTCGCGGCGGTCGCCCGTGGCGACATGCTGCCGATCATCTTCTTCTCGGTGTTCTTCGGGCTGGGCCTGTCGAGCCTGAATGCGGAAGTGCGTGATCCACTGGTTAAGGTCTTCCAGGGCGTGTCGGAGACCATGTTCAAGGTCACCCACATGATCATGAATTACGCGCCGATTGGCGTGTTCGCGCTGATCGCCGTGACAGTCGCCAACTTTGGCTTTGCCTCGTTGCTGCCATTGGCCAAGCTGGTGATTCTGGTTTACGTCGCCATCGCCTTCTTTGCCTTTGTGGTGCTGGGCCTGATTGCGCGCCTGTTTGGCTTTTCGGTGCTCAAGCTGATGCGCATCTTCAAAGATGAATTGGTGCTCGCCTATTCCACCGCCAGCTCCGAGACCGTGCTGCCGCGCGTGATCGAGAAGATGGAAGCGTACGGGGCGCCCAAGGCCATCAGCAGCTTCGTGGTGCCGACCGGTTACTCGTTCAACCTCGACGGCTCGACGCTGTACCAAAGCATCGCGGCGCTGTTCATCGCGCAGCTGTATGGCATTGATCTGTCAATCGGCCAGCAGTTGATGTTGGTCCTGACCCTGATGGTGACGTCCAAGGGCATTGCCGGTGTACCGGGCGTATCGTTTGTCGTGCTGCTGGCAACCTTGGGCAGCGTGGGCATTCCGCTGGAAGGCTTGGCGTTCATTGCCGGCGTCGACCGCATCATGGACATGGCGCGCACCGCGCTGAACGTGATCGGCAACGCACTGGCGGTGTTGGTGATCTCGCGCTGGGAAGGCATGTACGACGACGCCAAGGGCGAGCGCTACTGGAACTCCCTGCCGCACTGGCGCGGCAAGGACCCTCTGCCGACGGGTCAATCGACGGTGGAGTAATCACTGTCTGGCGTAAATCAGCAAACCCTGGCCCCGGCCGGGGTTTGTTGTTTCTGCCCCCGCCGTTATCATCGCCGCATCTTGCGAGGGGATTTGTATGCTGAACGGCCTATGGCTTGGGTTTTTTGTGGTCGCGGCGATTTCTGCGCTAGCGCAGTGGCTGGTCGGGGGCAATGCTGGCGTTTTTGCCGCCATGGTCGAGAGCATCTTCGCCATGGCCAAGCTGTCTGTGGAGGTCATGGTGCTGTTGTTCGGCACCCTGACCCTGTGGCTGGGCTTTCTCAACATTGCCGAAAAGGCGGGTATCGTTGACTGGTTGGGCAAAGTCCTGGCGCCGCTGTTTCATCGCCTGATGCCTGAAGTGCCGCGCGGCCACCCGGCGTTAGGCTTGATCACCCTCAACTTCGCCGCCAACGCGCTCGGTCTGGACAACGCCGCCACGCCCATCGGTCTCAAGGCCATGCGCTCGCTGCAAGAGCTCAACCCCAGCCAGACCATCGCCAGCAACGCGCAGATCCTCTTTCTGGTGCTCAACGCCTCTTCGCTGACGCTGCTGCCAGTGACCATTTTCATGTACCGCGCCCAGCAAGGCGCCGCCGATCCCACCATGGTCTTTCTGCCGATCCTGCTCGCCACCAGCGCCTCGACGCTGGTCGGTCTGCTGTCAGTGGCGTTCATGCAGCGCCTGAAGTTATGGGACCCAGTGGTGCTCGCTTACCTGATTCCCGGCGCGTTGCTGCTGGGCGGCTTCATGGCGGTACTGGCCGGGCTGTCCGCTGCTGCGCTGTCGAGCCTCTCGTCGGTGCTAGGCAACGTGACGCTGTTCGGCATCATCATGCTGTTCCTGGTGGTTGGCGCGCTGCGCAAGGTCAAGGTGTACGAAACCTTCGTCGAGGGGGCGAAAGAGGGCTTCGACGTTGCCAAAAACCTGCTGCCTTATCTGGTCGCGATGCTCTGCGCCGTCGGCGTATTGCGAGCGTCCGGCGCGCTGGATCTGATTCTTGAGGGCATTCGTCACGGGATTCAGTGGGTCGGCCTGGACACGCGCTTCGTTGATGCGCTGCCGACGGCGCTGGTCAAGCCGTTCTCCGGCAGCGCAGCGCGGGCGATGCTGATCGAAACCATGAAAACCCAGGGCGTCGACAGCTTCCCGGCCCTCGTCGCGGCGACGATTCAAGGCAGCACGGAAACCACGTTCTACGTCCTGGCCGTGTATTTCGGAGCGGTAGGGATTCAGCGCGCGCGACACGCCGTGGGCTGCGCGCTGCTGGCGGAATTCGCCGGTGTGGTCGCCGCGATCGCCGTCTGCTACTGGTTCTTCGGCGCAACGGTGTAACGCTTTTCACCCTGCTCGACAGTCCATTGCAACATTTGGGCGGCCAGCGTATCGCTGGCCTGACCGAATGCCGAGACCACCGCTGACACCTGCTTGTCGGCCACCGGCTGATGCACTTCAAAACGCCGGCTCGTCACAATCCGCTGGCGATCGTCGGCGAGGCGCGCATCAAAACGAATCACCACCTCGATGGCGGCCCCGCGATACTCGCTCTGAAACGCCTGCAGCTCCCCGCCCAATTCAAAATCAGCCTGCAGATTACTGTCGTCGGTGCTGATCGACTGCACTCGCCCGTCACGGTAGAAAGCATCAGTCAGTCGGTTGCGCAGCAGAACCGGCGCTGGATCACTCCATCGCGCGCCTTTGTAGCTGCTGATGACATTGCCCTCGGGGATAACGGCGATGCGCGGGCTGTCCAGGGTCTCGCTGGATTTGGGCCGCACCACCCGCAACGACCACGCCACCGGCGCCGCCCCTTTGCTGGCGGGCGATGCCGTCGGCAAACGGTAAACGTCTGACGGCGCCTGCTCGGGGAGGATCGAGCAGGCGCCGAGGGACAGCACGGCGGCCGCCAATAACAGCCGAGTGATGGACTGACCGACACGCCTCATGGCTCGAACTCCTTATTCTTTTCGTTGCCCAGCAAGTAGCCGCTCGGGTTGGCATTCAGGCTGCGGGAGATGGTTTTCAATGAACTGAGGGTTTCACGCAGCTCGCGAATCGCCGGGCCTAGTTCGCCCAGCCCTTGCAGGCCATCGTTCACCGAATTCTGGTTGTTCTTGAGCAGCGCATTGATGGTCTGGCTGCTCTGTTCGAGGGATTTCATCGCCTGCTGCGCACTGGCGATGGTTTGCCTGCCGTCGCTGGTCAGCAGCTGGTTGGCGTTGCGCATCAGCGTAGAGGTCTGCTCCAGCGTCGCGCCGGCCTGCTTGCTCAGCAGCGTCATCTGCTTCAAGGCCTGACGAATGTCGTCGCGCTGATCGGAGATGGCCCCGGTGGTTTGCTCCAGATGCTGCAAGGTGCGTGACAGCGTCTCCACGTTCTCGGAAGAAAACATCGCGTTGGCGTTGTGCAGCAATGCGGTGCTGCCGCTCAGCAAATCATCGCTGTCGTTCAGCAGCCGCGAAATGGGCGACGGCGAGGCGATGATCACTGGCAGGTTGCCGCCCTCGCCTTTCAGCGCCTCGCTTTGCGGTGTGCCGCCGCTGAGCTGAATAAGCGATGTACCCGTGATGCCGGCCAGTGCCAGTTTGGCGAAGGTGTCGCGCTTGATCGGGGTTTCACCGGCCACACGGATTTGCGCCAGCACGCGGCGAGGGTCCTGGGGATCGAGGCGCAGCTGCACGACGTCACCCACCTTGATCCCGCTGTACTGCACCGGACTGCCGCGAGACAGCCCCGTCACCGCTTCGTTGAAGACAACCTGATAGTCCTTGAACGCCGAGTCGACGCTGGACTTTGCGAGCCACAGACCGAACAGCAGCGCGGCAGCGACCACGATGACCGTGAACAGGCCGATCAGAACGTGATGGGCGCGGGTTTCCATCATGAGACCTCGTGTGGGTGGGTGGCCGCCGAATAGGCCGAGCGGCCGCGCGGGCCATGAAAGTATTCGTGAATCCAGGCGTCCTTGGTCGCCGACACCCTGTCGATGTTGTCGGCAACCAGCACGCGCTTCTGCGCCAGCACGGCGACGCGGTCGGTGATTGTATAAAGCGTGTCGAGGTCATGGGTGACCATGAACACGCTCAGCCCCAAGGCGTCGCGCAGGGTCAGAATCAACTGATCGAAGGCGCCCGCGCCTATCGGATCGAGCCCGGCAGTGGGTTCGTCCAGAAACAGGATGTCCGGATCCAGCGCCAGCGCTCGTGCCAGCGCCGCGCGCTTGATCATGCCGCCCGAGAGCGACGCTGGGTATTTGTGCGCCGCCGACAGCGGCAGTCCGGCCAGCGCCATTTTGATCCCGGCCAGATGCTCCGCTTCCTCGCGGCTCAGGCCGGCGTGTTCGATCAGCGGTAGCGCGACGTTCTCCGTGATGGTCAGCGAGGAGAACAGCGCGCCTTTCTGAAACAGCACCCCGAAACGTCGTTCCACCTGAGAGCGCGCTTTGTCGGACAGATTCAGCAAATCCTGACCCAAGACGCGGACGCTTCCTGCGGCAGGCCTTTGCAGCCCGACAATGCTGCGCAGCAACACCGACTTGCCTGCGCCAGAGCCGCCCACCACGCCAAGGATCTCCCCGCGATACAGGTCCAGATCGAGGTTCTCGTGCACCACCTGCGGGCCGAATCGATTGCTCAAGCCGCGGACCTCAATCACCGTCTCGACGGGTTGAACGCAACGGCGGGTCACCAGCCGATCTCCATGCAGAACATCGCGACCAATGCGTCCAGCACGATGACCACGAAAATGGACTGCACCACGCTCGACGTCGTATGAGCCCCAACGGACTCAGCGCTGCCCTCGACCTTGAAGCCTTCCAGACAGCCGATGGCGGCGATGAAGAACGCAAAAATGGGCGCCTTTGCGATACCCACGAGGAAGTGCTGCACGCCGATGTCGGCCTGCATCAACGACAGAAACATCGCCGGCGAGATGCCCAGCGACAGAGCGCAGACCACGCCGCCACCGACGATGCCGCAGATCATCGCGAGAAAGGTCAGCATGGGCAGCGAGATAAGCAACGCGATCACGCGGGGCAATACCAGCATTTCTGTAGGACTTAGCCCCAGGGTTTGCAGCGCGTCCAATTCCTCGTTGGCTTTCATCGAGCCGATCTGCGCGGTGAAGGCGCTGGCCGTGCGACCGGCCAGCAGGATGGCGGTCAACAGCACGGCGAATTCCCGCAGGAACGAGAAGCCGATCAGGTCAACGGTGAAAATCGTCGCGCCAAAAGCTTTCAGCACCGTGGCGCCGAGAAAGGCTACCACCGCGCCAACCATGAACGTCAGCAGCGCCACAATGGGCGCGGCGTCCAGGCCGATTTGCTCGATGTGGGCGACGACGGACGTGGTGCGCCAGCGTTTGGGGCGAAACAGGGTGGACGCGAAGGTCTGAAGGATGAGACCGATGAAGCCGAGCAGCTGCAGCGTGTCCTTCCAGATCACCTCCACCGCCGAGCCAATTCGCGACAGCAGCTGCATGCCCACGGCCGCCTCGGGCTCTCGGAATGGCTGGCAATAGTCTGCCAGTGCGCTCTGGATGGTCTGCATCAGCGCGCGGCTGGATTCCGGCAGGTTGGGCGCTTGCACGGCCAGTAGGCGCAGGCGCTGTACGCCGAGCAGTTCCACGAGCAGCGAGGCACCGGCGGTATCGAGGGCGCCGAGTTCGTCCATGTCCACAAGAGTGGCTGGACCGAATCCGGCGCTCAGCGCATCGGTCTGGCGCTTGAGTTCGCGGTAATGGGCAAGCGTCCAGTCTCCGGCAATCCGCAGTTGCACGGGATTGATCGAAGTGTCCAGTAAGACGCGTCCTGGAACCTTGGGCGCGGAGGAAGCCTGCGTGGTCAGTGGGGTCATAGCGACGAGCTTAGTTGGTTTTGGCCGGGGCAGATGGGCTCTCGGCTGGCGCACTGTCCGCAGGTTTTTTCGTCTCCGAATCATCCGGATCCGCAGCGTCGGTGCCTGGCTTCAGGCCTGCCGGCTTGATCTTGTTGCGCGTGACGGCAGGCTGGTCGCGCTCGGTGACGTCAAAGCGCAGCACACCAATCATCTGCCCGTCCTCAGTGAGCACCCTCACCTGCCATTTACCCAACACGTCCGGCGGAAAATTCTGTTTGTGCGTCCAGGCCCGGTAGCCTTCCTCACGACCGCCCTTGATGTCTAGAGCAATGCGCTCTATTTCCTCGCCGTTATGGCGCCACACATGATAAATCCGTTCATTCAGGCCGCGCGGGGCGTTGATCGAGGTGTAGGCGTAGAGCCCGGCGCTGCGCAGCTGGTTGACGCCGATCTCCTGAATGCTCCCGCCGGGGGTGCGATTCTGGTTATCGAAGCGCGTGCTGATCGCCGCCTCGGTCAGCCATAGCGTCGCCGGCGGCACCCAGAATCGCGCCATCCAGCCCACCCCTCCGATGGCCAGTGTCATGGCCACCACACCGAGGCCGCGTTTCCAGTTGTTGATCGGGTAGCCCGATGCCAGGCTCGGGAACGACAGCAGCATCGCAATGCCCAGTGCCAGCTTGTAGCTCTCGGCCGTGGTCAGGTGAACGATGATCGGCAGCGCCGTGAGCAGTGCGGCGAACAGCGTCAGGGTGTGCAGGGCCATGAACAGCCAGCGGCGCGGCGCCAGCCATTTGTAGTAGAGCGGGTCGATGATCGAAATCAGGCCTGCCGCCCCGAGCAGTCCGGTGAACGCCAGCTGGCCGCTGTACCACGTGGTGGTGACGAAGAAGAACGGCAGTACGAAAAACAGGCTTTCCTGATGGATCATCTGGGTGCCGTAGCGCAACAGCGGCTGCGGGATCTCGCGTTTGAACAGCTTCGCGAACAGGGCGACGGCGCTGTTTTCTACCATCAGCCAGATCCAGCTCACCAGCAGAATGACCGCAATCCAGGTCGCCAGCTTGGCCTGGCGATCCACCAGAATGAAGCTGCCGATGCCTGAGCAGAACCCGAAGAACGCAATCAGCCCGGGGTAGCGCTTGATGAACTCCAGCACTCGCTGTACCAGCGAGTGCTGAATGATTGCATTAATGTCTGGCATCTCGGGGCGTCGCTCTTCGTGGGTGAGTCTTGGTGTTGGAGTATGGATGTACGGAGCTGGGTGTATTAAAAATAACCAAGCCGGACTGCGCCCACTTCGTCGAAATATTGAAACGCCAAGCGCCTCGCTTACAACGGCCTCTTCTTGTATACCCGCCACCGCCAGAGGATCAGCAACGCCACCAGTGCCGTCAGAAGGCATCCGACTGCGTACAGCTCGTCGTAGCTGAGCAGTGGCTCCTCAACGCGAAGATACCCGGGTTGCGCCAGCAATTGACGCATCGCCTGATTGGCCAGATCCAGACTCACGCCTCGGGTCCTCTTGGCCGGATCCTCAAAGCGGCCATCATCGTAATCATTCAGCGCACCCCAGTAATAGTCGGCCAACGCGCTGTTGCCTTGAACCGCCCAGGCCTGCTTGGTAATGGACGCCTGCTGTAGCCGCGCAAAGGTCGCCGGGTCCATACCTTCCTTGCGCAGCCGCTGGAGCATCGAGCGTACCGCCGACGTGGCCGAATCGACGTCTTCGCGGTTGAGATCAGCGTTCAGGCTGAGAAAACCGGTGTCCCCAAATGCTTCGCGATCGGCCCATGGCCCGTAGGAATAACCCTTGTCCAGACGCAGTTCGCTGTACAGCGCCCAGTCCAGATACGCTTTCACCAGATCCCAGGTTTCATCATGCTGCTCGCCCATGTCTGGCTCGGGGAACAGCAGATGCAGCTTCGCGCCATCGCCCAACGTGCCCCGCACTAGCGTGCGCTCAGGATCGGCCTTTTCAGTGATCGAACGCAGCGGCGGATGTTCCGTAGGATCCACCGCATTGAGCTGACCGAAGGTGCGTTCAAGGTAGGCAGGCAGCAGTTTGTCGAGGTCGCCCACGATAATCAGCGTCATGTTGTTGGAGGCGTACCAGTTGTCGTGGATATTCTCGATCTGCTCCAGCGTCAGGTGATCGACCTCAGGCCGCTCCGGGCACTTGAGGCCAAGTTCCACGGCAAGCTGGCTGCTGGCGCCGTGGCCCAGGTCGCGTTTGTCCAGCCAGCGTTGCAAATGCGAATAATGGCCCCCGTCTTCACGAGCGACGATGCGCTTGGCGGTGTCCAGATTGGCTTGATTGATTTGCGTGTGGGTCAGCAGATTGAGCAGCAGGTCGAGCACCTTGCGCTGATTTTGCGCCGGCGCCTCGATGACAAAGGTGGTGTCGGTGTTGCTGGTGAACGCGTTCCACTCACCGCCCAACGCCTGCATCTGCTGCTCTAGGCCGCCCTCACCGCTGTTGTCGATCCCGCTGAACAGCAGATGCTCAAGCAGATGCGGCAGTTCTTTGTCTTCGCATTTGAAGTCATCGAAGCCAATGCCCACGACCAAGCGGATAGCGACATGACCTTTGTCCGCAGGCTTGAGCAGCAACTGCAAACCGTTGGGCAGCACGTAGCCCTCGACCTGAAACCGGTCGAGGGCCATGGAAGAAAGGGATGTCAGAACCAGACAAACGAACAGCAGGCAACGCATAAAAACGGGCTTCCTTGCGGGCCGGTATGTGTAACAGACTTCGCAGAGGCCCCTGCGTTCACCACGACTAATCCGCGTTGCCCTCGCTGGACAAGGCGCCTGTGTCGGTGGTTTCAAGGACCGCGTAGGCGCTGCTGCAGAACAGCGAGTTCAGGCGTTTCATGTCGGAAATCAGCTCGAGGTGCAGAGAACTGGTCTCGATGCTCTGCACGATCTTGCGTTGCAGTCTGCTGACATGGGCGTGGGCCAGGCGCCGCTCCTGTGCCCGAAAACGACGTTTCTCGCGCAACAGCTGGCGCGCGCTTTCCGGGTCACCGCTGAGGAAGACCGACAGGCCAAGACGCAGATTTGCCATCAGTTGCTCGTGCAGCCCGGAGAGTTCTTCCAGGCCAACGTCGGAAAACGACCGCCGCTGCGACGTTTTCTGCTGCTGGACCTTGCGCAGCATGCGCTCGATCAGCCCGCTGGCCAGCTCCAGATTGATCGCCAGTTCGATGATCTCGGCCCAGCGGCGATTGTCCTGATCGCTGAGGTCGTCGCGCGGCATCTGCGCCAAGTACAACTTGATGGCGTTGTAGAGCACCTCGACATCGTCGTTGAGCCGGCGCACTTCCTGAGTGACCGCCGTCTGGTTGCCCCGCAGTACTTCTTGCATGGCATTGAGCATGCTGTCGATCAGATCACCCATGCGCAAGGTTTCGCGCACCGCGTTTGCCAGCGCCAGGCTTGGTGTGGCGAGTGCGGTCAGGTCCAGATGTCGAGGCTTGGTCTGGCCGTTGATCTCGGCCTGCTGCGGTAGAATCGACGCGCACAGACGCCCCATCGGCCCCACCGTCGGCAGCATGATCAGGCAGCGCAGGGAGTTGTAGATGACATGAAAGCTGATGACCAGGCTCGACGGACTGACATTCAGCGTGTCCATCCACGCCACCAGCGGGGTCAGCACCGGGGTGATCAGCAGCAGGCCGATCAGCTTGTACAGCAGGCTGCCCAGCGCCACTTGCCGACCGGCGACGTTTTGCATGCTGGTGCTAAGGAACGCCAGCAGACCACTGCCGATGTTGGCGCCGATCACCAGACCGATCGCCACCGGCAGGCTGATGATTTCCGCACCTGCGAGGGTCGCCGTCAGCAGCACGGCCGCAAGGCTTGAGTAGGAAATCAGCGCGAACATGGCGCCGACCAAGGCGTCGAGCAAGAGATCACCCGTCAGTGACGCAAACAGCACCTTCACCCCGGCCGCCTGGGTGATGGGCGCAGCGGCAGTGACAATCAGCTGCAGGGCGAGAATGATCAGGCCCAGCCCGATGCCGACACGACCCAGTTGGCCCACGCGGGTCTGCTTGCGCGACAGAAAGAAGACCACGCCCAGAAAGATCAGCAGCGGCGACAGCCACGACAGGTCGAACGTCAGGATGCGCGACATCACCGCCGTGCCGACGTCGGCGCCGAGCATGATGGCCAGGGCGGGCGTCAGGCCCATCAAGCCCTGGCCGACGAAGGACGTGACCAGCATCGCCGTGGCGTTACTGCTTTGCACCAGCGCGGTGACGAGGATCCCCGCGACAAATGCCAGCGGGCGTTTGGACATATTCTGGCCAATGACTCGGCGCAGCTGCGAGCCGTAGACACGCAGAATGCCGGTCCGAACGATGTGTGTGCCCCAGATCAACAGCGCGACGGCGGAAAGCAAATCGAGCAGGGTCAGCATACGGAGAGCCCCCTGTAGGTTGCCCATTGGGCAAAGTTAAAAGGTCCAGCGTGTAGCGAGCGTAAGCGCTTGAGGTGCATCGAACAGCGCGCTCAACTAAAGCTTTAGTCGGCCTATGGCCTTAATGCCAGCATGGCACAGCGGATTATTTCTTGAAACAAATCTGTCATAAATCAGGTGTTTGAACGCCACACTTTTGCGCTCTGCCAATAAAAAACGGGGCATTCACAGCCCCGTTGTTTTGACGTCTGTGCGGCGGACGTTACTGACCCGGCACGTCCTTGTGAAGTTTCACAGGGTCCTGCATCGCACGTTTTTTAGCCATCGACGTGCGCATCTTGATGTTGATCGCTTCAACTGCCAGCGAGAAGGCCATGGCGAAGTAGACGTAGCCCTTCGGCACATGCACATCGAACGACTCGGCAATCAGGACGGTACCGACGACGATCAGGAACGACAGCGCCAGCATCTTCAGCGACGGGTGCTTCTCGATGAAGTCGCTGATGACGCCCGCGCACAGCATCATGATCAGCACCGCCACGATGATCGCCGCCACCATCACCGGTACGTGGGACACCATACCGACAGCAGTGATGACCGAGTCCAGCGAGAATACGATGTCGATGATTGCAATCTGAATGATGGTGTACAGAAACATGCCGCCCTTGCCTTTCGGCTCGTCCAGCGTCTCTTCTTCGCCTTCCATGCCGTGGTAGATCTCTTGCGAGCTCTTCCACAACAGAAACAGGCCACCGAAAAACAGAATCAGGTCGCGACCCGAAATGCCCTGGCCCCAGACCACGAACAGGTCGTCGGTGAGGCGCATGACCCAGGTGATCGACAGCAGCAGCAGAATCCGCGTCACCATCGCCAGCGCCAGGCCGAAGATGCGGGTGCGTGGCTGCATGGCCTTGGGCATGCGGCTGACCAGGATCGAGATCATGATGATGTTGTCGATGCCCAGCACGATTTCCAGGGCGGTCAGCGTGAAGAAAGCAACCCAGATCTCAGGGTTGGTCAGCCATTCCATTACGTATTCCTTTGAGCGTTCGTTTTCCCTCCGGCACGGTTGCGCCAGAGGGAGCGTTGAGTTGCGTTATAGGCTGCTGAAGAACGGGAAGATTCCCATCAGCAGCGCGGCGATCAGAATGCACACGCACACCAGCACGGCCCATTTGAGGGTAAAGCGCTGGTGATCACCGAATTCGATGCCCGCCAGTGCCACCAGCAGATACGTCGACGGCACCAACGGACTCAACAGGTGGACGGGCTGGCCGACGATCGAGGCACGTGCCATTTCCACCGGGCTGATGCCGTAATGCGAAGCGGCTTCGGCCAGTACCGGCAGCACGCCATAGTAGAACGCGTCGTTGGACATGAAGAAGGTGAACGGCATGCTGACCACCGCAGTGATCACGGCCAGATAAGGTCCCATCGCTTCAGGAATCACGGCCAGCAGGCTCTTCGACATCGCGTCGACCATTCCGGTGCCAGACAGGATACCGGTAAAGATCCCCGCAGCAAAAATCAGTCCGACCACTGCCAGCACGCTGCCGGCGTGGGCAGCGACGCGGTCTTTCTGCGCTTGCAGGCACGGGTAGTTGACGATCATGGCGATACTGAACGCAATCATGAACAGCACCGGCAGCGGCAACAGGCCCATGATCAGTGCCACCATCAGCGCCAGCGTCAGTGCGGCGTTGAACCAAATCAGCTTGGGACGGCGGGCTTCAGGAAACTGGGAAACGCTGATGTCGCTGTGATCGCCTTCGTCACCGGGCAAGTGCAGTTCGCCCAGGCGCGCACGTTCACGTTTGCCGTAGAAGTAGGCAATCACCAGAATCGCCACAACGCCCGCCAGCATCGCCGGAATCATAGGCACAAAGATGTCGGATGGATCGACATGCAGGGCACTCGCCGCACGCGCGGTCGGGCCGCCCCATGGGGTCATGTTCATCACGCCGCCGGCCAGAATGATCAGGCCCGCCATTATGCGCGGGCTCATGCCCAGACGGCTGTACAGCGGCAGCATGGCGGCCACGCAGATCATGTACGTCGTGGCGCCATCACCGTCCAGCGAGACAACCAGCGCCAGCACCGCCGTACCGACCGACACTTTGACGGGGTCGCCTTTCACCAGCTTGAGGATCTTGCGCACGGCCGGGTCGAACAGCCCGGAGTCGATCATCAGCGCGAAATAAAGGATGGCGAACATCAGCATCACGCCCGTTGGCGCAAGTTTGGTGATGCCGGCCAGCATCATCGGGCCGATTTCGGAGGCAAAACCACCGAACAGAGCGAAAACAATAGGAACGATGATCAAGGCAATCAGCGCTGACAGGCGCTTGCTCATGATCAGGTACATGAAGGCGACGACCATGGCGAAGCCGAGGAAGGTCAACATAGCAATACTCCAGCGTTACGCGGCGGGGAACGGACGAGACGAATCCATCAGCTCAAAACGAGCGGCGCGTGGAGTCGGGGATTACGGAGGGGGTACTGCTGGGCACATGCAAGCATCGGGAATCACCTAATTGTTGTTGTAGATGGGCCGGAGAACGTCAAGCGCGTTCGTCCTGGCCGACCGGTCTGTCGCCGGCGGTGAGGTGATGCTAAACGGGGAAGCTTTCAGCCAGCTTTCGTTGCACTTCTGAAGTTGACGAGCGGGAGTTTGAGTTATCGACCCCAGGATGCGGTCAGACCCCTACATAACCTGGAGATTGCTCATGAGTGAATTGCATACCGGCGGATGCCATTGCGGCAATCTGCGTTACCAGATCGATGGGCCCGTGGATGACGTTGCCCACTGCCACTGTACGATTTGTCGGCGCACGTCAGGGGGGATCGTCATGACGTGGACCAGCGTGCCGGTCGAGGCTTTCAAATGGTTGGCGGGAAGTCCGACCCCCTATGATTCAGGGCCGACGTGCGTCAGGTATTTCTGCAATAACTGTGGGGCGCAGGTCGCGCTGTTCAGCCGCAACAGCCCGGAGACTATGGACGTGACTATCGCCACCCTTGATCGCCCGGAGCTCACGCCTGCCGATCGGCATATCTGGACCGACAGCCGCCTGCCCTGGCTGCACCTGGACGAGCATCTGCCGGGTGAGCCTGGGGAAACTGACTGAATCATCGCGGGGCGTGCAGTTGCGCAACGATCAAGGCAGCTCCAGGCCGCCGGCTGCTTTGTGCAATGCCCGCAGGTGATCACCGACCTGCTTGAGATTGTCCTCGGTCGCAGCAATCTCGGCGGCGCGGTCGGGATCAAGCAGCGCCCTCACCTCTTTATCCAGATCACCGCTGAGCCGCTGCAGTTGTTTCTGGCGCTGGCTACTTTCGTCTTCCAGACGCTGCCACTCGCCCTCCTGCGGCAGACCGTAGCCGCCGCTGCCGAGCAATTCCGCCGGGCGACTCAGGAATCCGCTGTTGGCCAGAATGTCCTGCAATGTACCGGTCGCCTTGGAAACGCCGTTATCCTTTTGCTCCACAGCACTTAGATAACGCTGTTTCACCTCATCCTGCGCGAGCAATAGTTGACGACGCAGTCCGGCCTGTTCCAGCAGCAGCATTGCCGCGCTGGTACGCAGGTCAGCCTGAGCGAAATAAGGACGCCGTTCCTGCGGCGTCAGTGCCAGCCAGTCTTCAACGGTGGTCTGCTTGACGTTGGTGGTCTTGCGCAGCACATCGAACATCGCCTGATAACGGTCGCGGTACGAGTCGAAGCGGTAGCCCATGCGCAGCGCCTTCTTGGGATCGTCCAGCACGCTGGTATCCGCCAGCCCCCTGCCCTTCAGCACTTCCAGCAGCCCGTTGGGCATGATGCTGTCCAGCCCGACAAGCCGCGGATCGTTCGTGCCGCTGCGCAGCAGCTTCAGGTTTTCCACCGCGCAGTTATTGGACAGGAACCAGTAATCCCCGTCATAGGCCCAGTGCATCTCGGCTGCGTGCTGAACCAGACCGTTGATCTCCTCACGGGAGAGTTTCAGCGGGACCGAGGCCAGGCCACGCAGTTCGGTCTTGGTGTACTCATCGATCACCTGACCCAGTGGCAGGACAAACAGGCGCGACGGATATTTGCCGGTCAGGCCGCTCCAGCTGGACAGCTGGAGATCATTGACGAACGCGCGATACGACAGCACCAGGTGCTGATCCAGGTCCAGCCGGCAGTCCGGGCCGCGTGGGCGACCGGGCTTGCAGATCACCAGCCGCAGCATGCTGTGACCCCAACGGCTCGCCAGATTCTGGTTGGCCTCAGCCAGCAGGTAGTCGACCTCATACACCCGCTCGGGGTCGAGCTTGCCCAGTGGCTCTCGGGCAAAGTCGTTACCGGCGTTGAGATAAGGATAGGACGTCGGGCACTGATCCTTCGTCGCTGGCGCCCAGTCGAACCGAGCCTTGTAATAGTCGTACAGCGCCGGACGGCGGCAGGCGTAGGCCGGATCGAGGAGGAAGTACTCCATGTTCACCGCAACGAATTCCAGCGGGCTGCTGATTTCGTAGATATCCGGGCTGCGCGCGACCTGGCCATTGCGCTCTTCCCTGTCACCGCGGCGGCCGACGTACTGCGGCCATCCCGCCAGATCCAGAAGGCGCGGATCATCACTCAGCGTGAAACGTCGGTCGGTCTGCCCCCGGCAGCTGTCACGCAGGCCAACCTTCCCCACGCTCTTGCCCTGCCGGGCACACGCAACGATCAGCTTGCGGTCTTCAGGGGACCAGAGCTGCGCGTGATCATAAATATGGGTCAGCTCATGCAGGACCGTGGCGAGCATTTCCTCCCGCACGGTGCCGTGAGGACGGTTGGTTCGTGTCGTTGCGGCGCTGCCGTCGGTCAGGCCTGCGAGCAGGTGCTCATTCAGATCCAGACGGTAGGGACCGTCTGCACGGCCGTAGGCATTGGACGGCATGTCGTCGGTCCAATGAACTTCCACTTTGCGATCAAGCTTGCTGACGAACAATGGCGGCAGGTGCGCCATGGCTTCGTTGAGCAATGTCTGGCTGGCCTTTTGTTGCGCAGGACTCAGTCCGTCGGTGTGCAACGACAGGCTCAGGTCGGCGAAGGCGCTCGTGCAAATCAGCGAGAGCGCCGACGTCAGCAGCCAGACAGCGAGGCGTTTCACAGTGCGAGGATGGCCTCGGCGAGGTCCTGATCACTGGCATTACGGGCTTCAGGCAGGCGGTCACGCAGTGTGATGAACGCAGCGTCGAGCAGTGCGCCATGGATGTCACCGTTACTGGCGACATAGCTGGCGGCGTCGTCGCGCGCTTCGAGCACGAGTTTCCAGTTGCGCACGGATGAGGTGGTGTCGGAGGTGAAATCGATGCTGCGGCCGAGGGCGCGAACGACGATGTTACTGGTGGCCTTCAGGGTTTGTGCCTGTGCCATATCAGTCAGCAAGAGCAGGCCAAGGGCGGCAGCGATCAACGGGGTACGCATGGAACGTCTCCAAAATACGGTAGTTACAAAAAAAGTGACTATTGGACGAGGATTGCCTGCGCCAGTTCAAGGTCGCTTGCATGAAGTTTTGGGCGGGTTTGACGCAGGTACGCCAGCGCAGACTCCAGCCGTGCTCCTCGCAGTTGGCCGTCACTGGCGACAAACACTGCAGCATCATCCTGGGCGGCAATTATCAACTTGCTATCGAAAGGCCCGGTTGTCACCTGGCTGGTGGCGTATCCGGTTTTGACCAGGCTTTGTGTTGTCACGTCGAACGCCAGAACCTGAGTTGAAATACTCAAGGCTGCGGTGACGGCAAGCACGAGGCGAAACAACGAATGCATGGTTATTCAGGGCTGTTCAGGTTCTGCGAAACGAGTCGCAAGGCTAGCGCAACACCTGGGCCAGAGCTAGTGCAAAGACCCGGGCTCGCGTTTGAGGAACCTGTCGCGAAGCTGAATCAGATGGCAAGAATCGCTTGCGCGAGTTGCGCGTCCGACGCTTGCAGGCCCGGTGCAACCTCGCGAATGTGTTGCAAGGCGCCCTGTAGCTTCACGCCTCGGATCTCGCCTTCGCTGGCAACGAAGCTTGCGGCGTCGTCGCGGGCGGCCAGAACGATCTTGTCATCGTGGAAGGAGGACGAAATTTTAGACGTGGCGTTGGACGAAGCATCGAGCGCACGGACGATGGTGTCCGTTGTAACCACAAAGCTGGAAGCCTGGGCTCCGGTGGCAGCGACGATCAGGAAAGCGGCACTCAACAGGCGAACGCGAGACATACAGGCACTCCAAAATAACGGGATTCGAAAACCACAGACGCATAAATCGGGAAGCTCAGCGAGAGCTGTCTTGTGACTGCATGGTCAAGGTGGCGCAAGATTAGCTTATAAGCGGGCTGCCGAACTATCCCGGCCTTGTGCCAGTCGCCGCTACGTAACTCCATATCTGCCGCAATTACCCGTGATCGTTGGACTGTAATGGGATTTGCTGAGTTGCGTAAAACTGTACTGGTTGGCCCTTAGCGTGGTTTGCGCGACCCTAGAACGACAAAACCCGTCAGCAGTGACCTGCTGACGGGTTTTGTTTGAACAATTCGGGTTGCTGGTGAGAGGCGCTTGGCCTGGGACCAGCAGACGCTATATTAGCGCCAGAACGGCTTGCTCAGCTCTTCGTAACGCTGGGATTCGCTGATACCGGCGTCAGCCAGCAAACGTGCATCCAGGCGAGCCAGTTGATGGCGGCTGGACAGGCGACGCTGCCAGAGCATCAGGTTGGCGAACATGCGCAGCGGCAACGAGGCTTGTGCGGTTTTTGCGGTGTCTTCGTAGAACAATTCGGAACTGACGGTGCGTTCCATGATGCTTCTTCCTTCCGCTTGTGGCGGGATTAGAGATTGACTTGATTGGTGACAATATTCCTCTCATTGCCCGTCTCTCTCTAGACACAGTTCATTTGTATTGTGCTGCTCCAGTTAACTGTTAATCACCACTGTTTTGTTCGGAAGTGGGGCAACTGTACGGGTCTGCACCAGAAGTGTGCTTTTTTGTCAGTTGGGCCAGTCATTTCCCATTAGAAGTACGTGAAATCACCCGTACAGCAGTACAGTTTTTGCAGAATTTGCGTTCAGGTTGCGAACTGTGACGACGAAAGGTCGTCGCCACTGACAAACTGTGTCTTCAGATCGCCAACATGCGGCCGGTTTCTTCCAGGTTTAGGTGCCAGCTGAGTGCATCACGCAGCACATGCGGTGTGTGACCGCCAATTGCACAGGCGCGGCGGAAGTAGTCATTCAGCGCCTCGCGATAGGCCGGATGCACACAGTTGTCGATGATGACCCGGGCGCGCTCGCGGGGTGCCAGGCCTCGCAGGTCTGCCAGTCCGATCTCGGTGACCAGAATGTCTACATCGTGTTCGGTATGGTCTACGTGGCTGACCATTGGCACCACGCTTGAAATGGCTCCGGCTTTGGCAATGGACTTGGTCACGAAAATGGCGAGATGGGCGTTGCGGGCGAAGTCGCCTGACCCGCCTATCCCGTTCATCATCCGTGTGCCGCCCACGTGAGTGGAGTTGACGTTCCCGTACAGGTCGAACTCCAAGGCAGTGTTGATACCAATGATGCCCAGGCGGCGGACGACCTCCGGATGGTTCGAGATTTCCTGGGGGCGCAGTAACAGTCTGGATCTGTACTGCTCCAGATTGTCGTAGACCGCAGAGTGCTTGCGCTCGGACAGCGTCATGGAGCAGCCCGAAGCAAAATCCAGCTTGCCCGCCTCGAACAGATCGAACGTCGAATCCTGCAGCACTTCCGAATACATGGTCATGCCGTGAAAGGGTGAATCGATCAGCCCGGTCATGACGGCATTGGCGATCGTACCTACCCCCGCCTGCAGCGGCATGAGCTGATTGGTCAGTCGGTTCAGCCGCACTTCGGCTTTGAAGAACTCGACCAAGTGGCCCGCGATAGCCTGAGTGTCGGTGTCTGCCGGCAACACCGTCGACGGCGAGTCGGGTTGATTGCTGATCACGATGCCGACGATCTTGGCCGGATCGATCTTCACGGCCTGACTGCCAATTCGGGTATCGGTCTTGAGCACCGGGATCGGCAGGCGTGTTGGCCGGTAGGTGGGTATATAGATGTCGTGCAGCCCTTCGAGCTCCATGGGTTGGGCAAGGTTGATCTCGATAATCACGTGTTCGGCAAGAATGGCGAAGCTCGCCGAGTTGCCGACTGACGTGCTGAGCACCAGATGTCCCTCTTCGGTGATTGCTACGCATTCGATCACGGCGATGTCCACGGCCTTGATCTGGCGATTGCGCAGCTGCTCGACGGTGTCCGACAAGTGCTGGTCAATGAACATCACGGTGCCGTCGTTGATGGCCTTGCGCAGGGTGCTGTCGACCTGAAACGGCATGCGGCGGGAGAGCACGCCGGCCTCGGTCAGTTGCTTGTCCAGATCGTTGCCCAGGCTGGCGCCCGTCATCAGGCTGATCTTCAGCGGAGCAGTCCTGGCGCGCTCGGCCAGCGCCTGGGGCACGGCCTTGGCTTCGCCGGCGCGGGTGAAGCCGCTCATACCGACGGTCATGCCGTCCTTGATCAAGGAAGCGGCGTCGGCCGCGCTCATTATCTTGCTCATCAGCGAGGGCAGACGGATTCGTTCACGGTGCATGTTGTTTAATCTCATGACATAGATGCGTGAGCGAAGTCTAGAGATTTGAGGAGCGTTCGTCCTGCTACCAAGGTCGCACTAAAGGCTCTAATTAGCGCCTTTGCGCGAGAAACACTTTTACCCGGGCTGTAAAAAACCCTCGGCCATGACCTGCGCCGAGGGTTGTTTCATCGCGAGTTGCAGCGATTATTCGATCGCTTTGACCATGTCCTCGATGACCTTTTTGGCGTCACCAAAGACCATCATGGTTTTGTCCAGGTAGAACAGTTCGTTATCCAGGCCCGCGTAGCCGCTGGCCATGGAGCGCTTGTTGACGATGATGGTCTTGGCCTTGTACGCCTCGAGAATCGGCATGCCGGCAATTGGCGACTTGGGATCATTCTTGGCCGCCGGATTGACCACATCGTTGGCGCCAAGCACCAGGACGACGTCCGCCTGGCCGAACTCGGAGTTGATGTCCTCCATCTCGAACACCTGATCGTAAGGCACCTCGGCCTCCGCCAGCAGGACGTTCATGTGCCCCGGCATCCGGCCGGCCACCGGGTGGATCGCGTACTTCACGGTGACGCCCGCGTGGGTCAGCTTTTCGGTCAGCTCTTTCAGCGCGTGCTGCGCTCGAGCAACCGCCAGCCCGTAACCCGGCACGATGATTACGGTGTCTGCGTTGGTCAGCAGGAAGGTTGCATCGTCAGCCGATCCCGATTTGACCGGACGGGCTTCCTTGCTGCCGCTCGTAGCACCGGCATCCACTGCGCCACCGAAGCCGCCGCCGATCACGTTGAAGAACGAGCGGTTCATTGCCTTGCACATGATGTACGACAGAATCGCGCCGGATGAGCCGACCAGAGAGCCGGCGATGATCAGCATCGAGTTGTTCAGCGAGAAGCCAATACCCGCCGCTGCCCAGCCCGAGTAACTGTTGAGCATCGACACCACAACCGGCATGTCTGCGCCACCAATCGGGATAATCAGCAGCACGCCAATCACGAACGCCAGGATCAGCATGACGCTGAACGCGAACAGGCTACCCGTGAGCATGAACGTGATGCCGAACAGCAGCGTCGCCAGACCCAGAACCAGATTGAGCTTGTGCTGACCGGCAAACTGCACCGGTGCGCCCTGGAACAGGCGGAACTTGTATTTGCCCGACAGCTTGCCGAAGGCGATGACCGAACCGGAGAACGTAATCGCCCCGATCGCCGCGCCCAGGAACAACTCCAGACGGTTGCCCGCAGGAATCGGATCGCCCAAGTGGTGAACGATGCCCAGCGACTGCGGCTCGACCACCGCAGCGATGGCGATGAACACGGCTGCCAGACCAATCATGCTGTGCATGAAGGCGACCAATTCCGGCATCTTGGTCATCTCGACGCGCTTGGCCATGATCGAACCGGCAGTACCGCCGACCAGCAGACCGATAAGGATGTAGCCAATGCCTGCGCTGGCGCCGTCGGTAGATAGCGCAGCCAGTTTGAACACCAGTCCTATCGTAGTCAGAACAGCCAGGCCCATGCCGAGCATGCCGAACAGGTTGCCTCGGCGCGAGGTGGTTGGGTGAGACAAGCCCTTCAGCGCCTGGATGAAGCAGATCGCCGAGACGAGGTACAGCAAGGTGACGAGGTTCATGCTCATTACTTGGCCACCTCGTCTTTTGCCTTGGGCGCTTTCTTTTTGAACATCTCAAGCATCCGCCGGGTGACCAGAAAACCGCCGAAGACGTTAACGGCCGCGAGCGCAACGGCCAGGGTGCCCATGGTTTTGCCCAGTGGCGTCACTGTCAGCGCGGCGGCAAGCATGGCGCCGACGATGACGATGGCCGAGATAGCGTTCGTGACTGCCATCAGGGGCGTGTGCAGTGCAGGCGTCACGTTCCAGACCACGTGGTAGCCGACGTAAATGGCCAGCACGAAAATGATCAGGTTGTAGATACCGGGTGAGATGAACTCTTCCATTATTTTTATCCTCAGCCGTTCTTGCGGATGACTTGGCCATCGCGGCACATAAGGCACGCGGCAACGATGTCGTCTTCGAGGTTGATCTGGAGCTGGCCTTCCTGGGTGAAGAGCAGCTTCATGAAGTCCAGCAGGTTGCGGGCATAAAGAGCAGACGCATCCGCCGCGACCATGGCGGGCAGATTCGTGTGGCCAACGATGGTCACGCCATGCTCGACCACCACTTGGTCGGCTACGGTCAGAGGGCAGTTGCCGCCCTGCGCTGCCGCCAGATCGATCACCACCGAGCCGGGCTTCATCTGCGCGACTGTTTCAGCGCTTAACAGCACCGGAGCCTTGCGACCGGGAATCAGCGCCGTGGTAATCACGATGTCCGCCTGTTTGGCGCGCTCATGAACGGCCACAGCCTGACGCTGCATCCAGCTGGCCGGCATCGGGCGGGCGTAACCGCCGACGCCCACGGCAGCTTCCCGCTCCTCGTCAGTCTCGTAGGGCACGTCAACGAACTTGGCGCCTAGCGACTCGATCTGCTCCTTCACCGCTGGACGTACGTCCGAGGCTTCAATGACCGCACCCAGTCGTTTGGAAGTGGCGATGGCCTGCAGCCCCGCAACCCCCGCTCCGAGAATCAGCACGCGCGCCGCTTTCACCGTACCGGCCGCTGTCATCAGCATGGGCATAAAGCGCGGGTAGTGCTGCGCCGCCAACAGCACAGCCTTATAGCCAGCGATGTTGGCCTGGGAAGACAGCACGTCGAGGCTTTGCGCGCGAGAGGTACGTGGCGCGGCTTCGAGGGCAAAAGCGGTGATACCGCGTTCAGCCAGCTTGGCGATCATGTCGTTATTGAAAGGGTTGAGCATCCCGACCACCACTGCGCCGCTTTTGATCAGCGGCAACTCGGCGTCGTTGGGAGCGGAGACCTTGAGGATGAGTTCAGCGCCGAACGCATCGGCGGCGCTGCCCATTAATGCACCTGCCGCCTCATAAGCACTGTCGGTCACGCTCGCCGCAATGCCCGCGCCGTTCTGCACAGTCACGGTGTGGCCTTGGGCGACGAGCTTTTTGATGGTTTCGGGAGTGGCGGCGACCCGGGTTTCACCAGGCTGGGTTTCGAGGGGGACTCCAATGTGCACGTCAAATCTCCTGCGTGATCTTATTGTCTTAATTAGGCCAGCGCGCTACGGCCCGAGGGGTGGGATTGCGATCACTACGCCCGTTAAAACAGCCGGGCGCGGCATTTTGCAGGGGATGCCAGAGGCCTTCAAGGGTTTCTGTAACTGAACGAAAAATGTACTACAAGTCACCCTGTGACCGATTGACGCACAAAACCGGTTAAGTCATTGATACCAATCATATTTACTTGGTTACGGGTGCTCACAACCGTGTTAAGGCAAAATTCCTAAAATGAATCGAAATCAGGCTGTAGAGCGCTATTTGTATGACTATTGGGATAACGCGAGCACAAAGAAGCGTGTGTCGCAGATGCGACAAATCAAGATATATGTAGGTTTTAGGATCTTCGTACTACACGGAAACGTGCGTGTTGTGGATAGGCATTCAGGGCAGGGAGTAGGTCTTGGCCTGCTGAATCAGCCAGTCACGAAACGCCTTCAGCGACGCTGATTCCGTTTTGCGCTCCGGAATCATCAAGTAATACGCCTTTGAGCTTGAAAGCTGGTGAGGGTTGGCAATCACCAGGCGTTTTTCGGCCAGTTCATGCCGAATAAGAAATGGTGGTATGAGCGCCACACCCATGTCGTGCATGGCTGCCTGAGCGAGCATGGAGAATAGCTCGTATCGGGGACCTGTCATGTCGCGAGCCACCCCCATGTCCAGCAAGTTGAACCACTGCCGCCAGGCGTAGGGCCGAGTGGTTTGCTGGAGCAGCGGCATCTCGGCCAACTCTTGAGCGCTGATGCTGTGCCGTGCCCCAAGCAGTGCCGGACTGCAGACCGGCATGGGATTTTCGCCCATCAGTCTGTGGGACTCGGTACCGGACCAATCAGCATCACCAAAGTAGATCGCTGCGTCGAATTCGGTATCGGCAAACAAAAACGGTCGCGTGCGGTTGGTCAGGTTGATAGTGACGTCAGGGTGGTTCTTCTGAAAATCCTTTAGGCGTGGCAGTAACCATTGCGTGCCAAAGGTGGGCACTACCGCCAGTTCGATCACATTGACGCCCTGATGACCCATCACTGACAGCGTGTCGCGTTCAACAGCGTCAAGTTGCGTTGCGATGCGCCGGCTGTAGGAAAGGCCAGCCTCCGTAAGCTTCACACCCCGTCGCGAACGTCGGAACAGGCCGACATTCAAGAACTCTTCCAGGCTTGCGACCTGTCGGCAGATCGCGCTCTGGGTCAGAGAAAGCTCTTCAGCCGCCTTGGTGAAGCTCTCGTGCCGCGCGGCTGCCTCGAAGCTCACCAGCGCAGCGGTGCTTGGGATTTTACGACGCATGTACCTTTGCCTCACTCACAGCGACGGCCCGCTGGCACCGGCCGTGTCTCGGAGTGAGAAATTAACACAGGATGATGCGAAATCGTCGTTTGCTCGATCCAGGGTTCAGGCCTAGGCTCGCTTCATTACTTCTCCGGCAGGTCCGGAAGCGCATTTGGTGAGGAGAGAGTCATGAGCGGCAAGGCAAGTTTCAGTTGGATCGACCCCCTGTTGCTGGACCAGCAACTCACCGAAGAAGAGCGCATGGTTCGCGACAGCGCCGAGCAGTTCGCCAAGGACAAACTGGCACCGCGTGTGCTTGAAGCCTTCCGCCATGAAAAGACCGATCCGGCGATCTTTCGCGAGATGGGTGAGATAGGTCTTCTCGGCGCCACGATCCCGGAGCAGTACGGCGGCAGCGGTCTGAACTACGTGTGTTACGGCTTGATCGCTCGCGAAGTCGAGCGCGTCGATTCCGGTTATCGCTCGATGATGAGCGTGCAGTCCTCCCTGGTCATGGTGCCTATCAACGAATTTGGTACTGAAGCGCAAAAGCAGAAATACCTGCCAAAGCTTGCGTCCGGTGAATGGATTGGTTGCTTCGGCCTTACCGAACCCAATCATGGTTCGGATCCGGGCGCGATGATCACCCGTGCGCGGAGCGTCGAAGGCGGCTACCGTCTGACCGGCAGCAAAATGTGGATCACCAACAGCCCGATTGCCGATGTCTTTGTTGTCTGGGGCAAAGATGACGCCGGGGATATACGAGGCTTCGTACTGGAAAAGGGCTGGCAAGGCCTGACTGCTCCGGCGATTCACGGCAAGGTCGGCCTGCGCGCTTCGATCACTGGCGAGATCGTGATGGACAACGTGTTTGTGCCGGAAGAGAACATTTTCCCGGACGTCCGCGGTCTTAGGGGTCCGTTCACGTGCCTGAACTCCGCCCGCTATGGCATTTCCTGGGGTGCCTTGGGGGCTGCCGAGTTTTGCTGGCACACTGCGCGTCAATACACACTGGACCGTCAACAATTCGGCCGTCCCCTCGCAGCTAATCAGCTGATCCAGAAAAAGCTCGCTGACATGCAGACCGAGATCACGCTGGCGCTTCAAGGCTGCCTGCGTCTTGGCCGGATGAAAGATGAGGGCAGCGCAGCGGTCGAAATCACCTCCATCATGAAGCGCAACTCCTGCGGCAAGTCGCTGGACATCGCGCGTATGGCGCGTGACATGCTGGGTGGCAACGGCATCTCTGATGAGTTCGGTATCGCCAGGCATCTGGTCAACCTGGAGGTGGTGAATACCTACGAAGGTACCCACGATGTCCATGCGCTTATCCTTGGTCGCGCGCAAACCGGCATCCAGGCCTTCTATTAAGGAGCCAGCAATGGGCGCGTTATCGCATTTGCGTGTGCTGGACTTGTCCAGGGTCCTCGCCGGCCCTTGGGCAGGGCAGATTCTGGCGGACCTCGGTGCCGAGGTGATCAAGATCGAGCGCCCGGGTAACGGCGACGACACGCGCGCGTGGGGGCCGCCCTTCCTGAAGGATCCGCGCGGAGAAAACACGTCTGAAGCTGCGTACTACCTGTCAGCCAACCGCAACAAACAGTCCGTCACCATCGACTTCACCCAACCCGAAGGCCAGAAGCTGGTCCGCGAACTGGCGGCGAAGTCCGATATCGTCATCGAGAACTTCAAGGTTGGCGGGCTGAAGGCCTACGGTTTGGATTACGAATCACTGCAACTGGAGAACCCCAGGCTCATCTATTGCTCCATTACCGGGTTCGGTCAGACGGGACCCTACGCCAAGCGAGCAGGTTACGACTTCATGATCCAAGGGCTCGGTGGGCTGATGAGCCTTACCGGTCGTCCCGAGGGGGAGGATGGCGCGGGACCGGTGAAGGTCGGCGTGGCGCTGACGGATATTCTGACGGGGCTGTATTCGACTTCTGCGATTCTTGCTGCTCTGGCGCATCGGGATCAGGGAGGGCCTGGTCAGCACATCGACATGGCGTTGCTGGATGTGCAGGTCGCCTGCCTGGCAAATCAGGCAATGAATTACCTGACGACGGGCGTATCGCCAAGGCGACTGGGTAATGCTCACCCGAATATCGTGCCCTACCAGGATTTCCCCACCGCCGATGGCGATTTCATTCTCACGGTGGGGAACGACAACCAGTTCCGCAAATTCGCGGAAGTGGCCGGGCAACCGCAGTGGGCCAGCGATCCGCGGTTTGCGAGTAATGAGCAGCGCGTGGCGCATCGTGCCGAGCTGATCCCGCTGATCCGGCAGGCCACCGTCTTCAAGACCACGGCTGAATGGGTCACGGCGTTGGAGGGGGCCGGCGTACCGTGTGGGCCTATTAACGATGTCGCCCAGGTGTTCGCAGATCCGCAGGTGCAATTCCGCGGTCTCCAGGTCGAGTTGCCTCATGCATTGGGCGGGACTGTTCCTCAGGTTGCCAGTCCGATCCGTTTATCTGCCACGCCTGTTGAATATCGGCGTGCGCCGCCGTTGTTGGGAGAGCACACACTGGAAGTTCTAACCGGATTATTAGGATTACCTGACGCTGAGGTAATTGCCTTGCGTCAGAGGGGCGTTCTCTAAGGGCTGGTGCTCTTGCAGGAGTCTTTAGCCGGTCTCTATATGAACAGAAGGAAGTATCGGATTTCCTTAGGGTTTTGGCTTTTTCGCCAAAAGTTCAAATTAGGTGTTGACGCCCCTCTGGATCTGTCTATAATTCGCCCCACTTCCGGCGCAGACGAAACGGAAAACTCCTTGATAATCAACGAGTTGGACGAAGTAAGCAGCGAGGAATGCTTCGGTTCAGATGCTTGAATCGACAGCGGTGAAAAAGGCAGTTGACAGCAGATTGTAACGCTGTAGAATTCGCCTCCCGCTGACGTGAGGCGTTAAGTCGAGCGAAGCGCAAGTGGTTGAAGTTGATGAGGAAACTTTGAAAACTTCTTAAAATAACCGCTTGACAGAAACAAGAGACGCTGTAGAATGCGCGCCTCGGTTGAGACGAAAGATCTTAACCACCCGCTCTTTAACAACTGAATCAAGCAATTCGTGTGGGTGCTTGTGCTGTAAGGCTGAAGTCGCAAGATTATCAGCATCGCAAGTTACTCCACGAGAAATCATGGTTTAACCAACGATTGCTGAGCCAAGTTTATAAGGTTTTCTCAAAACCTAATTGCAGTATTGAACTGAAGAGTTTGA